>NZ_JBILYB010000248.1:0-4941 GCF_044378005.1 Prosthecobacter sp.
CTCAAGCAGCTCGTCGAGCGTGCCGAAGGCGTGAAGAACCGCCTCGCTGAAGTCGAAGCCGAGCGCGCCGAGATCGTCGCCCCGCTGGATCCCGCCACCGTGTCCCTCTACCAGCGCATCTTTACCGAAAAGGGCGACTCTGGAGTCGTCCCACTCATCAATGGCGTCTGCGGCGGCTGCCACATGAAAGTCGTCTCCGGCACCTTGCAGGCGGCCCGCGCCGGAGAAGTGCTGGCCCAGTGCGAAAGCTGCGGTCGCATCGTTTACATCGTCGAGTGACGCTGTTTTCATGATTTTTTTCACCCCAAAAGCGTATTGCAATCCGAGTCTTCCAGACTCACATCAGCCACCCAATCCAACCCGACATGAAAAAACAACTTCCGACTCTTGCCGCTCTCGTCCTCTCGTTTGCTGGCCTGACCGGCATCAACCAAGCCCAGGAGACCAAACCCGTGATTGAAGCCAAACCCGTGAAAATTGTGATGGAGACCAGCAAAGGCACCATCGAACTCGAACTCGACCCTGTGAAGGCCCCGATCACCGTCGAAAACTTCGTCAAGTATGCCAAAAAAGCCCACTATGACGGCACCATCTTCCACCGCTGCATCCCCGGCTTCATGATCCAGGGCGGCGGTTTCACCCCCGACATGAACCAGAAGTCCGTGGACGCCCCGATCTCCATCGAGTCCAAAAACGGCCTCAAGAACGACCGTGGCACCATCGCCATGGCCCGCACCAGCAATCCGAACAGCGCCACCAGCCAGTTCTTCATCAACGTGAAGGACAACGCCAACCTCGACTACCCGAGCTTCGATGGCTACGGCTACGCCGTCTTTGGTAAGGTCACCAAGGGCCTCGACATCGTCGATGCCATCGTCAGCGTGCCCACCGGCCGCAACGGCCCTCATGGCGACGTGCCATCCGAGCCTATCCTCATCAAGAGCGTCAAAGTGGCCGAGTAATCTGCCGCCCAGAGACAAATCATCCAGCGGAGCACGGGTCACCCCGGCTCCGCTTTTTCATGGGCAGCATGCACGCACATAGCTCATCGACTGCCGCCGCCAGCGCTGCTTTTCATCTTCCTTGTCGAGGATGTTACCACGGTTCTGTGGGTGGCCTTCGGAGCGGGATTGGTCAGGCATAGGGCTGAGCTTTGTCCCAGATGGCTTTTTGGAACCAATGTGGCATTGGATCGCTCTTCAGCTCCAAGTCGTGTCCATCTGTGATCTCCGCCACCCAAAGCCGCTCACCACCGTGCCGCGAGTTGTCGAAAAGATAGGCACGGTGAGTGTGCTTCACCGCTTCCATCAGCAGACCCAGCGACCGCGCGTAACGGCTCACGATCTTGTCTTTCGGCACATCATGTCCGCCCAGGTTCACCCGCGCCTTCACACGGGCCACGTTGATCGCCGGGTCATCTGTGGCTATGTAGTAAAGGTAGGTTCGGTAGCCAATCCTTTGCGCCTTTTCCAGTAAGGCAACTTTGTCTGGCGATGACATCACCGTTTCAAAGGAAAAGGACACCCGTTGTTCGAGCAGCTTCTGCCTCAGGAAATCTGCCGCTACCGAGGCAAAGTAAGCGTTCACACTGACTTCATGGAAGCTCAGCTTGCCGTCGGCATAGCGCAGATAAGCTGCCTCCTCGTCCATCTCTGCCTTTTGAAGCAATGTCGAATTCGCGAAGAAAGGCAGAATCTCCTCCCTTGTCGTCTCCACACCGTAGTCCCGCATATTCAGAAAGCCCCGGTCTTCGATATCCTTCTGGATCTCATCCGGGTTCAGATACACGCCCAGCAGTTTTTTGGGCACCATGCTCTTGATGGTGCTTTTGCCAGAGCCATTCGGCCCGGCGAACATTCGCAGCCTCGGGACTGCGTGATTCATGGAAGGCGTATCCGGGTTCCCACAGGCACGCTCAATGGCTTCCGTGTGGTTTTGATGAGCGCCCTCGTGCCATCGGCAAAGGCCTGATAAATACCGTCATCTCCACTGACCAGCACCGCTTGTCCCGAGGCCAGAGCCTGCCAGTAGGCCACATCCACCGCTGCAGCTGAGAGACTGGGGATCTGCTGCTCCAGGTAGTCGAGTGTTTGTTCGGGATCGGCCATAGGTGGTAAGAATAGTGCAGCACCGGAGAACGGCAACCGAGGCATCATGCACAAAAAGAGACACCGCGCCTCTGCAGTCGTGCCTGGGGCGGCGAGCCTACTCCTGCTGTAAAATTCACCGAGCCAGCTCCCGCAGCAGAGCCTGATTCAGGCGGATGCCTGCCTCCAGATTCGCGATGGGGAAGTTCTCGTTTGGGGCGTGCGCCTGGCAGTCTGGCAGTGCCAGACCGAGCAGCAGAGTGTCGGCTTTCAGCACATCTTTGAAAGCCTGGACGATGGGGATGCTGCCGCCTTCACGGATGAGGGCTACATTTCCACCGAAGGTGGCCTGAAGTGCGCGCTGAGCAGCTGCGCCAAAGGCCGAGTGCGGGTCCATCAGGTAGGCCATGCCGGTGTGGCCACGTTTGATCTCCAGCCGGACAGCCGGGGAGGCCTGGGCGCGCAGATGCGCCTCGGCCAGATCCAGGATGCGCGCTGGGTCCTGGTCGGGAACGAGACGGAAGCTCAGCTTAAAGAAGGCCTCACGGGCGATCACGGTCTTCGAGCCTTCGCCCTGATACCCACCGCCAATGCCATTCACCTCAGCCGTCGGGCGGGCCCAGCGGCGCTCGCGCTCCGTGTAGCCGGGTTCGCCAAAGAGGGCCGGTGAGCCGGTGAGACTGAGCGTCTCCGCATCGCCATCGCCGAGGCCTTTCCAGCTCGTGCGTTCCCAGTCCTGGAGATCGCGCACGCCATCGTAGAAGCCAGGGATCATCACCCGCCCCTCGGCATCATGCAAAGTTGCCACAAGACGCGCCGCCATGGTCACAGGATTGGCGATGGCTCCGCCAAAAATGCCGGAGTGGAGGTCGATGCTGGGGCCGTGGACCTTCACCTCCATGCAGGCGATGCCGCGCAAACCATAGGTGAAGGTGCCGATCCCTTCGCCCACCATGCCCGTGTCCGAGATGGCCACCACATCGCAGGCGAGTTCCTCCGCATGAGCTTCCAGGAAAGGTTTCAGATTCGGGCTGCCGATCTCCTCTTCGCCCTCGAAGAGGATCGTGAGGTTCACCGGCAGATCCCCATGCTCGGCCAGAGTCTCTGCCAAACCCGAAACGTGGGCGATGAGCTGGCCCTTGTTGTCCGTGGCCCCACGGCAGTAGATGCGGCCATCCCGGATCGTCGGCTCGAAGGCCGGAGACAGCCACTCATTCAGCGGCTCGGCAGGCTGCACATCGTAGTGCCCGTAAAGCAGCACCGTGCGGCGGCCCGGCAGGTGCGCGTTCTTGGCCACGATGATCGGATGTCCCGGCGTCTCATGCAGAGTCGTCGTCAGCCCCATGCCGGTGAGTTTCGCCACCAGCCAGTCCGCACAAGCGCGGACATCAGGGCGGTGTTTCGAGTCAGTGGAGACGCTAGGGAAGCGCAGGCAGGTGAGGAGATCTTCGAGGGCAGACATGGTGCCGCCGATGTTGGCGCGGGCCGCCGTGGGTGCAAGCGGTGCGGAGTAGAACGAGTTTGAAACTCGTATGCTGGTGCCCCGAGTTTCCAACTTGGGGGGAGGGAGATGGGCGAGATGCAATCTCGCTGCACCCGCTTACGACTTGGAAAGTCGGGCTACGGCGGGGTCACTCGGTCTTCTTCTTGCCTTTGCCTTTGCCCTTCTTGGGTTTGCCGCCGTCGCCGTTGCTGCCTTTGCCGCCGGAGGTGGGTGGAGCTTCTTCTTTGGGGAGGACGGAGGCGAGGCGGGCTTTGATCTCGCTGGTGCCGACGTCGCTGGCGAGGTTGGTCCATTCGTTCGGATCTTTGCGGTGATCGTAGAGCTCCTCGCTGCCGTCGGCGTAGCGGATGTAGCGGTACTGGCTGTCGCGGGCGGCGTGGTTGCCTTTGCCATGGGAGCAGATGGCGATGTGGTCCCAGGCGGCCTTGGGGTCTTTGAGCAGGGGGAGGAGGCTGGGGCCTTTGACGTGCTCGGGGATGGGCAGGCCGGTGAGTTCGCAGAGGGTGGGGTAGATGTTCGTGTAATCGACGGGGGCGTCTGTCCGATGGCCGGGATGGGTGACTCCGGGGGCGACGATGGCGAAGCTGGTGCGGGTGGTGGTCTCCCAGAGTGCGAATTTGCGCCAGTGCTGCTTTTGCCCGAGGGCCCAGCCGTGGTCGGTCCACCAGACGATGATGGTTTTGTCTTTGCGGGGACTGGCATCGAGGCCGTCGATCAGTCGCCCGACTTGGTCGTCGAGGTAGGAGATGGTGGCGAGGTAGGCCTGGACGCCTTTTTTCCGCTGGTCGCCTTTCAGGACGGCGGCGTGGTCGCCCTCGGGGCCGGCCATCTTGATGCCGGGGGCGGGGATGTCGGCGAGGTCGTCGTCTTTGGTGATGGGGAGCTGGATGTCGGCGAGGGGGAAGCGGTCGAAGTATTCGCGGGGGACGTACCAGGGGAGGTGGGGCTTGACGTAGCCGACGCCGAGGAAGAGTGGCTTGTCCGTGGGGGCGGTCTTGAGGTGGTTGATGGCCCAGTCGGTGAGCTTTGTGTCGCCCATGTCGCTGGTTTTGGCATCGACTGGACCCCAGTCGAAGTGGCCGCGCCCGAGGCCGTTCAGGTTTTCCTCGTGCTCTGGGATGCTGGGGAAGAGGCCGGCCCATTCGGTCCAGCCGTCGTCCCGGCCTTCGCTGCTGAAGTTGTGGTAGATTTTGCCGCCGCCGCGGGTGTTGTAGCCTTGGGCGAGGAAGTGACGGTTGATGGTGTTGACGTCTTTGAGGACGCCTTGGGCGGGGTCGCCATTGGTGTAGATGCCGGTGGTCCAGGGGCGGAGGCCGCTCATAAGTGCGGCGCGGGAGGGATTGCAGGCGG
>NZ_JBILYB010000249.1:0-4881 GCF_044378005.1 Prosthecobacter sp.
TTTTTTCTTCGCTGCTGGAAGATACCTATCCAGCCAACGTGCCAGCTCATTCTGATGGAGTAACGTTCAAACCAAGCCGCCAGATGGTCGTGCTTATTCTCTTCGACTTTAGCATTCTCGATTGGGAAGCTGCGTTCAGTGAACTAACTCTTTTTTCGCCCTCTCTTTGTTTGCTCGCAAATGACTGAGTTCCTTTACGAATGCCTCAAAAAAGGATTCAGCAAGCTTCATGGGCTGACCAATCTCATGATTCCACTTCACCAAGTTACCGTCGGCAGTAAAACAATATGGATCAGCACTCGAAATAGTCTTCATGCATGGCGTGAGCTCGGTCCCTGACTTTTTCCTAAACTCAAAGACGTTAGTCCGTAGATTTGTTCAATCTGGCAGGCCCGCGTCCAATCCATAAACCAAGAGCCCATGCTGAAACATCCAGTAAGCTCCTCCTTGCTTTCTTGGCCACACGCTCTCATGCGCTTCGGCGTAAAATCCGTTACAGTAGTGGGAAATAAAACAAACGAAGTCTGCTGGAAAGTGGCACTGAATCGTTTTTTGAAACTCAGCGATTGCTGCAAATGACGGAGGCGCGTGCGCAGCAAATAAAACCTCGAAATCATCATCAAGGTATTTGTGAAATTCTTGGTTAAATTGCTCTATGGTAGCCATACTATTTTGTGGCCGAACACTGTTGGTCATTCACAGATCGTGCGGTTTCTCAGCAAAAGTAGCCCACTGATTTGTTGTCTGAAGATGGGAGGTGTGGCTCACCGATGACGATTACCCTCCCTGGCCGCATTCAGGCAATCAAAATGTGCGTTTTGTCCGGCATGGGAAGGGCCATTCCAAAACCTCCTCTTAGCCCGGAGGGCTAGCCCATGAGTAGCCGGGGGTTGAGGAACGAAACCCTCGGTCATGGAGCGGCTTATCTTGTTTCAAGACTGAAACCCGGATGGCGTTCCCCCTTGGTGGCTTGACGCAGGCGGTGGTGCTTCCAGACAAGTGCCCCGGCAAACATCGTCGCCTGGGCTAGCACGATGCAAGGTCCGGTGTCTCCGTCGATGAAGAAGCTGACATAGACGCCGAGGCAACTCGCGAGCACGGATGAGGCGGTGGCGATGAGCAACATGCGATCAAAGCGATCGGTGAGCAGCCGCGCCGTGCAGCCCGGTGTGACGAGCATGGCCACGACGAGGATGATGCCCACAGCCTGCATGGAGGCGACAATGGTGCCGGAGAGCAGCGATAGCAGGACGTAGTGCAGCAGCGTGGTGTTCAGCCCGATGGCGCGGGCATGAGCGGGGTCGAAGCAGAAGAGCATGAGGTCTTTCCGCATGGCGAGAATGACGACGAGCGTGATGACACCGGCGACGACGGTTTGAATGAGGTCGTCACGCTCGATGCCGAGGATGTTGCCAAACAGAATGTGGTTCAGATGCGCGTCTGTCTGCACCTTGGTGAAAAGGACGAGCCCGAAGGCGAACATACCGGTGAAGACGATGCCCATGACGGTGTCTTCTTTGATGCGTGTGCTGGCTTTGATCCAGCCTGTGGCCGTGGCGCAGAGCAGCCCGGCCGCAAAGGCTCCGATGGCCAGCGGCAGCCCGAGCATGTAAGCGATGACGATGCCCGGCAGGACGGCGTGAGAGATGGCATCGCCCATGAGCGACCAACCTTTCAGCACGAGGTAGCAGGAAAGCACGGCGCACACACTGCCGACGAGCGCGCTGATCATCAGCGCCTCGACCATGAAGGGGTATTGCAGTGGGGCGAGCCAGCTCATGCGGGTAGTGAGGCAAGACGACGCAGGCGTCGCGTGGCAAGAAGGCCGTGCTTCGGCGCGAAGATGAGTGCCGCGAGGAAGACGAGCGTTTGCAGCACAACGATGCACCCTCCCGTGCTGCCATTGATGAAGTAGCTGGCATACGCGCCGATGACGCCGCACAACGCGCCCGTGATGGTGGCGATGACGAGCATCCTGCCAAAACGATCCGTCAGGAGATAGGCCGTGGCTCCCGGCGTGACCAGCATGGCGACGACGAGACAAGCGCCGACCGTTTGCAGCGCCGCCACTGCTGTCGCCGCAAGCAACGAGAGCAGCAGGAAATGCAGGAAGCCCGTGTTCATACCCAGCGCCCGCGCATGGGCCTCATCGAAGCAGTAGAGCAGCAGGTCGCGCCACTTCATCGCCAGCACGAGGATGGAGATGCCGGCGATGATGAGCACCTGCAGGATGTCGGGATCAGAGATGGCAAGGATGTTGCCAAAGATGATGGTCTTGAGGTTCAGATTGCTCGGATACAGCGAGAGCAGCAGCAGCCCGAGCGCAAACCAACTGGTGAACACAACGCCGATCACTGCATCCTCCCGCAGCCCCGATTTCTTCTTGATCCATCCCATCGTCACCGCCGCCAGAATCCCCGCGATGAAAGCCCCCACCGAGAACGGCAGCCCCAAGAGCCAAGCCAGCGACACCCCCGGCACCACCGCATGAGACAAGGCATCGCCCATGAGCGACCAGCCCTTCAGCGTGATGAAGCACGAGAGGAAGGCACACACTCCACCGATCAAGCCGCTCACGAGGATGGCTTTGAGCATGTAGTCGTATTCGAAGGGCGTGAGGAGGTCATTCATTCCCCCACCTCCTCTTTCCGCTGCTCGACCAGCTTCTCCCTGCCATGCCGGTCCTTGTATTCGAGATGGCCGCCTTTGCCGAATACGAGTGGGCGCTCATCATCAGTCAGCAGCTTCACGGTCTTGCCATCGTGATCCTGGATGGTGCTGCTTTCGAAATGGAACTGGCGGAGCACGCCGCCGAAGGCGCGGTTGAGGTTGTCTTCGGTGAAGACGTCTTCCAGCGGTCCGGAGGCGAGGACGGTGCGGTTCACGAGCACGACATGGTCGCAGAACTCGGGCACGCTGCCGAGATTGTGCGTGGAGACGAGGATGATGCGGCCTTCATCACGCAAGGCGCGGAGCAGCTCGATAATGGCTTCCTCGGTAGTGACATCGACGCCGGTGAAGGGCTCGTCGAGCAGTATGATCTGGCCGTTTTGCGCGAGCGCTCGGGCAAGGAAGACGCGCTTCTTTTGCCCGCCGGAGAGTTCGCCGATCTGTCGATCTTTGAACTCGGTCATGCCGACTCGGGCGAGGCTTTCATTCACCCTGCGTTTGTCTTCGGCGCTGGCGATGCGGAGGAAGTTCATGTGCCCATAGCGGCCCATCATGACGACATCCCACACGCTGACGGGGAAGGTCCAATCGACTTCCTCACTCTGCGGCACATAGGCCACGAGCTTGCTCTTCCTCGACGCCTCCACCGTGCTGCCCGCGAGCCGGATGCTGCCGCTCACCGGCCGCACGAAGCCCATGATGGCTTTGAAGAGTGTGCTCTTGCCGCTGCCGTTCACCCCCACGAGAGCGGCGATGGTTCCCTGTCGCAGGGTGAACGTGGCATCGCTCAGCGCGATGTGCCCGTTCGGATACGCGACGGTGACGTTGGAGACTTCGATGGAGAGGGGGTGGGTCATTTTCCGGTGAACGCCTTCACAATGGTGTCAGCGTTGGTTTCGAGCAGCTTCAGATACGTCGGTGCAGGGCCGGTGGCTTCGGTCAGCGAGTCCACATAGAGCACGCCGCCGAACTTGGCTCCTGTTTCCTTGGCGACTTGTTGCATGGCTTTGTCACTGATGGTGCTTTCACTGAAGACGACGGGGATCTGGCTGGCGCGGACGGTATCGACGACTTTCTGCACCTGCTGCGGCGTGCCTTCTTGATCTGCGTTCACCGGCCAGAGGTAGAGTTCCTTCATGCCATAGTCGCGGGCGAGGTAGGAAAAGGCACCTTCGCAGCTCACGAGCCACCTTTGCAAGGCAGGAATGGTCTCCAACTTCTGCCGCACGGGCGCATCGACGGCCCTCAGCTTCTCGGTGTAGGCGGTGGCATTGGCGGTGTAGGTGGCGGCGTTGGGCGGGTCGAGCTTCGCCAAAGCTGCGCGGATGTTTTCGACATACTTGATGGCATTGGCGGGTGACATCCAGGCGTGGGGGTTGGCTTTGCCGTTGTAGGGGCCTTCGCCGATGCTCATCGGCTCGACGCCATCGCTGATGACCACGGCGGGCACATCGCGCACCTGCTGGAGGAACTTCTCAAACCAGCGCTCCAGACCGAGGCCATTCCACAGCACGAGATCGGCATCCTGCGCCTTCACGAGGTCCTGCGGTGTGGGCTCGTAGTCGTGGATCTCAGCGCCAGGCTTCGTGATGGACTCGACCACCGCCGCGTCGCCAGCCACGTTTTGCGCGATGTCCTCTATAATAGTGAAGGTGGTGAGGATGCGCTTTTTGCCGTCCGACGGTGCCGCTTCTCTTTTGCAGGAAGGCAGCGCGGAAAGGACTAGAAGGAGGGAAAGGAGGCGGGTCAGCATGGTGGTGATAATTTAAAAACGAATACTCATGCCGGTGAAGACGCCGAAGTCAGGCGCAGCGCGGTTCATGCCAAGTCGCACGCCGGCATCGAGAACGAGGCTTTCAGTCACAGCAAAGGTGACACCCGTATCGAATAGCGCCTGATAGTCGGCATCCTGCCCGGCGATGCCAACGAGTTCGAGATACATGCCGAGCTTTTCGGTCAAAGAGATGCCGAGCGTGGCGGAGTGCAGCCATTCGAGGTCGTGGCCGTTGGTTTCCGCATCGGGGACGAGGTCCACCTCGCCCATGAGGCCGAGCGAGACGCGGTCCGAAAGCGAGATCGCGAGCGGCATGATGAGGCCACCGGCCCAAGCTTTATCACTCACGCCGGTATGAGTGGGGATGGTCAGATACGGCATCAAAGCGAAGGCCGTGGTGCCGCTGTCGTTGCCCCAGAGGTTCTGTTTATAGCGCA
>NZ_JBILYB010000250.1:0-4874 GCF_044378005.1 Prosthecobacter sp.
GATAAAGAAAGGACTCGATGCCTGGCAGCGCCTGCACCTTCTTCCACGCGAGCGCGAAGGCGGCGGCTTGCACAAGTTCACCGTCGGGACCGGGCGGGCAGTCAAAGCCTTGTTCGGTCAGCACGATTCGGCGTGGCTTGCCCTCGAAAAGGAAGCGCGGCTGGCGCAGGAAGGCGGGCAGCACCTCGAGATTGTGAAACGTGATCCGCGGCGCATCGAACCGCAAGGGCGCGGAGCGATCATTCCAAAAGCTTGGCTGCCTGAGGTTCTCTGGATACGGATGATGCGCGAGGTTCCATGGGAAATCCCCTTCACGTCTCGCACGCTCGTGGACTCCATCCAGAACCTCCAGGCCGGTGAAGTCGTGCGTCCGATCCGTCGTCGCGGTAAGCGTCCAGTGATGGTCCAGCGAGATAAAGATCGGGAAGTCCGCATGCACACTGCGCGTGGCCAGATCGGCGATGCGCAGCGCCACGCTGTATTCGCGCAACAACACCTCCGGCTCGACCGCGCCCAGGTGATACCAGCCCCAGTGGTTCTGCACTTCGTTACCGATCACAAGCCCAGCGATCTGGCCAAACTGCGCATCCTCCCGCGTGTAGCGATCCACCAGCCAGTGGAGGATCGCGCGGTAAAAGAAGACGCCTTCCTCCGTCGCCGTATTGAACGCCGCCGGGCCCTCTGGAACCGTCGCCGGATCAGTGAGGGGATGCACGAGCGGCGATGTCCGTGACATGGTCTTCGGAACGTAGTTCCCGAGGATGCCGGTCACGCGCATCTTCGCCGCGTGGAGCGCCTGCAGCTCGCGATCAAGCGCCGCGACCGCAGCCGGACGAAGCCCGATCTTTCTCCCCTCAAATTCGAAGCTGAGCTTGGGTTCCACGCTCTGCCAATCGATCAGCCAGCCGATGTTGATGTTCTGGTTCGACTGCCCGAAGCCGAGCGCCTTGCCATCTTCCACGTCGAGCAGGCAGGCGATCCCTTTCTTGTTCGCGAGCGAGCCGAGGGAGTTCT
Source organism: Prosthecobacter sp. (assembly GCF_044378005.1). Lineage (GTDB taxonomy): Bacteria > Verrucomicrobiota > Verrucomicrobiia > Verrucomicrobiales > Verrucomicrobiaceae > Prosthecobacter. The sequence goes on from NZ_JBILYB010000250.1 coordinate 1,015, forward strand.
TCCGTTGCGGGAGCGCGGAGAAATCCGTGACATGCTGCGGCGGACCAAGAGCCTTTCCATCCAAGCGACGTTCAAACTTAGCGAACAGCCGGTCGCGTTTGCCATCGAAGCGAGGCACCGTTGCCTCCGCACCCTCGCCGCTCCACAAAACGCGGCCTTCTCCCACCGCCGAGGTATGCAGCGGTAACTCGCGAATCTCCGTCATTCCCGCGCTGGGCGGCCACGCAAAGCGCAGCGAATCCGGCGTGACCGCCACACGTAGCGGAGGTTCGTCAGCGCGGACAAGATTGCTGAGAACGACAAGCGCCGTCAGCAGGCGGAGGCAGAGTGAGTCTTTCATCGCGTGCGTTCTCACGGCTTCGGCAACGGCACCTGCGCGGTGGTGCGCAGATACGCGATGAGGTCGCGGACTTCGTCGTCTTTGAGGGTTTTGAGCAAGCCCTCGGGCATCATGGAGATGGGGGATTTCTCGCGAGAGAGGATCTCGGATTTGGTGACGACGCTGTCTTGGCCGACAAGGCGGAGCGTGAGCTGTTGGTTGTCTTCGGCAGCGACCGTGCCGGAGAGGGTGCGGCCATCGCGAGTGGTGACGATGACGAGTTGATAGCTCTCCTGCATGACCTCGCTGGGGTTGATGATCTGGGCGAGGATGTAGTCGAGATTAGCGCGATTGGAGCCGGTGAGATCGGGGCCGACAATGCCGCCAGCGCCATAGAGCATGTGGCAGCCCATGCAGGTGCGCTCGAAGATGGCGCGACCCTTACTGGTATTGGCTTTGGCAATCACGGCATCGGTGAGCATGGCTTTGTATTTTGCCATCTCAGCCTGCTTATCACTGGCGAGCTGGGTGATGGGACCCCAGAACTCGACGAACGATGGCCCGAGCACGCGGTAGAGTTGGCGGGCGTCAAAGGCGGTGACATCGGTCTTCGGAATCGTGTTCTTCTTCAGCTCAGCGACCAAGGCCTGCGCGGTGCTGCGGCGTGCGGAGAGCGTGGTGACGACCTCGGCTTTCTCCACAGCTGAAAGTTTGGCGTAGCGCTGGATCAAGGTCGGCGCGATCTGCGGCGCATCGAACGAAGCCAGAGCGCGGATGGCATCGCGACGCACGGCGGGTTCATCGAGCAGGGACAACACCACGGGCAGCGCAGCGGCATAGGCATCGCGGGCAAAGGCGGTCAGGATTTGCCGGCGACGCTCAATAGGCGCGGCCTTGTCCTTGAGCACGGCAAGCTGGGCTTCGGCGGCTTTGGCATCGCCGAAAAGCTGACCAATCTGCGCGGTGAAGTCGCTCAATTTTGCCTCCTTAGTGTCATCGAGCGCGGCAAATGCTTCATCCCAGTTCTTTGGCTTCGTGACCACATTGCGGCCCAGCGATTTGAGGCCATCACGCACGCCTTCCAGAAGCTGGAGACGCAGGGCGAGATCGGTGTTGCTCAGCAGCGCGGCAGCCACGGGCTCAAGCTGTTTGGCAGCGATGGCGCGGCGAGCGATGTATGGCGCGAGCAGCGGGATCTTGCTGTGCGTGGCGAGTACCATCGCTCGCGTGGCGTCGGCTTCGACCATCGGCTCGATGCCAAACCAAATCATCTTCGGCAAGTTGTGATCCGCAGCGTCCTCGGCATGAGCGACGAGGTTCTGCGCGATGGGCCAGCGCTCCGCCACGTTCATGCGCTGAAGCGCCGCCGCGAGGTAAAGGCGCACGATGGGCGAGCTGTCCTTCTCCGCCATCGCGGTGAACTTGGCCAAAGCTGCCGTGCTATAAGCACGATCTTCACCCAGCAACTGGATGGCCCAGCCGCGAACATAGGGCTCCACATGATCGAGCAACGGCAGCAAACGATCCGCGGGGAGATTCTGCGTGATGTGCAAAGCCCAGAGAGCGCGAAGTTGATGCGCGGAGGTCTTGGATTGCGCGAAGAGTTCCCACAGCTTTGCGGGCACTGCGGCATCGAGTTGATGCGCAGCAGCACGTTGCTGGAGCAGCACACGAGCACGGCGGCTATACCAGTCGTTGCGATGCGTCAGAAGGCCGACGAGTTCGAGATCGGACTGCGCAGCGAGGTTGATGCCGGACTTCCCTGGCAGGCCCTTCGGCGCGAGGCGGTAAATGCGGCCGGTGTCTTTGTCGTGCGTGGCATTGCCGCAAATTTCGGTGTCATGCCAGTCGAGCACATACGCCGCGCCATCGGGTCCGATTTCCATGCTGAAGCCCACCCACGCGTTGTCATTGGCGAAGAGTGGTTCATTGCCATGATGGCCGATGAAACCCGAGCCGCTGGGCTTGAGGATGTCCGTGATCACATCATGCTCGTGCAGATTTGCCATGATGATGCGGTCGCGGTATTCCTTCGGGAACTCATCGGCGAGATAGACACGAGCGCCGCCGTGCGCGGAGCGATGGCGATGGTCGGCGATGGTCTTGATGTCATCGAAGACGTAAGGATTGATGTGGCTGCCGCCCTGACGGTGATAGATGCCGCCGGGGATGACATGCCAGAGATGCGGGATGACGCAGGCCGTGATGAAGATCTGGCCGTGGTCATCGAAGTCGAGTCCCCATGGATTGCTGAAGCCGTGCGCGACGACTTCAAAGCGATCCTTCGTGGGATGATAACGCCAAACACCACCATCAATGTATTGGCCATCTTTGACCGGCATCTCGGTGGGGAACGGATCGCCCTTGCGCAAGATTTTGCCGCCATCCGCAGGCTTGCCCACGGTCGAGCGTGTAGCGAAACCCTGGCAGCCATAGAGCCACCCATCAGGCCCCCAACTGAAGCTATTGAACACTTCATGGCGATCCTGAATGCCCCAGCCCGTGAGCCGCACCTCAAGCGGGCCATCGGCTTTGTCGTCGTGATTCTTGTCAGGAACGAAGAGCAGATTCGGCGGTGCACCGAGCCACAATCCATCGAAGCCCACGGCGATGGCCGAAGGAAACGGAATGCCTTCAAGGAAGACTTTTCGCGTGTCGAACTTCCCATCGCCAGTCGTGTCTTCCAGGATCAGGATGCGACTGTTGCCATCGGCGGAGAAACCTGCGCTGCGTGTTTCATAGTCACGATTCTCCGCGACCCAAAGGCGGCCGCGATCATCCCAGCAGAACGCCATCGGCTGTGTGATCATCGGCTCCACCGCAGCGAGCTTCGCTTCGAAACCCTCAGGCACGGTCATCTTTGCCACCGCTTGTTCGCCGGTAAGAAAAGCAGCCTCTTTGCCTTCCGCCTTGGCGATGCCCCACATCACAGCATCCGAACCCTGACCCGTGTAGGCCTTCCACGCATCCGTGACGGCCACATCATTGAGCTTGCCCGTATAGACAAAGAACTGATGCCGCACCGTCTCGGACTTGCCCTTGGCAATCTTCCAATCGCCCGTAATCGCGCGACAAGGCCCCACACCCATCTGCCCATCCACGCGCCACGACTGCGGGTAGCCAGCGTTCTTCGGATGATCAAAAATCGCAATGTGCGCCTGGTCCTCGCGACCATCCAGTTTTAAGCCGACATCCACCCAGATCGAGCGCTGTCCTTCAGCACGCCCGTTGCTCTGACGCACGCTGTTCATCACGCCGCCTTCCATGCCTGGCTTCCACGGCATGCGCAGAAAGAGTCCGCCGTAAGGCTGCTTGGCCATGGTCAAGTCCACGAGCCCTTCACCCTTCCATTCAAGCTCCAGGAAGTAACGGCCATCGTTATCGCGCATCGTCCACACCTGCGTCTCCTTCATCACCGGCTTGCCCTCGGCATCGAGCAGTTGATAAACCGTCGTCCACTTCACCAGCTCGCCTTTCGGCACCAGAACCACGCTCGACACCTTGCGCCAGAAGCCCGCTCCTGGATTGTGAAAATAGTCGC
>NZ_JBILYB010000122.1:0-18268 GCF_044378005.1 Prosthecobacter sp.
GCCAAGGATCGGCGAGAATGACCGCGCCGAAATCGAAGCCACCCTGGCCTGGATCAAGGATCACGACGCTGCAGAAGCAGCGCGGCTGCGCCTCGTTGTCGAGGAGCGTCAGTCGCGCTGGGACACTTTGTTGGAGATCCGGCCACCGTTTCACAATTTAGGCAAATACCTGCAGGCAGACCAAAGTCGGGTGGAGGGAGAGGTGCTCATCATCGAGGCTGAGAGCACTCAGAAGGCGCTGATTCAATTCACCCGCCCTCCGCCGCTGGAGGTCAGTGCCACTTTCCAAATTCCCGACCAAGGCTGCCAGTCGCTCGGCTTCAAAGTGCTGCTTTTCGACGAATGGCATACAGTCCAATACTATCAGCCGCCGCCCGCACCTTTCATCCGCCATCTGGCGCAGTTTCAAAGCATCATGGAGCCGCCCAAGGCAGTACTCGCCATCACTCGGAAGGAAAGAGTCCTCGCAGTCACACCCGTGCGTGCCCTGCTGGTTCCGGGTAAGCAAGTGCGGATGAAGCTCCACCTCGAAAACCGAAAGATCAGCTTGGAAGTCAGTGACGGAAATCGTGTCGAGTACCTCCAGCGCTATCAGCCGGTTCTGCCGGTCTCCCTGGCACTGATCGGTGAGCCGCAGATCCAGTTGCATGATCTCCGCTGGAGTGGTCCGGATGTGCAGCCTAAGACCAGCAGCCTCGAAAAAGGCGATCATTACGCTGGTAGCGAGCGCTGGTGGCCTGCCGAGACTTACTTCCTGCAAATGATCGGTGATCCCGAGTATGGAGCCGAGGCCCTATTTAAAGTTGGAGACTGCCAGAGGCGTCAGGGACGCCTCGAAGATGCCCGGGACACCTGGCAAAAAGTCTTGCAAGGACCGGACTCGCCCTGGCGCGCCGAGGCCTGCCTCCAGCTTTGGTATCTCCACGCCAATGCAGGGCGTCTCAATAAAGCACGCATCTACCTTGACCAATTGCCCGGTCCTGAAGAAATGCCTGTGGACTATCTGGCCCAGCTTAACGAACCAGGCCGCAAGATGGATGACATTTACCGCTCCGTCGGGCGCGGCATCAATCTGCTGCGACTCACGCCTGATGTGGAGGACGCCGTGCGCGTCCACCGCATGCTGCGCTACACGCCCCAAGAACTCGCCGCCCGTTTCGCACTCGCCCGCCATTTTAATGGCACCGACGAAGCTGCACGTGACCTGCTCATCCATGGCCTGGCACTGAAAAGAGTAGATCAACTCACAATCGAAGATAGTCGCACGATAAACACCAACTTTGAGCTTTGGAGTCTCATCGCCCGCGCAGAGACGGATCTCGGGCTGGCCAAATACCAAGGTGACTGGCTCAGCAGAACACCGCGCGACCACTCAATCGCTCTCACGATTCTTCTCGATCAAGCCCGCCAACTCGCGCGCGCCGGACAGAAGGACGGAGCCATCAATCTCGCCCGCGAGGTGCTCATGGCGGAGCAGTCCACCATCATGGCCTTCACCGGAGCCGCACTCCTGCTTTCCGCGCTGGATGCCGACCCCGACCAGACCGCCGTGAAGCAGGCTCTGCAAAGGATCAATCAGGTGCCGAGACAGGTACATGAACTCACCCTCACCCATCGCCTGCTGCTTCACAGCATCGCCAAAAACTGGACCAACCAGAGCGCCGTGGAGATCCTTTCCCAAATGCTGAGTTTTGGAGAGTCGGGCGAAAATCGCGAGACTCTTCGCGGCAGGATCAGCCGCTTCCTCATCCAGGACAAAAGCATGGTCCTCGCACTCAATCAGCTTCTTGTGGAAGACAACGGCAGGAAGCTGCTCAACGCCTTTGCCCTGCGGCACCAGCCAGTGCGCCAGTCCATGCATGAACTGTTTTACATGCTGCTGCGCCGCCATGTCATCTTTTCCGCGTTCGGCAACCGACCTGATCGAGCGCAAATGGATGCCGCTGCGGCAGCCACGCGCCTTTGGCTCGACTCCTTTGCCGCGCGCACGATCACTGTTCATGATTTCTTCCTGATCATGGCAAATCTCCATGGAAGTGGGCCCTCGCTCTCACTCAAAGCCGCTCTTCCACGCTGGCCGCAGCCCCTGCAAAAAGCCGTACTTCAGTTGTTCCCTGGTGGTAGCAGCTAGCGGCTCCGCATCGTCTCCGTCTGCGCCAGCACATCGGCAAAAGGCACCTTGTCCAGCATCCCGAAGGCACCATTCCGAGTTAGGCGCTCGCGTGATGTCGCCGGACTTGTGAGACCACAAAGAAAGCGCGCAAGCTGCCTCGGCGAGCGCAAAGACGAGTGGCCTTCATCCATCACTTCACGGATTGCCGCCACATCCTCCGTCGTGATCTCCGGCACCGCCGACTGCGGCAAAGCGCGCGGCTCTTCGTCCACCTTACCCTTCGCACGTTCCAGACAACTCGTGCAGGTGCCGCAGTCCTGCTCCATCTCCTCGCCAAAGTAGCGCAGCAACCAACGCGTGAGACAGCCACGATGCCCCGCCAGCTCCAGCACCTGACCGAGACGCTCCACATCACGCGCCTCACGTTTGGAAAAGAGCGCCTGCATCTGCTCACTGATCACACCTGGGTCACGCTGTGCACGATCATCACACAGTCGATAGCGCTGACGCGACCCGCTCGGCTTCAGCTCGATCTCACCCGCCTCCTGAAGCCACGTCAGCGCACTCATGATCCGCTCACGCGGCTCCTCCATCTGCGTCGCCGCCTCATCAGGATTCAGCGTCGTCCATTTCGTGCCGCGTTTACCTGCGGAAAAGAGCCGCCGCAGAAACGCCTGCCGCTCCGGCTTGTGCCCCGAAAGCACTCGCGCCTCCGGTTGGAGAAAGCGGAACTGGTAGCTCGAATAGAACGAACCCAGTGGCCGCACCACGCCATGCAGCTCCAGGTTCGTCAGCACCGTCTCGATCACCAGCGGGCGGATGTCTGTCGCCTGTGAAAGCTCGTAGAGCGAGAAATCAAACTCCTGCCCCTGCCGCAACAAATGATCCACCAATTGCCGCAGCGCCTGCGGTGTCGGCGTATCGCCAAAAGTAAAGTTCTCCAGCACGATGCAGTCATCGCCACAGGCCAGCAGTTCGCACACCGAAGGCTTCCCATCGCGACCCGCACGCCCCGTTTCCTGCATGTAGTTCTCCAGCGTCTTTGGCAGATTGTAGTGATACACCGCGCGGATGTCCGCCTTGTCGATTCCCATCCCAAAGGCAATCGTCGCCACGATCACATCCAGCGATCCATTCATGAACGAATCCTGCGCCGCATGGCGATGCTCGTCCGCCAGCCCTGCATGGTAAGCCAGTGCATTCACACCATTGCGTTGCAGATGCGTCGCCACTTCCTCCGCCGTCTGTTGCAGCGTCACATACACGATGCTCGCGCCCTTTCGCTTCGTCAGCACCTTCGTCAGATACTCCTTCCGCTTCTGCGCCGGACACGGCGTGATGCGGTAATGCAGGTTCGCCCGATGAAACGACGTCTGCACATGATCCTCATCCGCCACGCCAAAGGCCTTCCGAATATCCCGCGCCACATCGGGCGTCGCCGTCGCCGTCAGCGCCAACACAGGATAAATTCCCAACTCCTTCGCTACCAGCGCCAGCCGCAGATATTCGGGACGGAAATTGTGCCCCCACTCCGAAATGCAGTGCGCCTCATCCACAGCCATCATCGAGATCTTCACACGCTTCAGCCGCTCGATGAAGTTCTCATTCATCAGCCGCTCCGGCGCGATGTACAGCAGCTTCAGCACGCCCGATTTCATGTCATCAAACACCTGCGCCGCCTCCGCCGGTGACAGCGAAGAATCCAACCTCGCCGCCTTGATCCCCCGCGCCCGCAGCGCCTCCACCTGATCCTTCATCAGCGCGATCAGCGGCGAGATCACCAGCGTCACCCCATCCATCAGCAAGGCAGGAAGCTGATAACAAAGCGACTTCCCCGCACTCGTCGGAAACAGCGCCAACGCACTCCGCCCCGCCAGCAGCGCCTCCATGACTCGCTCCTGGCCCGGACGAAACGCCGCATGGCCAAAGTGCTTTTTAAGAGTGGCGTGGAGATCGTGCTGCATGTGATGAACGATGCAGCAGACCGAGCTTGGAGGCATTTATTTTTTGTATCTATACCCACTATGCGGCTGGCTCTAGACACAGCCGAAGATAGCTGGAAGCCATCTTCTCCAGACTGAAATGAGTCACAGCGCGTGCATGAGCAGCCTGCCGCATCTGGGCGCGGAGAGTGGGCTGAGTAAGCAGCTCCATGAGGGCTGTCGCCATGGCTTCAGGATCGCGGGGCGGTGTGAGCAGACCGTTGAGGTCGTGCTCAATCTGCTCGCGCGCTCCACCCACGGCGGTGGCGACGATGGGCAGGCTGGAGGCCATGGCTTCGAGCGAGGCATTCGGACAGCCGCTAGGCTCGGAGATCATGGCGAAGAGGCAGAGCGTGTCGTGAAAAGCAGGCATGTCCGTGATCTCGCCGCACCATTCCACCGGAAGATCTTGGGTGCTCTGGCGCAGGCTTTCCGCATAAGTTTCCTGCCCGGCATCTGCTGCTCCGGCGATACGCAGGCGGCACTGTGGATGGCGCTTTAGCACTAGGCGGAAAGTGGTGATCAAGTCCTCCAGTCGCTTGTGCGGATGGATGCGGCAGGCTGTGCCGATGACATCTTGAACGCCTTCTGCCTCGGCCACAAAGTCGCGACATGGAACACCATTCGGGATGAGATGAACCGGACAGCCAAGGACCTCGCGAACCTGTGACAACTCGCCTTCGTGTTTGACGATGACGGCGCTGAGAAGTCGGCCGTAGGACTGTGTATCCAGATACGGTAAGCCGGGTCTCGGATTCGCGAAGTAGCGCTCCAGCGAGGCAAAGTACATCTCGCCAGGGCTCACATCGAAGACCGGGAAACCCCACAGCGCCTCGGCGAGGAGGATCTTGTATTCGGGAATGACATTCCAGAAGAGCACGGTCTCCGGCGGCTCCAGGGCGAGGCTTTGTAAAAGCGGCAAAAGAGCTGTCTGCGCTTCACAGACCTCGGGCGGGTCCAGAGCCAGCACGCGAATGCCTGCGGCACACAAAGCTATGCGACCTGGAGTCGGATTCTCCGACTGTTCCTGGATTACAACGGCGCTCACAGGATGTCCCATGGCGTGCAGTTTCAGCAGCAGGCGTCGTGCGCTGGTCTGCGCACCGCCGGTGGAAAAGTTATTGGTGATGAGCAGCAGGCCGCGTCTGGATTGCCTGCGTGAAATGAGTGCTGCATTCAGCAGCCAGGCGTGCCGGGCGGCCATGATCGGCGTGGTGAAATCCGGTGCGAGAGTGCCTTGCCCACGCTGTGGCGCGATTTCGAGGATGGCGGCGGCAAAGCTGGCGGGCGCGGCATCGACGGGCAGCAGCTTCATCCTGCCAGGATGCCGTGCGGACATCTCCTCAGTGCCGCTGACCTGCGTAGCCGCGACAGGCACCCCGGCGGCCAGTGCCTCAAGCTGCGCCAGGCTCATGCCCTCATGCAGGCTGGTGGAGACGAGCACATCCGCCTCGGCGAGTAGCGCGGGAATGTCACTCACGGCACCAAGCCATTCCACGGCATCAGTCAAACCATGGGCGATGATCTTCTCCTGACACAGATCCATCTCGGCTTGGGCATCGGCATGAATGCTGGAAGCCTGACCGGCGATCTTTAATCGCGAACCAGGAAGCATGGCGAGGATATCGATGAGCAATGGCAGCCGCTTTTGTGGTCGTGGATTGGCGATGGCGACAATCGTTAGGCTGCTTGACGGACCTTCCCTGGCTCTGACCGCCACTGGCTGGATGCCATTCCAAACCGTGCGGACCGTGTGCTGCGGGAAGCCTTCCGCGACCTCCCGCGAGACAGTCTGGGCACAGCCGATGAGCAACGCGTCTGGCAACAGGCTGAGCAGCCCGATGTCGGCGGGCCAGCCTGGGCGTTGATTGTGAAAGGTGGTGAGCAGCGGCAGACCCGAGCGCAGGAGAGACAGCGTTTCTCCATCCACCAGATGCGCGTGGAGAAGATCGCAGCCGGAGTAGCGCGCGGCGTGGTCGATCTCCGCAGCACGCACCGCCGGGTCGGGTGGGAGACGGCGCTGGAGAGCATCTGGCGGTGAGTCAAAAGGATCGCGCGTGGGTGAGCCGAGAGTCATCAGACAGCCTGCTACACCATGCCGCGGCAGCGCGTGGTGAAGGTCCAGGGCCAGCCGTTCGGCACCACCGCGCTGGAGGCTGGTGAGCACCTGGAGTGCACGCGGACGCAGATCATGACACACGTCCAGCGGACTGTGCCGGATCACCGGCCAGCCGAGCCGCAGAGCTTGTCTGACAATGGTGTCCAGATCCTCTGATGATCCACATTGCTCGGCAGCGGCGGCATTCATCCACACACTTTGCACCGGTGGCATGGAGGCGAGGTCGGCCTGACCAAAGATGCCACCATTCCTCTGCAAAATCTGAAGCCACAGCGGCACTGGCAGCCAGGTGTCTGCGGCGATGGTGCTGCCGACCAGCACACATGGTTGCTCCGTCATGACAGGGATGAACTCGGCGATGCAGCGTGGCAGCCAGCAGCCCGCGTGCATTAGCCAGAGCCCATGTGGCAGAGCCTCCGGCAATGAACGCCGCGTGCGCTCCACCCGCCAGGGTGGATCATCCGCGCGGGTGATGATCCTGATTCCAGGAGGCATGGCGCGTGATGTCAGTAGGCGGAGGGATACGAACTCTGCGTGGAGGACGAGGAGCGCCGCCAGTCGCGATTAGAGTCATCATCCGAGGCACTCAACATGTTCCCGGTGGTGCCGAGCTGACCGCCCGTGCTGCGCACAGAAACCGCACGCGGCTTCGAGCCGGTGAAGATGAACTGCCCCTCCGGCCCTGGACTGAAAAGGATGAGGTCCGTGATCACCCGCGAGTCCACATCTGCCGTGTATTCGATTTGCGTGCCCACGGCCTCCGCAGGTCCGCTGATGTAGAATCCTGAATCCGTCAGGCGGAAGCTGAACCGCTGCGGCAAGGGCGGCGGACCTGAGGCAAAGGCCTCCGCAGCCTCGCGTGGGGTGAGATCCAGCGGCAGCATCGCTGCGGATCCCGCGCCCTTGCCCAGGACACGTCGGAAGAGTTTGAAAAGGACGATCACAAACAGCGGCAGTGTGATGTAGCGCCAGGGGAAGGAGCTGTCAGAAACTTCGGGTTCATCCCATGTCTGGTTAGGTTTAGCAGGCTCCGGTGCTGCGACTTTCTCCGGCGCACTCGGCTTTGGCACGACAGCGACCGCTGCACGTTTCGTCACAGAGGCGACGATCCGGAAGCCGTTGTCCGCATTCCGGCTCCGCACGTCATTGCGATACCGCTCCGCCGAGCGTGAGTGGCTGACATCGCTGAGAAAGGAGCCGCCGCGCAGGACCTGCCGCGGCTTGTCACTCAGGCCGGCATTCGTCTGCACCGGATCGACCGCGCTCCCCGCAGGATAGGGCGCATACCAGTCGCCGCACCATTGCCAGACCGGGCCATAGAGATCATGCAGCCCCCAGGCATTCGGCTTCTTCTGGCCCACCGGATGCGTCTGCTCATCGCTGTTCCCGCGATGCCAGGCCACCGCGTCCACAGGTTCCAAATATCGCGCGGTGCTGGTCCCGGCACGGCAGGCATACTCCCACTGCGCCTCCGTCGGCAGGCCGCAGTCCCGGCCTGCGCGGGGCGAGAGCCAGCGGCAAAAAGCCTTCACATCCTGCACCGTGAGCATGACCGCTGGATGATCATCCGTCTGCGGAAAACCAGGATTGCGCCAAGTGTAAGCCTTTGCCTGCACGAGCTTTCCATTCTCCACCCCAAACCCACCCGAAGTGCCCTGCTCAGCTTCAGTGCGGTAGGATGTAGCGGTGACAAAGCGCCCGAACTGCCCGCGCGTGACCGGATATTTGCCGATGTAAAAACCACGCGTGAGAGTGACAAAGCGACGGCTCTCATCCGATTCCCGGCTCGGCTCCGTGGCAGGTGATCCCTGCTCGAAGCTGCCCGGTTTCATGAGCAGCAGCTCCATCATCACCCCGCCGCCGAGATCCAGATTCAGTTCCGCAGGCGGCGGCTCCTCCGCCATGGCGATGAAACTGATGACCGAGAGTAAGAAGAGGCTGAGTCGCTGAAACATACCCGCCAAGTCTGCCAGAGCCCTGGGCCAGTGGTCAACCTGCTTCCTGCATAAGCCACCGCCGCCGGCATCACTCATCACGTCATTTCGCCTCTCAAAGTCTCCACCTCGCCAAGACTTGGAATTCTCATTCCCTTTCCTCGTCATCCATGCCATCCCTTCACCATGTCCCACTGGCTGCTCAAATCTGAACCTGACGTCTTTTCCTTCGACCATCTCAAGGCCCGCCCGAAGAAAACGGAGCCCTGGAATGGCGTGCGCAATTACCAGGTGCGGAACATGATGCGGGACCAGATGGCGGTGGGTGATCTGGGCTTCTTTTATCATTCAAGCTGCCCCGTGCCGGGCATCGCGGGCATCATCAAAATCGTCAAAGAGGCCTACCCGGATCACACTCAGTTTGATCCTTCCTCCGAATACTTCGACGCAGGCAGCAAGCGCGAGGAACCGCGTTGGCTGATGGTCGATGTGAAGTGGGAGGCTGACTTCAAGACCTTCGTCACGCTCGACATGCTCCGCGCTGAACCGAAGCTGGCTGACATGCTCATCCTTCGTCGCGGCAACCGCCTTTCCATCACCGAGGTCGAGCCGAAGCACTGGAACCTGATTTGCAAGCTCGGTGGGCTTTGATCACTTCTCCACCAGCACATCCTTCACACTCAGTGTGCCAAAGGCATAGCCCACGCTCAGGTTCGACTTCGCCCGCGCCAGCGAGGGGTGTTCATAGGTCTTCTTGAAGTCGCCGATCTTCACCTTCGCTTTCGTGCCCTGGACGGTAATGGTCACGGGTACCCATTCATCTGGCTTCAGCGCCAGGGCCTTCTCCTGAGCGAGCGCGATGGACTTGTGATCCTTTGCATCAGCGGGGAAAGCTCTCATGCCAGTGCCTGCGGCGCTGGTGACAAAGCGGAAGACATGCCCGTCGTCTCCATTGCAGGTGAAGACCACGCTCTTCACGGCGGTGTCTGCTTGGTAACTGAAGCGGATCGTCGCGTCTGTGTAAGCGAGGTCGTAAAAGAGGATGGGGCCGTGATCCTTATTCTTCTTGTAGAGCGCATCGTCCTGCGTGCAGCTCGCGATGCCATCGGCGAACTTCCATTCACCCCGCATGGCACGCCGCTGCTCCAGCTTCGGAGCGGAGAAGTCGTCTTTGAGCAAAGGTGCATCAGCAGCGATAGTCTGGCTGATGAGGACTAACGAGAGGGCGAGCATGCGGAGCATCATGAGGCTGCTGAAACAGGTGCGAGCAGGGCGAACTTTCACCCATCACAGCCAAGCCTGCATCTCCGCTGGGAGTGGGCATTCCCAGGTGTGGCAAAAGCTGGGAGTCATGATTTCCAGCCGATGTGAATGCAGCGCCTGACGTGAAAAGAAGATCCGTCGCTCAATGTCGGGCGTCCAGCCTGTGTCGATGAAGTCGAGGTAGCACTGCTCATCCAGCCCGTAGATTTTATCCCCCAGGATCGGCAGCCCGAGATGCGAGAGATGCACACGAATCTGATGCATCCGCCCCGTGATCGGCCGTGCTTCGATGAGTGCCAGCTTTCCCGCACGTTCATGCTCCACGCGCCGCAGCGTGCGGAAGATCGTCTGACAGGGTGCACCATCATCATGCACCATCTGCTTCACCCAGATCTCGGACTCCGTGACATCACCTTTGCGCAGGATTGGCCCATGAAGATCCTGCTCCTCCCACTCCGGCCAACCATGGACAATGGCGTGATAAGTTTTGCGGATCAGATGGTCCTGCATCGCCATGCCGAAGAGGCGAGCCGTGGTGGCATTCTTCGCGACGAGGACGGTGCCACTTGTTTCACGATCCAGCCGATTGGTGATGCTGATTTGTCCACCATTAGCCAGCTCGTATGCCAGCAGGTCTCTCAGACTATGCCAAAGCGTCGGCGCCCCATGCAGGCTGCCTGGATGGATCTGCAAAGGCGCGGGCTTGTCCACGACGATGTAGTCGTCTGTCTCGTCGAGGATGGTGAAGTTGGTGTTATGCGCGCGCAGCACGGGGCAGCACTAGCTGCCAAGGTGGATGATGCCAACTGGTGTCTTGCATCCAACTCATTTCAGGCTTCCGATGCATCATGCTTGAGTCTCGCCAAGATCCCATCGCCCCGCGCCATGTCTTCCTTTGGCGGGTGGTGAAGTTCATGTCCCTCGCTCTGGCAGTGATCTTCGGTGCACTTGTGATTGGCATTCTTGGGTATCATTACATCGCCGGATTCACCTGGGTGGACTCGATTCTCAATGCCTCGATGATCCTTGGTGGCATGGGGCCGGTCGGCGAGCTGCCCACGGATGCAGCCAAGCTCTTTGCCAGCGCCTATGCTCTTTTCAGCGGTCTCGTCTTCATCTCGGTGATTGGCATCGTTCTGGCCCCTGTGGCGCATCGTGCGTTGCATGCCTTCCATCTCGATGGTGAGGATATTGACCGTTCTTGACCCCTGGGCTTCACAAGTCGGAAATCTTGTGGGAGCACAAGAAAGAGCGGTTTTTTGGCAAGGGTGGGGATGTTTGTCGGACTTGCATCCGGGGCGGTCTGGACTCAACAGAGTCGGTGCCCATGACTGCTGACCTGCCTATCACGAACATTTCCTGCTACCTCTTTGCCCCGCTGACGGATCTGAAGGGGCTGCGCGAGCGCTTGATCGCGGTCTGCAAGGAACGCGGGCTGAAGGGCACGATCCTGCTGAGCACGGAGGGGATCAATCTTTTCATCGCGGGACCGCGCGTGCTGGTGGATGAACTGGTGGCGGTGATCCGCAGTGTGCCGGGGCTGGCGGGGCTGGCCCCGAAGTACAGCGAGAGCGCGCATCAGCCGTTCAATCGGATGCTGGTGAGGATCAAGAAGGAGATCATCGCCTTTGGGGTGGAGGGGATCGATCCGGCGAAGTACACGTCGCCTCGCATGGAGGCGCGGACGCTGAAGCAGTGGCTGGATGAAGGCCGCCCGGTGGTGCTGCTGGACACGCGGAATGATTATGAGGTGAAGCTGGGCACTTTTAAAAATGCGCATGTGATCGGGGTGAACAGCTTCCGCGAATTTCCCGAAGCGGTGAGGAATCTGCCACCGGAACTGAAGAAGCAGCCCATCGTGACTTTTTGCACAGGTGGCATCCGCTGTGAGAAGGCGGCACCGTTCATGGAGCGGGAGGGATTCGAGCAGATCTGGCAACTCGAAGGTGGCATCCTCAAATACTTCGAAGAGGTGGGCGGGGATCACTACGACGGCGAGTGCTTTGTCTTTGACCAGCGCGTGGGTGTGGACCCTGGGCTGGAGGAGACACAGTCGGCGCAGTGCTACATGTGCCAGTCGCCCCTGACGGATGAGGATCAGGCGGACCCACGCTTTGTGGCGAATGTGTCGTGCCCGTATTGCTTTAAAACGACGGAGCAGCAGATGCAGGAGATGATCGTGAAGCGGCACGCGAAGATCCGCCAACTAACGACGCCGCTGCCAGGCAGTGCGCCGTATGACAACTACCGTCCGCTGAATGTGCCGAAGCAATGTGATGGCATGACGCTGCTAGACACACTGGTGACGATCCTGCCTGTGGTGGCGCGTGAGGAGTGGGTGCGGCGTCTGGAAGGTGGGCGACTTCTGGACAAAGACATGCATGTGGCCACGGCGGATCAGATCGTGCGGGCAGGGGAGAGATTTACCCAACTGCTGGCGGCGAGTGTGGAGCCAGATGTGAATGCAGGCATCCGCGTGCTGCATGAGGATCAGGCGATGCTGGTGGTGGAGAAGCCCGCGCCGCTGCCGATGCATCCGGGGGGGCGCTACAACCGGAACACGCTGCAATACATCCTGGATGAAGTTTACCATCCCTTTAAGCTGCGCGCCTGCCATCGGCTGGATGCGAATACCTCGGGCTTGGTCGTGGTGGCGCGGTCGCGCCACTTCGCGGGGCAGGTGCAGCCGCAATTTTCACGCGGGCAGGTGGAGAAGCTTTATCTGGCACGGGTGCAGGGGCATCCGGCGGAAGACAGTTTTGTCTGTGAGGCTCCGATCAGCCGCGAGGCTGGTGCGCTGGGCGGGCGTGAGGTGGATGAAGAGGGCGGTGACGAGGCGCGCACGGAGTTCCGCGTGCTGAGTCGCGATGCCGATGGCACGGCGCTGCTGGAGGCGCGGCCGATCACGGGTCGGACAAACCAAATCCGCATTCATCTCTGGCAGTTCGGCTTTCCGATCCTGGGTGATCCGACGTATCTGCCCGGCGGTGCGGTGGGAGATACGCAAACGCTGGCAGTGGACGCTCCGCCGATGTGCTTGCACGCGGCTCGGGTGAGCTTTGTGCATCCGCTGTCGAAGGAGCGCGTGACCTTTGAGTCGAAGCCAGCCTGGAGGTAAAACGACTTTTCAAGTCGTACACTGGTGCGGCGGGTTTTTAACCCGCCAATGCAGGGCGAGATGGAATCTCGCCCCACCAGTTTACGAGTTTTAAACTCGTTCTACTTCTCGGCAGGCAGGGACTTGTTTTTCAGCCAGACGTATTCTTTCCACGCACCTTCGTAGAGGCGAACGTTCGGATATCCGGCCACATGCTTGAGGTAGAACTGGAGCAGGCTGCCTTCACGCGAGGTGCCGCAGTAGGCGATGATGTTTTTGTCGGGTGTGATTCCTGCGGCTTCCAGTTCGGCCTTCACTTCGGCGAGTGGCTTGAATTTGTGCGTGTTGCTGCTGTCCATGAGCCGCGCCCAATGAAAGCTGATGGCTCCGGGGATGTGGCCTTTGCGCAGCCAGACATCGTCCTCACCCTGATATTCATTCAGCGGACGCGCATCGACCAGCAGGGTGCCAGGCTTGCCGATGCTGGCCTGCACGTCGTCGATATTCGCAGTGATGACGGTGACACCTTTTTCGGGCAGATGACCGGCTGGATTGCCGAAGTAATCACGCACTGCTTCGAAGCCCTGCGCTTTCCATTCGGCGAGTCCCCCATCGACGACCTTGATGTTCTGCACGCCGAACTTCTCCAGCACATAGACGACCATGCTGGTGCTGAGGATCTCGTCATTCGGGAGCTTGTCGCCCGTGGCATAGACGAGGTGGAGGCGGTCTTTGTCCACTCCAGCGCGGATGAGCAGCGCCTTGGTGAGGTCGTCGGGAAGATACTGCACGGGCACGGCTTCATTCGTGCCGCGCAGGGTGTCGAAGTTGATGTGATGCGCGGTGGGCAGGTGACCGCGGAAGTAGTCTTTATAGCCGCCGCGCGTGTCGAGCACGATGGGGCGCTGGGCGGCGTCGGGGTTTTCGATGAGAGCTTTGGCTTCAGCCGGAGTGATGAGGCCGATGTCTGCCTGCGCAGCAGTGGCGATGAGGAGGAGGGCGAGGATGGATTTCATGACGGGTGGACGATTCGTCATGATATATGCGCAGAAGTGCATACGAAGGCTACACCCTTTTTTGCAAAGCCGCTTTTACTGACCACGCAATGTGACGAGCCACCACATCAAGGCGGCAAGCAGACCTGCGCAGGGCAGGGTGATCAGCCAGGCCAGCAGGACAGGCACGATGGTGCGCCAGCGGGCTTGTTTCGTCGTGATGCCGATGCCCAACAAGGCACCGACGGAGACATGCGTGGTGGAGACAGGCAGCCCGTGAAAGCTCGCCGTGGTGGTCAGCATGGACGTGGCGAGATTTGCCGCGAAGCCCTGACCTGGAGTCATGCCCGTGATCTTGTGCGCCATCGTGTCCGCCACGTGCCGTGCGCTGATGAAACCGCCGAGCGCCATGAAGAGCATGACCAGCAGCAGGCCGTAGGCTTCATGGATCTGACCACCACCCACCAGCAGCGCCAGCAGCTTGGGCGAGTCATTCATGCCACGGGCAAAACCCACCGCGCCCGCGCTGAGGAAATGCAGCGAGTCCAGCAGCGGCGTGCGGTGGTCGGGGGCGAGCCGCAGCAGTTTCAGCAGCAGGTAAACGGTACCGCCGAGCACGAGGGCAAGCACGGGCGTGATGAGCAGCGGCTTGGCAAAGCTCTCCCACAGCTTCGCATAGCGCACTCCCTCAGGCTCAGCCGCGAGCCCGGCACCGAGCAGCGCACCCATCAGCATGTGCGTGGTGGAGACTGGAAAGCCGAGCCGAGTCGCCAGCAGATTGGCGATGGCCGCGCCCATGCCCACGGCGAGCAGGAAGTCCGAACGGCCTACCAATTCATTCGGCACGAGACCTTTGCCTGAAAAGGTCTCCAGCAGCGTGCCCGGCATGAAAAGAGCCGCGAGGCAGCCCGCCGCCGTGGTCACTGCGGCCCAGCGCACCGCCGTCCAGTAGCTCGTCGTGCTGCTGCCGAAGAGGGAAGCCACGCCTTTGAAGTTGGCGTTGGCGCCATTGGCATAGACCATGGCCAGAGCGGCGGTGATGATGAGGGCGGCGAGCATCAGTCCGGTCCTTGGATGCTGGTATATGCCCCGTCAAGCATGTTCAAAGGGACCACATCGAGTGTTGAAGAGATGACGATGCCGGACATCATCTTCCCTGTGCCCACGAAGATCGATTGTCTCCCTGCCATGAAAGCGCTCGCCGAAGAAAACCGGCTGCGCCTGATGCGCCTCCTGCTGGCTGGCACGCGCTCGGTGAATGACCTCGCCGAGGCCACAGGAATGAGCCAGTATAACGTCTCCAAGCATCTGCGCATCCTGCGTGAGGCGGGGTTGCTGGCGCAGGAAAAGCAGGGCCAGCAGCGGCTCTACACCGTCGCTCCAGCCATCGCCGAGCATCTCGCGGACAATGCCAGCGTGCTCGATCTCGGCTGCTGCCAGTTTGATTTTAAAAAGCTGGTGGCGTGAGTGGTGAGTGATAGCCGCAACATCGGCACAGTGGGTGCGTGACAAAGCGAAGCTGCCCAGTACTCTACACGCCGTTCATGGATCTCCCCCCCGCCACCCCCATCGTTTATCGTCCCAATGTAGCCGCGATCCTGCTGAATGCAGAGGATCGGATTTTCGTGGCGGAGAGGATCAACATCCGAGGCGCGTGGCAGTTCCCACAAGGCGGGATTGATGAGGGCGAGGATGCGGAGACGGCGCTTTTTCGTGAACTGGCGGAGGAAATCGGAGTGACGCGAGACAAGCTGGAGGTGCTGGAGCAGCGCGAGGGCTACCGCTATGCCTTCCAAAAGCACCGGCTGAAATACGGCATCTATGGCGGGCAGGAGCAGACGTATTTCAAATGCCGTTTTTTGGGCAGCGAGGCGGACATCAACCTGGCAGCCACGCATCAGGAGTTCGCCCAATGGCGCTGGATCGAGCCGAGTGAGTTTCAGATGACCTGGGTTCCGAGATTCAAGCGGGCGGTGTATCGCGCCGTGTTCGTGGATTTTTTTGGCATCGATCTGGAGATGCCGCGTGACTGAGACACGACGGGTGATCTAACATGCCCCCGATGTCCTCCCGTAAAGAATCTCCATCCGCCCGGCCCGCCAAGGCTCCGCGCTGGGTTTCGCCGTGGAGCTTCGACGATGAGTGGGAAGATGAGCAGCGGAAGCATCTGGCTTCAGGACCGCAGCCTCCGAAAAGGGAGGCAAAAAAGACTGTGCCTGAAACGAGTGCGCCGCCGCCGCCTGCCGTGGCGGCCATGCCGGTGAGTGCACCAGCCATCGTGAGCCGCGTGGAGGAAAACTTCACGCCAGGGTCTGTGGATTGGGTGGAAATCAAGGAAGAGCCCCTTCCTCCAGCGGTCGAAAAAGCATCGACCAAAACTGATTCTTTCCCGTCTTTCCGCCCGCCGCCAATCGGAGACAGCCAACGGAGCGATGACCATTTCACGACGGTTCAGACGGAGACCAAGGCGGCTCCAAGTTCGCAGAACCAAAGGACAAGGCAGGCCGCGCTTCCTGAGCCCACAGATCCGCCTACACAGACACCGCCAAAGCGCCCCGGCCCCGTGCCCAACAGCGCTCGCGTGCAGGCTGAATCGTCATTTTCCTGGGGCACGCTGTTCATGACCAGTCTGGGGTTGGCAGGTGCTGTGATGCTCGGATGGATCTACTTCACGGACATCGCCCCGCCACTGGATGAAGATCTCATGGTGCAGGAGCCTGTGGATTTGGCTCCGAAGATCGTCGGCCCCGAGCGGCTGGGCACTTTCCTTCAGGCAGTCATCGCCATTCCCGACCTGCGGGTGGCTTTGCTGCCAGCCTGGAAATGGGAGAGGCAGACGCTGGAGAGCTATGTGCGTGGCAACGGCGCAGCGCTGGATGGGCTGCGCGATCTGCTGGGCGACTTCGACTGGCACCCGCGTCATGCTGCCTGGCATGCGGAGGATCTGGGAGAACACGTCTCCTGGCCGCATGTGCGCATCCTGCTCCAGGCACGCGTCGCGTATCTGCTCTCTTCAGGAAATGAAGAATCAGCACTCCTGGCGGCCATCGACATCGGCCGCCTTAGTCGGCGACTGCATGAATTGTGGGCCTGGCCCTCCTACATGCAGCGTGCGCAGGAGATGCACATGGCCTGCGTGCAAATGACGGCGCAGGTGCTGAAGCAGACCAGGCTTGGCAGCTCGGAACTGAAGCTGGCGCAGGACGAGTTCCTGCGTTGTGCTCCCCTGGATGCCCACCTCCAGCGTGCCTTGGGCGCCTTTTACCTGCATGAGAAAAAACTCATGTTCGGTGAAAAGAGCGGAGCTCCTTTGGATACGATGCCCGGCGGTGTTTTGCGGGAGAGGCCGGGGCGGCTTTTCTTCAAGAAGCATGAGACGCTGGGGCTCTTCGCCAACAGCATCCGTGTGCTGCGCGATCAAGTGGCGATCACTCCCGGTGCTGGCGCAGTCGCTTCCGCCATCGGTCGTCGAGTGCCCACATTGTCCCACTTTCAGCCGAATGGCGAAGGAGAGCGCTATTTTAACAGTCGCATCGAGCCCTGCCTCCCACTCCCAGAGCGACATCACCTGGCCAAGGCGAGGCACGATCTGGTGCTCTGCCTTTTTGCCATTCGTCGGTATGTGGCAGATCATCAAAAGCTGCCCTCCGGGCTCAGCGATCTGCGCCCGCAATACCTTCAGGACGTATTGATCGACCCATTTTCTGGCGAACCACTCCACTACGATCCTCTGAAGGGCGTGCTTTTCTCCGTCGGGGCAAACTTTCGGTCTGAAGATGGCAGCATCACCGAGCCACCTCTGGCTGATGCTGATGAGCCGACTCTTGAAATTGGCATCTCCGTCGCAGCGGCTGTCGGGACCTCCAAATAGCTCGCACTGGAGGCGGGGTGAAACGTGTCACCCAGAATGGTTACCCCTCAAGGACTCGAACCTTGAACAACAGAGTCAGAATCTGTTATGTTACCATTACACTAAGGGGTAGCAGTGTGGCGGAAGGGTGGATTAGTTACACGCTTCAGCGGGAGTGCAAGGGCTTGTTCGATTCACTTCAAATCAAGGCAGACCACGCTGCCTTCGTTGTTTTTGCAGAGGAGGTGGGGGCAGGCTGACATGCGCTGGGGAGAGAGGAGATTACCGTGCCGAGTCTTCCTTCACGGCCTGCTGATAGGCATCCAGCAGCTCCTGCAAAATATCGACGCGCTGGGCGAAGTTGATCTGGGCGGCGGAGGGCGCGCGCTCGAGGTCTTCGACGCTGACTTTCAGGCTGGAGAGCTGGCTGAGACGAGCTTTGGCGGCTTCGACGGCTTTGGCTTTATCTTCCGCGCTCAGGTTTTCGGCGCTGAGCTGGTCGTCGAGTGCGGCGACCACCCTGGCTTTGGCTCGTTCGACGGCGTGCTTGGTTTCACTCGGCAAGGTGTAAGTGATGTTCCCGGCACAGAGCACGGCCACGACCTCACCGTTTTGATCAAAGATGGGGCTGCCGCTGGCTCCGCCGGTGCTGGGGAGATTATGCTGCACGAGGAGCCGATCCCCCGCATCTGCCTGGGAGCCCCAGTAATCCGTGACGGCGGTGACGATGCCGGTCTGCATGGTGGCCACGGGGCGTTCGTTGTCGCTGCCTCGATTGGTGAGCTTCTCGGCAGGGAAGCCGAGGAAGGCCACGCGCTTTCCGGCATCAAGCTGGCGGACTTTTTCCACCGGAGCGAGCTGGAAGGTGGGGCTGTGCTGCTCTTTGATGATGAGCAGGCCGACATCGTAGGTGCC
>NZ_JBILYB010000251.1:0-4815 GCF_044378005.1 Prosthecobacter sp.
CCGCCAGCTCTGGCAGGAATGGTGGCGGCTTCGTGAAGAATGCGCCCGCTGGCTTTCCCCATCCCAGCTTCCACGCTGGAAGCTCGCCGCCACACGTCCGGGCAATCATCCCCAGCGACGTCTCGGCGCACTGACGGCGATGCTGGCGCAGTGGGAGTCCATCTCGGCACCGCTGATGGACTCCACGCGCTGGAGCCAGACGGCGTGGAAAGAAAGCCTGCTCGCTCTGAAGCATGATTTCTGGACCACACACTTCACCCTGCTCGCGGAACCTGCGACGAGACAGCTCGCACTGGTCGGCGAGACTCGCGTGCAGGAGATGCTGGCAAACGTCGCCTACCCGCTGCTCATGCCCGAGCGCACACGACTCTGGGCCGAGTATCTGGAACTGCCCGCGATGTTGGAGAATCAAAAGGTCACCCGCGCTGCACTCCGTCTCTTTGGCGAAAGTCCGCGCGGGACGCTGTTTCAAAAGAAGCTGCATCACCAGCAGGGGCTCCTGCAATTGTATGAAGACTTCTGCCTCGAAGACGACAGTGCCTGTGAGCAGTGCCCATTTCCGGAGAGGTTGAAGCAGTGGTCGTAGCCCATGGAGCAGCCTGACTTGGTGCGCCTTTGCTCCTCGATTATCGCGCCTGGGTGATCCTTGATCTCGTCATCTCCCTCACTTCGTCACACAAGCCACGGCCATGGCGGCGATGCCTTCTTCTCTGCCGACGAAGCCCATGCGTTCGTTGGTGGTGGCTTTGACGCCGACTTGATCGGGCTGGATGCCGAGGGCGGCGGCGAGTTTTTCCTTCATCAGCGGAGCGTGCTTCATCACGCGCGGTGCTTCGGCGATGAGGGTGGAGTCCACGTTTTCAATCGTGTATCCTTTCTCGGCGGCGAGGGCGGCGCACTTTTCCAAAATGCGCAGACTGCAGATGCCTTCGATGCTCATGTCGCTCGGTGGGAAGTAGAAGCCGATGTCCGGCAGGCCCATGGCTCCGAGCACAGCATCAGCGATGGCGTGGCAGAGCACGTCGGCATCGGAGTGGCCTTTGAGGCCGCGCGTGTGCGGGATCTCCACACCGCCGAGGATGAGGGGGCGGCCTTCTTCAAAGGGGTGAACGTCGTATCCGATGCCTGTGCGTGTCATGCTGCGATGTAGGCCTTCATTTCCATGTGGCAAGGCGATGCTTCAGAAGCTGTCGGGCAGCTTGCCCCAGTCGGAGGAATCTTCTCCAGCTTGTTCGGGCAGCGTCGCGGCGACATCGCCTTCGGGATCGTTGACGATGATGATGCCGCCTTTCGGAGATGCCACGGCCTGGACTCCGATGCTGCCAGTGTTGTTCAGGTGCAGGCCGCCGGCCTCCTGATACACGCCGAGGGCCACGCGCTGGAAGCCGAGGTCGTTGTTGATGAGCAGACGCCCGCCGTGATCGGTGGAGTCGAGTGTGAGCTGCGGGGTGCCATCGGCGGTGGAGAGCAGGAGTGAGCCTGCCACGGGGCCGCCGGAGAGGGTGGCGATCCCGGCTTGCCCGCCAGAATTGCCATAGGCGCAGATGACGCCTCCTTGATCGCCCTCGCCGAGCATGAGCATGGGGCGTTTATCCTTTTGCAAAATGACGACGGGCTTCTCGGCGGTCACGGCGTGGAGCATCTTCGTTTCTGGGTCGCTGGGCGACATGAGTTCGACGGAGGAAACCTCGCCGCTGGCGATGGCGCGGAACCCGTCTTCATCACCCGTGGATTGCAGAGTGAGGGCGGAATGACTGTCGTGATGATGAGCGAGCATGACGCGTGGGTCGCCATCGCGATCATGCAGCGTGAGGCTGCTGGCCACATCGAGCGCGGAGATGTCCACGGCCTTTTCAGAGGTCTCGCCGCGCAGAGCCAGGCTGCTGCCGGACTCACCGGCGGCCATGTGCGCCTCGTAGCCGCTGCCGGGGACTTTTCCCTCATGCACACAGACTTGTGCGGAGCCATCCAGCGCCATCATGGAGATGCTGTGAAGCTCGGCAGGGCTGTGCAGCATGAGTGCGGGGCCATCTTCACGGGCGACGAGGGCGATGGCATCGGGCTGCCCCGGTGGGCCGAGGCTGAGCAGGCCGCCTTCGCCGTCGGAGTGAAGCTTTACCATCGTGTGCAGATCGCCATCGGCGAAGAGGAGATCGGTGGCAGGCGGCTTCACGGTGCCGTCTTCAGAGACCTCGCCATCATCGTGGACCAGTACTCCACGTGAGCCGCCGTCTTTTTGCAAAACAGCCACGGAGCCGCCGCGCGGCTGGGCACGCATGAGGGCACCGGGGCGGCCTGCATCGGCATGAACGGCGATGAATCCGCAGTCGTCCTGGGTGAAGATGCTGACGCGCGGCTGGAAGTCCTTGCCTCGCAGCAGGAGTTGCGGCGAGCCGGAACCATCGAGGGACAACTCCGCGCCGATGGTGGCTTCATTCAAATGATGCAGGCAGAGATAGCCGCCGTCCTCATTGGAGCCCAAGTGCAGCGAGATCCAGCGTGGGTCATGCGCGGGACGGACGACGAGATCATTGCACTCGAGATAAACGCGGCGGATGCCGTCATCGTCGGTGTCGATGCTGACGACCTTTTCCAGCTCATCAAGGCGCTGGCGGATGCGCTGCAATTCTTCCTGCACGGAGGACAGGGCGGACTGGAGTTCTTCGAGGGGGATGCTCATGGCTGGTTGAGGTCGTTGAGGTGATTTTGGGGAAAATACGCGGCTTGTGTGGAATGACGAATTCCGAATGACGAATGACGAAATCTCCTGAACCGTGAGCCAAGTCTCTTTCTCATGTCTTCGTCATTCGTCATTCCTCCTTCGTCATTGTGCGCTGCCATCACGCTGGGGCTGACCCTCGCCTCCTGCACGGTCGGTCCCGACTTCAAGCTGCCTGAGATGAATCTCGGCACGCGCTGGAAGAACAAGGCAGACATCAGCGACCTCGCGCTGCCGGATGCTTGGTGGACGCTGTATCGCAGCCAGACGCTGAATCGACTGGTGGAGCAGGCGCTGGCGAACAATCAGGATCTCGCGGGTGCCCTGGCTCGTGTGGAGACCGCCCGGGCGATGACCGGTGTGCAGAGGGCGGACTGGCTGCCGCAGTTCGGCATGCAGAATGCGGTGACGCTGGAGCGCTCATCCGGCAGCAGCTTCAGCGCAAATTTGCCACCCGGTGTCCCGCTTCCTTTACTGGAGCGTGACAGGCATCAAGGCTTCCTGACATTGAACTACGAGGTCGATCTCTGGGGCAAGGTGCGACGCGGTGTGGAGGCGGCCAAGGCACGCGAAGGCGCGGCCATCGAGCAGGTGGCCACGCAGCGGCTGGTCATCGCGGCGGAGGTGGCGAGGAACTACTTCCTCGCGGCATCGCTGGATTCACAGCGGCGGATTTTGCAGGAAACCATCGACCTCCGTGGCGAGGCGCTGAAGCTCCAGCAAAGCCGCTTCCAGGGCGGTCTGGCGAACGAGATGGATGTGGCCCGTGCGCGCACTGAGCAGGAACTCGCCCGGCATGATCTTTTTGGCGTGGAACGGCAGCGCGGCAATGCGGCAAACGCACTGGCGCTGCTTTGCGGATCAGCTCCGGCGGACTTTCAGCTTCCTTCCAGCCTGACTTTGCCCGGAGCACCACGGATTGGCGGTGGCGTGCCGAGTGCGCTGCTGCAACGGCGGCCTGATTTGCGTGCGGCAGAGCAGACGATGCGCGAGGCGAATGCGAACGTCGGTGTGGCGACGGCGAATTTTTACCCCAGCTTCAAGCTCATCGGCAGCGGCGGCATCGAGGGCATCGGTGCGGAGGATTTTCTCGACTGGAAGAACAAGGCGGGAAGCATCGGCCCCCAGCTCACGGTGCCGCTTTTCCAGGGTGGTCGTCTGCGCGGCAACCTGCGCGCCTCGCAGTCGCGCTACAACGAAAGTGTCGCTGCTTACAAGCAGGCCATCCTCACCGCGCTTCAGGAGGTGGAGAATGCGGCGGTCGATGTGAATGCCTATGCCCGTCAGCGTTCCGCCGTGAGTGCCGCCCTGGCTTCTGCGCAGGAGACGAGCAAACTGGCGCGCATCCGCTATGACAAGGGGCTCGCGAGCTACTTCGAAGTCGTGGATGCCGACCGCACCGTGCTCACCACACGACTGCTTCAGGCTCAGCTCGACGGGCAGAGGCTGACGGCCAGCGTGCAACTCATCCGGGCGCTGGGCGGTGGCTGGGGCAGCGCGAAGTGAGTTTCGTCAGCACGGAACGCAAAGCCTGAAACTCGAGGAGATGACCGCTATGGGGTGTTGGAACACAGCTCCTCCATTGGTTACGGCTATCACATTTGATAACCTTTTCGCGTTTAAATCTTAAAATCACAATTCCAACATTGCTGTTTATACTGGCTATATAGGTTCGGCGTCTTTCCCGTCGGATGCCTATCTCCAAGCCCATCAATCCATTTATCAGCTGCCTGCACCTGATGGTGATGGGAGTGCTTGGGTTCGCGGAGATGGTCTCGGGGGCTTCGGTATTGCGGGTGGAAGTGCAGCCTTTTTGGTCGGGTTTGCCGCTTGTGACAGGGCAGGTGGTTGCACCGGGCAAGGATGAACTCAGGATCACACGGCTGGACTTCATTCTCTCGAATCTGGCGTTGCAGCGGGTGGATGGCTCATGGCTGGAGTCGCGGGACTGGTTTGCCTTGGTGAGTCTGGAAAAGGGGCGATTGCGAACGGAGGCGGATGGGATTCCAGCGGAGAAATTCACAGCGATCCGGTTCGATGTCGGCGTGCCACCAGCGATCAACAAGGCTGATCCGGCGCAATGGGCACCCGGCCAT
>NZ_JBILYB010000252.1:0-4811 GCF_044378005.1 Prosthecobacter sp.
ATAGGTGCTGCCATTGAGAATGCTGATGGTGGAGGTCTCCACATTCGTCACCCACGCGCGGCCATCGGGCGCGATGGCGATGCTGCGGGGCGCTGTGCCGACGGTGGTTTCGGCCAGTCTGGCGCGTGTCACGGCATCGAAGACGGTGACGCTGTCCGTGTCTGGATTCACCACCCAGACGCGATCATTGGCCGCAGCGCGGTCTTCGAGCACGATGCTGGAGGAAACGGCGGGCTTCCGTGCGGTGAGCGCTGCGTGGATGACCTGATAAAACGAAGCCGTGCGGACAGCGCCGGTGTTATCCGTGGCCTGGTGCGTGATGAGATAGCGACCAGGTGTGGCGAAAGTGTGTGAGGCCGTGGTGCTGGAGCTATAGGCCGTCGTGGCACCACCATCACCGAAGTTCCAACGATAGAGCGGACTCTGCCCGCCGCTGCTGCTTGCGGTAAAGGTGACGGCGCTGCCAGAGGGCGCGGCGTCCGACTGCGGTGTGTTCAGCACGAGTTCGGTATTGACCGACCAGGCGAAGTTCACACTCACGACAGGCGCTTTGCCATCACTCACGCTCACGGTGACGCTGAAGACGCCATTCGTGGTCGGCGTCCCGATGATAGCTCCGGTGAGAGCATTTAAAGTCAGGCCGGTGGGCAGCCCGCTGGCATTGAAGACGAGGGGATCATTGTCGGCATCTGCAGCGATGAGCTGGATGGAAGTCGCCACACCGACCACGCTGCCGAGAGCTCCAGGATTGGTGAGTGTGGGCGCACGATTGACCGGCCAGGGGGAGAGATACTCTCCATCGACCACCGTGGTGACGCTGCTGCCAGGGATCTGCCAGCCGACGGCGAGGTTGTCAGGTCCACCAGCGTCCTTGTGCAGCACTTCGATGTAGTAGCGCTGCCCGGCCACGAGATTGATCAGTGCTGAGGTCTGCGTGGGAAACTTCGTCCAATCACGAGGCGGGGCCCACTGCCCTAACGGAACTTGGGCGATGAGGGTGGCACCGGCCGGGCTGTCATTGGTGCTCAGATGGAGCTGGCTTTCATCATCTCCGGCGATCCAAAAGCGATACTGACCTGTCACTGGCGCATGAATCCAGCCGCGCAAACGCTGGCCGTAGGCATCTGCAAAGTCGGTCGGTGTTTCGATGCTGGTGATCTCGCTGATGCTGTCCGGTGAGTCGGGATACGCGGGACTGCCGGTGAGTTCTCCCACAGTAAACCCGATGATGTTCATCCAGATCTCACGCACCAAAGTGCCTGTGCCGAGTGTGGCGGGCGTCACAGTCCAGACGAAGCTCTGCGTGGCACTCAGCCCGGTGCTGCTGGCCACGGTGACAGTGACTGAGTAGTTGCCAGGAGCGGCGGAGATGGTGCCGCTGATGAGCCCGGTGCCCGCATGGATGCCCAGGCCCGCAGGCAGTCCCGTGGCAGTGTAGCTCATCGTGCCTGTGCCAGTCGCCGTGATCTGCAGGCTGCCTGGGAATGTGGTCTTGGTGATCTGCTGACCTGGGTTGGCAAACACGGGCGGCTGAGGCGGACTGACCTGCACTACTTTTGACACGGAATAGACGCCCCCTGCATTGTGGGCAAAGAGCATCCAGTAGCCCGGTGTCATCACGCTCGGATTGGTGTGCGCGGTGACATCGTAATTTCCGCTGCTCGGACTGGTGAAGGGCAGCTCCAGAAAGCGCAGGTCGGTGTTCATCGAGTGCGTCTGGGAGGACATCTTGATGAAGGTGAAACGGGTGATGCCAGTGCTGCCCTGCACCTGAAAAACCTGCCCGGCAGCGATGGTGGGAGGTGCAGTAGTGATGGCCGGGCGGGTGGCCAGATTGCCCGCAGCATCATAGAGCATCGGCGGTGTGTAGAGCTGTGCATCGCGATGGTCGCCATTGCCTCCGCTCAGGCCGCCGCCACCTGACCAGACGCGTCCATCCGTCAGCAGCAGGGCCAGCGAGTGATAGTTGCGCGGGACACTCATGTCGGTGACTTCACGCCACTGTCCGGTGGTGGGATTCCAGATTTCCGGGGAGAGGATGGAGCCGGTGTCGTTGAATTTAAACCCACTGGTATTCCCCCCGATCACCATGACCTCGCCATTCGGCAAAATGACGCTGTTGGCGAACTGGCGGACATACTTCATCGAGGCTGTGTTGGCCACCACCGGCGTGCCGCTGCGGATGTCGATGGTGAAGGCGAGGTTCGTGCTCGTGCCGGTGGAGGCATCGCTGGGATTCGGGGTGGTGCTGGCAGATCCTCCGGCCACCAAGATGCGACCTTCATTGAACATGGCAAAGCATCCCTCCTTCGGGAAGTGCGCGCCGGGGACGTTCACATTGGAATAGGTGAGCGATCCCGCGCCCGCAGTGGTGATCCAGTTCATCTGATCGGTCGGACCGCCGTGGAAAAGACGGTTGTCCGGCGCGAAGACGACCAGCGGATGCCAGTTCGTGACATAGCCCGGCTGTGCGACCACCGTGGCCCAGTTGATGCCAGTCAGACGGCTCCAACCTCCGGCTTCCGTCCAGCGCTCGGCGGTATTCCAACCGCCGTCACCGGTGACAGTGAAGATGCTGCCATCAGTAAGTGCGACGGAAGTATTGTACCAGCGGCCATCATTCATGTTCGGCACGGCCACCCACTGGTTCGTCCGCCAGTCGAAGATGCTGCTCAGGCGTGTGGTGTTGCGTCCGCCATTCACCATGACCCGTCCGTCTGGTAGCATCGCGGTGCCTCCGCAAAACATGTCGTGACGGGTGTTGTTGATCTCCGTGAACACCCCGGTGGTGGGATTCCAAACGGCGGCATAGGTGAACTCTGTGCCGACCGGAAAGCTGGTCCGCTGATTCGAGGCAAAGGTGAGCAACCGCCCATCCGGCAAGGTGGCTGCCGTCACAGGAATGTGCGGCGTCCAGTTGATGACGCTCCCCCAGGTGCCGACCTGGCTGCGCTCTGTGGCAGTGGGCGCAGGGCCGGTGAGCACGACGAACTTCGGAGCAAAGGCCTGTGCCTCTGCGGCAAGGGTATCGCTCAAACCGTGATCAGCAGGCCCGGCAAAGGATTGCAGGGCGACGAGCATTGACACGGAGGTCAAAATCAGTAGGCGGGTGGTCATGGAAAAAGATCTGTGGGAGAAGTGCTCAGTGCTCAGTTCTCAGTTGGCTGAGATTGGGCGTGCTGCCAGCAGTGGGGGGCCGGACGAAGGCTTAGTGCTCAGTGCTCAGTGCTCAGTGCTCAGTGCTCAGTGCTCAGTGCTCAGTGCTCAGTGCTCAGTGCTCAGTGCTCAGTGCTCAGTGCTCAGTGCTCAGTTGGCTGAGATTGGGCGTGCTGCCAGCAGTGGGGGGCCGGACGAAGGCTTCGTCCGTGAGGGTTTTGAGAAAGGCGACGAGAGCACGTTTGTCCTCGGCGCTGAGGCGGAGGCCTTCGACCGGGTGCTTGGCGAGATTCGGATCGAGCGTGGCGCTGCGTTTCACGCCGCTGGAGTAGTGCTCCACCACTTCTTCGAGCGTGCTGAACCGCCCATCGTGCATGTAGGGTGCCGTGAGGGCGATGTTACGCAGCGTGGGTGTCTTGAACTTGCCTCGGTCCGACTCAGTTCCAGTCACCAGCATTCGCCCGACATCCTCGGGCGTGAGGCTGAGGCCGTTGTTGTGAAACTGATGGTCGGTCATCAGGGTACCGCCATGGCAGTGGAAACAATCCGCACCGAACAACCCACGCTTCGGGTCATGCTCGGTGACGAAGAGCTGCAAGCCACGCTTCTCCTCCTCGGTCAGCTCCGCCACCTTGCGCACAGCTTTGTCGAACCGCGACTCCTGAGAAACAAGAGTTAGGAGGTATTGCTCCAGCGCTTTCGCGATGCGGTCGGACGTGATCCCCGAGCTGCCAAATGCCTTCCTAAATGCGGCCTTCAGTCCTTGATCCTCCGATAGCTTCGCCTCCACACGCTCCAGCGTTTCATTCATCTCATGGCTGTCAGTCACAGGCATCAGCACCTGCTCACGCAGCGTCTTCGCCCGGCCATCCCAGAAGAACCCCTGCCCCCAGGCCAGATTCACCAGCGCCATGGCATTGCGTTTTCCCATCTGCCCCTCGGCTCCGAGACTCACCCGACGCGGATCACTGAACGCGGCGCTTTGCAGATGGCAGCTCGCACAGGATTGGCTGCGGTTGATCGAGAGACGCGGATCGTGAAAAAGCTTCTTACCGAGTGCCACCGCCTCGACGGTGAGCGGATTGTCAGCAGGCAGGGCAGGCTTCGGGAAGCGCTCGGTGATCGCCAAAGGATAGGCATGCGTACCCGGCGGGAGCGAAGCGGTTTTGTCAGCGACTTCGACGGACTGATACAAATCATGGTTCACCGCCCTGACGCGGAAGGCTTTCTCCACCTGCGCCCGGAGCCGCGCCGCCAGCGGATCACCTTCACGGCTGTGAGTCGCCAAACTGTCTTTGGAAAGAACACCCGCCAGCAGCTTCTGGGCGTCCAGTTCCAGCCGGATTGTCAACGGGCCTCCACCCTGTAGGTCCACCGGCAGCTCGACATGAGCCACGTTGGCATCATTGGCCAGATGGTAGGAAAAACCGCTCGTCTGCTCGCCCGCCCCAGTGTGCCCTTCCAACGCCATGTAAATATATCCGCCCAGCCAACCCCAGTGCAGTCCACACACATCTGGATGAAGTACATGGCCGGGTGCCCATTGCGCCGGATCAGCCTTGTTGATCGCTGGTGGCACGCCGACATCGAACCGGATCGCTGTGAATTTCTCCGCTGGAATCCCATCCGCCTCCGTTCGCAATCGCCCCTTTTCC
>NZ_JBILYB010000253.1:0-4757 GCF_044378005.1 Prosthecobacter sp.
TGCCCGCATGAATCGCGTTCACGCACACATTCAGAATGTCCCCTCCACTGAGGCCGCGTGATAGCTCCGCGAGAACCGCGTAATCAGCCGTCACCCGATCAGGGTTGGGAAGATGAAGGGCGAACAGTTCCCGGCGCATGGAGGCGTCACTCACAGTAACACCCCGTCCCCGCGCCACGTCCAGGGTCAACTCGAGCCCCCCTCAAAAGCAATTTCCTAGCATTGATGTCAAGATTATCGCCGTCAGCGGCGGAAGCTGCGAAGGGCACGCTTGCAACGACGATAGTGTTCGCGATAAACCGGCGGCGAGAAATGGGTGTTGTCATGTCGTGTGCTTCGGAGCACTACTTATCCTATTGCGGAGAGCACGCAGCTTCAAGTTGCGAATACAGCGGACTCGTCTCTGAAATGGCCAGATCGCGTTTGAGGAGCCGGAAAAACTCGATGAGGCGTTCCGCTTTGGCTTTGAGGATTTTGTCGGTTTTGAGTTTTTCGAGGAAGGGCTGATCACCGCGTCCTTCATCAGCGGCGTGGGCGGTCATGAGCCGGGCATAAAGCGTGGCGCGGTCATCGGTGGCGATATTCATGCCGTAGGGTTCGGCAAAGCCCTGCCACTGGGTGTTGTCTCTATAAAAGCGCAATTGACTGGGGCTGTTCAGAGCACCGAGGCTGCCGATTTTGTAGCGAAACCCTTCCTGGTTGAGGTTGTCCCAATTGGAGCCGTGGATCAGGCCGCCTTCTTTGGAAAACGCTCGGTCCATGAGGTGCAGCACTTCGTGGTGAATGGTGCGGCGGAGGAAGTCCATGGATTTAACAACCGCTGAATCAAAGGTGCGGAGGCCATAAGCGAACGAGACCTGGGGCAGCCAGCTCATGCCTTGTCCAGCGACACCTGCGCCTCGGAAATTGAAGGTGTCGAGCATGTAGAGGTTTTTGACGTTGAGTCGCTTGGTGATCTGCTCGGGATAGATCTCCAACTGCTCGCGGCACATGCGCATGAACGTTCTGAACTCATTCAGCTTCTTGTCGGTGAAGTAGGAGTATTCGAGCCGCACTTTCACCGGCATGGGCGGTGCGGGGGAACCTGGCTCCCACAACACTTTGAAGCCCCATTGCTTCTCCAGCTTGCTGATGTCGCTTTGGATCTCGGGGTCGGCCTTGATCTTGGCATTGCTTTGCGTGCCGGTCAGATCATTGAGACAAATGGTTCGCTGATGCTCGGGAATGGTGGCAAGCACGGACCAGAAGGCTTCATTAAACTGCGGGTCGAGCGACGTCATCCAGGCCTTCACGAGGTCGATGCGCTGCTTCAGCTTGGCGTCGGTTTTGGCGAGCGTGAGCAGTTCGTTGAACTCCCAGGCATCCCACAGCACTTGGTAGAGGCCCTCCCGTGCGTTGCTTGTCTTGGTGAGTCGTTTGGCGCTCTCGGTTTCGAGCTTCGAGTCATCGGACTCCAGTGTTTTCCATTTGGCGTGGGTGAGCGGTGAGTCGGGAGACGTTACGTCCGCAAGCAAGTCGTTGAAAAGCGTGCGGTGGATGTAACCACGACCAAGGACTTCGACCGAAGGAGTCATCGTCGTGGGCACAGTCACAAGGATCGAATCACTGCCTCTGTCGGCAATGAAGGTCGGCGAGTAGGTCACCGCCGGGCCTTTGGCGGACTTGGAGATGTAGGCGTTCGCCAAGACGAGATTTTTGGAACCGTGCTTCTGGATGAATCCAGCCGGGTAGCGCTTCAACTCAGCTTCCACCCAGGTGAGGATCTGTAGCGCATGGTCGAGTTGCTCTGGCTTCAGCACGGTCACGACTTGGTTCTTGGCAAATACCAGATCATCGACCTTGGCGAGCTTCACAGACAGCCCGAAGCCAGTTTGGAAACGCTGGGCGACCTCCACAAACTTGCCATCCTGCTCAACTGCTTCGGCAGCCAAAGCAGAGGCGACGAGCATCAGCACGGCGGCGAGGAAGAAAGATGTTTTGAAGCGAAGCATGAGAAACAGAACGTAGCGGACCCCGTAAGTCGTGCGATGCGCTCATGCAGCAACTTCGCGCATCACGGAGGTAAATACGCGCTGAAGTATGCGTGCGGGTTATTGCCTCTCAGCTGCGCGAAGAGGTCTAAATGCAGGATTGCCTGTGAACCATCAGCAAGCAGACTGAGATTGCTCATGGAAGACCACGATATCATCATCCTCACCGACGAACGCTACGAGACACCTGACGAGTCGCGCTGGTATCAGGCGCAGTTGCTCGGCGAGGAAAGGCTCTTGATGGCAGGACTGGAGGCGCGTGGGCTGCGCACTGCGCGGGTAGCGTGGTCGAATCCTGATTTTGACTGGAGTGGCGCTCGTGCGGCGGTGTTTCGCTCCACGTGGGATTACTTTGAACGGTTCGCAGATTTTTCAGCCTGGATGGATCGTGTCGAAGGCGGGATGCTGCTCTTCAATGCACCGAAACTGGTGCGCTGGAATCTGGACAAGCACTACCTGCGCGACCTCGCAGAACGTGGGGTGAACGTGCCGATAACGCGGTTCATCGAGCGCGGAGAAACGACGTCACTCCGTGAGGTGTTCGCTGACTGCGGATGGAACGAGGCGATTCTGAAGCCGGCCGTCTCGGGCGCAGCGAGGCATACCTATCGGCTGAACGCGTCGAACCTGGAGGCGCATGAATCGGTGCTCCAGGAACTGCTGCGTGTGGAGTCGATGATGGTCCAGCCGTTCCTCGCCAGCGTGCTGACGCATGGGGAGCTTTCGCTGATGGTGATCGGTGGTCGCTGCACTCATGCGGTGCGGAAGATCGCCAAGCCAGGCGACTTCCGCGTGCAGGATGATCACGGCGGCACGGTGCATCCTCACACTCCGACAGCGGAGGAGATTGCCTTTGCGGAGGCGGCAGTCGCCGCTTGTCCGCAGTCGCCACTCTATGCTCGCGTGGATGCGGTGCGGGATGAGTCGGGCGAGCTTTCCATGATGGAACTGGAACTCGTGGAGCCGGAGCTGTTCTTCCGTTTCCATCCGCCCGCTGCGGATGCGCTGGCGGCGGCCATCGCGGCACGGCTGTGAGCATTTGCCGTGCGATCCATGATGAATGAGGTATGATGCTGCAAGTGCCGAGCATCCTTTTCATCACCGATCCTTACATCGAGCATCTGCTCGAAGGCGTGGTGGATTTTGCCCGCGAGCAGCGTTGGGCGCTGAATGCGATGATGCGCCGCTCGGGGCGCTTCCCCGAAGGCGTGCGGCCCGATGGTATCATCGCCACCATCGAGCACGACGACACGGCGCGGAGGCTCGCGCGTTTTCGTTGTCCAGTGGTGCAAATTTTGCGGATTCGGGACGAGGTGCGCTATCCGCTCGTGATTCCCGATTACGCCGCTTTGGGCGAAACCGGTGCGCGGCACCTGCTCACACTTGGGCGTCCGCATTTTGCCTTTTACCGCCGTTTCAGTGCTGCCGACAGCAACGCCGTGCGCGACGGTTTTCTCCGCACCATGGGTGACGCGGACTGCGAGGTGACCAGGCTTGATTTCCCTCACGAAACATCGCGAAAAGGCATCAGCGAAAAGGAATGGGAACTGCGTCTAGCCAAAAAGCTGCACGCTCTGCCCAAGCCCTGCGCCATCATGGCTGAGGATGATCGCTGTGGAGCCCAAATCATCCGACTCGCGCTCGATGCAGGTCTGCGAGTGCCGGAGGATGTCGCCATCATCGGATGCGACAATCATCAGCCTGATGTGAATCTCTCACCGGTGCCGCTTACTTCCGTGGACAGCAATCTGCGCGGCATGGGATACGCCGCAGCCGAGTTGCTCCAGCGATTGATGTCCGGCAGCCCCGCACCTGCTTCGCCCGTGATCATTACACCGCACGGCGTCATCGATCGCACCAGCACCGCGGCCTTCGTGTGCACGGACAAACGCATCGCCGCCACCGTGCGCCGCATCCGGCGTGGCTTTGCCGAGCCACTCGCGGTCGGCGCATTAGCCCGCGAAGCCGCCATGTCCGTCCGTGCGCTACAAACGGGTTTCAAAGCCGCCACCGGTCACTCACTGCGCGACGAACTCATCCGCTGCCGTCTCACCTGTGCGGAGCGATTGCTCGAAGATACCGATTTGAAGATCCAAGCCGTCGCCATCGAGTGCGGCCTCGGCGATGCGAAGAGCCTCACGCGATTCTTCCACCAGAAGCACCAGCGCACGCCGAATGCCTACCGGCAAGCCTATCGAACGAAGAGCCTATGAATGAGGATGGTCAGCCAAGGACTCACTTCCCCTGCTTCAGATACTCCTCACGGGAAAGTAAGCCGTCTTTGTCGGTGTCCCATTTGGTGAAGCGTTCGCCAGCGGCGGCGGCATCGGATTGGTGGGTGGTGTAGTAGTCGCGGATGAGCTTACCGGCTTTGTCTTTGTCAGACCCCCTCACACCCCGTCCCCGCGCCACGGCCCCGGCCAACTCGCCCGGCCCCTTGAAAAGCAATTTCTCCGCCGATCAACTCGGCTGAAACCCAATCCTCCTCCGGTTCTTGCTCTTCTCCCCCGAGTGCTCGGCCTTCGCCTTCCTCACCTTCGCAATCTCCCGCTGCAGCATCCCCTGCGTCACCTGCCACTTTGCCGGATCAGCATCCGTGCTGCCCGCATGAATCGCGTTCACGCACACATTCAGAATGTCCCCTCCACTGAGGCCGCGTGATAGCTCCGCGAGAACCGCGTAATCAGCCGTCACCCGATCAGGGTTGGGAAGATGAAGGGCGAACAG
>NZ_JBILYB010000254.1:0-4733 GCF_044378005.1 Prosthecobacter sp.
AATTCGTCATTTTCGGCACCGCCGAACATCGTCTTCATCCTCGCTGATGACTTTGGCTATGGCGATCTTGGCTGCATGGGAGGCACGGACATCGCCACGCCGAACATCGATCGGCTCGCCGCCGAAGGTGTGAAGTTCACCGACTTCTACGCAAACGCCCCCGTCTGCACACCGACACGAACCGGCTTCATGACTGGACGCTGGCAGCAGCGCTGCGGGCTGGAGTTCGCTTTTGGTTATCAGGTGGAGCAGTTTCGCCGCGTAAAGAGCGAGTGGGTGCCGGAGAAGGACATCCACGGCCTCGGCCTGCCTTTGAGCGAGACCACCATCGCCGACCGGCTCAAGTCCGCCGGTTACGCTACGGGTGCCTTTGGCAAATGGCACCTCGGTTTCAAAGATGAATACAATCCCACCAAGCGCGGTTTCGACGAATACTTCGGCGAACTGCTCGGCCATGCTGACTACTACCAGCACGCCTATTACGATGGCACCTACGCGCTACGTGATGGCCTCAAGCCCGTGAAGCGCGAAGGCTACTTCACTGACCTCGTCAATGAGCGTGCCGTGAAGTTCATCACCGCTCACGCGAAGCAGCCCTTCTTCCTCTACGTGCCGCATCTCGCCGTCCACGCACCTTTCCAGGCACCCGACAAGCCAGACACGCCGATGGTCACCAAGGAGTCCATGCATCACGGCAGCCGTGCCATTTACAAAGCCATGGTCGAGCGCATCGACCACGGTGTCGGCCTCATGCTCGCCGAACTGGAGAAGCAGGGCATCGCGGACAACACGCTCGTCGTCTTTTCCAGTGACAACGGTGGCGAGCGCTACAGCCGCAACGCACCGCTCTTTCATCACAAAGCCACCGTCTGGGAAGGTGGCATTCGCGTGCCCTGTCTCATGCGCTGGCCGGCGAAGCTGCCGAAAGGCAAAGTCACCTCCCAGATGGGCATCACCATGGATCTGCACGCCACCTTCCTCGTCGCAGCGGGTGTGACTTCACCTGCACCGAAACCTCTCGATGGCATTGATCTCCTCCCGCTCCTCGCCTCCGACTCCAAACCCATCGACCGCACCTTCTTCTGGCGCATCGACCGCTCCAATCGCAAACAGCGGGCCATCCGCCAGCGCCAGTGGAAGTACATCAATGACGGCAACACGATGGATCTGCTCTTTGATCTCAGCGCCGACATCGGTGAGCGGACGAACCTCGGCTACCAGCACCCTGAGATCCTCGAAGACCTGAAATCGAAGCTCAAAAGCTGGGAAGCCGAGATCGATGCCACCGAGCGTGAGATCCTCGTCCGCTGAGCCGCTCTTCAAACGGCGATTCTTGAATCGGACACTTACCCCCCACTTGGCCGCCAGTCCGACGGAGTTGGTTCACGCACATCAACGGCGGCGATGCCGGGGCGTGTGAAGCGGATTTTTCGCGCTCGGAACAAGGCGCCGAGCGCTTGTTTGAAGGCGGCTTTGCTGGCTTCGAAAGTTTCACGGATGCGCTCGGGCGGACTGTCGTCGTCGAATTCAAGTTTGCCACCGTTCGCGGAGAGCACTTCGAGGATGCGCTCGGTGAGCGGGGCGACGCGTTGATAACCGGAGGCGTCGAGACTGAGATCGATCTTCCCGCCGGGTTGAGTGCCGACGATGTAGCCTTTGACCTCCTGCCCCGGCTTCAGCGGCATGGTGATGCGGCTTTCATGCAGCAGGCCCATGTGTGTGCCACCGACGAGGGCGTTGTAGCCCATGGGGGTGCGATTGGCGATGATGAGGCTGACTTCCTGACCTTTGCGATAAGGCACGGGCTGGCGGCTGAGATGCTTGTTCAGCTTCGTGGTGGCGATGATGCGGTCGGAGCGTTCGTCGAGCTTCACGAAGACGAGCACCTTTTGCCCGACCTGCACTTTGTCGAGCTGCTCGCGGAAGGGCAGGAGCAGATCTTTGGGCAGGCCCCAGTTTAAAAATGCCCCCATTTGCCGATGCACGCCGATGACTTCCAGCGAGGCGAACTCACCGACCAAGGCCAGCGGCTTCTCGGTGGTTGCGATGACGCGGTCCTCGGAGTCGCGGTAGATAAAGACATCGAGCAAGTCATCCAGTGCCGTGCCTTTCGGGATGTAGCGCGTGGGGAGGAGTATCTCTCCGTGATCGCCGCCATCGAGATAAATGCCGTGGGGCGTGCTGTAGAGCACCTTGAGTCGATTGAGTCTGCCGAGATCTGCCATGTGGACTGAGGTTAGGCGCGAGTGGGCTGTTCTACAAACAGCAAAGGGCGGCATCGCTGCCGCCCTTTGGAGAAAGATTTGTCGTTGGTATTACTTGAGGTCTGCTGGCTTCACGCCGCGCTTGAAGCCACGGAAGCGGTGCGGATCGTTGAGGTCTGTGCCGTCTTTGGTGCCGTACATCAGAGGCTTGAAGTCACCGACGTAGGTCACATCCGCCGAGGCTGGGACTTCGAGACCGAGGCCCCAATAAACTCCGTTCACGACGAGGCGGCGCAGACTTTCGTTGGTCAGGTCAGTGGCAGCCCCCATGGTGGTGCAGAGGACTTTGTTCGTCTTGCCGGACTCGTTTTTGACTTCACGGGACCAAGCGATGGGCATCATGGGATCATTCACGGACTGCTCCGTGCCAGCCTTGTTCTTTTTGCGGTAGTCTGCTGGCGGGCTGCCGGGCTCCATGCCTGCGAGCACCTGGCCCCGGGCGAGGATCACTGCATCGGCTGGAGGGGCAGCTTCATACACGTCCGTGGTGCCGAAAAGATCGGTCACGCCGCGAAGCAGGGCGTTGTCCTTGGCCGTGGACTCCAGGATGCCTTTCGTGGCTTCGGAGCGATGTTTGCCCCAGTGGCTGACCCAGGTTTCGCCGAGGAAGATGCGGCCAAAGCCACCTTTCTCGTTGTTCCAGGCCCAGGCTCCATAGGTGCTGTCCTTGGCCATGTTGAAGGCGTGGGTCGAGGTGCGCAGGCCGATGATCGGCACGCCACGCTGGACGGCGTCGTGGAAGTGCTTCATGGCTGCGTCGGGCCAGTGGCGGAAGCGGATGGACATGAGGATGGCATCGGCGCTGTCGAGTGCGGCGGGGTTGGTGACGCTCTCCTGGTTGTTCGAGTCGATGAAGCCGTCTTTGTCCACGGAGAAGAGGACGGTGGTCTTGAAGCCGTGGCGCTCGCTGAGAATCCTGGCGAGCATGGGCATGGCCTCCTCGCTGCGGTATTCTTCGTCACCCGAGATGAGGACGATGTGCTTGCCCTTGGCTTCGCCTTTCGGCTCGTAGGTCAGGAAGTCATCAGCAGCGAGGCAGGTGCCCAGCGGCATGGCAGCAAGGAGGGAAAGAAGGAGGCGACGATTCATGGCAGTATGGGTTGGGGGCGGGATGGTGAGCTAAGACGGCCCCTGGCGTCCATCGCTTTCCACGCACGGCAGGATTTTAGCGCGGCGGTGGCTCAATTTTGTTTCAAGACGAACTCCCCAATCTGCTGTGCGGCTTCGAGGGTGATCTCGGCTTCAGTGTTGACCTCCAAATCGGTGAAATCTCG
Source organism: Prosthecobacter sp. (assembly GCF_044378005.1). GTDB lineage: Bacteria > Verrucomicrobiota > Verrucomicrobiia > Verrucomicrobiales > Verrucomicrobiaceae > Prosthecobacter. Next base: position 3,539 of record NZ_JBILYB010000254.1, read on the forward strand.
GCGATGGGCGATGCGGCCTGCTTTCCAAACCCAGGCGCGTGGGTTGTAGGGGCCGACTTTGCGTGGATCGCTCCAGGTGTGGAGGCCAAGGGTGCGGTCGTTCACGGCGGCGGCGATGTGCATGGGGCCGCTGTCCACGCTGATGACCCAGCGGGCAGATCTGAGGCAGGCGATGAGTTCGGCCAGAGTGGTGCGATGACTGAAATCCGTGATGTGCCCGCCGGTGGGCCGCACTTTGTCTTCGCTCATGCCGACGAGGACGACGGGACGCGGGGCGAGGGTGTCGCAGAGGGCTTGCAGAGCTTCGTTCGACAAGGATTTGCCTACTCCGCGCGACCAGGGATGGACGACGATGAGGTCATCGCGCTGCGGCCAGTCTTTGGGCAAGGTGCCAGGGGCGAGGGGGAAGCTGAGGTTTTCGGCGTCGATCTCGATGCCGAGAGCGCGGGGCAGTGCGAGGTAGCGATCCACGGCGTGGGCGGCGGGATCGACGTAGATGATGTGATCGTGGAGCAGGCGCGCGCCTTCACGGGAATCGGACAGGCCGAGGATGGGGCGTGAGCCGCTGGCGCGGGCAAGCACGGCGCTGCGGAGCAGACCCTGGAAGTCGAGCACGATCTCGGGCCCGCGCTGGGTGGGCAGTGTCTGCTTGGCCCAGCGGGTGGCTTTGAAGATGGCGGTCAGGCCACGGAAACTTTTGCGCGGGAATGGGATAACTTCATCGAGCCACAGCGTGCCCTGCAATAGCGGTGTCCATTCGGTGTTGGCGACCCAGCGCAGCCGGAGGTGGGGGTGGGCCAGCTTGATCGCGTGAACGGCGGGCAACGTGTGCACGATGTCTCCCAACGAACTGGGTTTGACGATCAGGGCTGATCGAAACTCCGCGAGGTCTGGCAACGCGGGGTGGCTCATGACTTACTTGCCGAGGGCGAGGCGGTCGGCGAGCAGGGAGGGGAGGCCGGCTGCGCGGATTTTGTTCTGCGCGGTCTGGATGTCATACTCGAGACGGCGGATGGAGATCGTCTGTGCCTGCACATCATAAATGGCATAGGAAGCACGCCAGTCGCCATCGCGCGGCTGGCCGACGGAGCCGACGTTGACGAAATACTTCACCCCGCGCTGGAGCTGAACCTCGGTGCCACGAGCTGCGCGGACGGAGTCGTCTTTTTCAAAAATGCGCGGGACGTGGGTGTGA
>NZ_JBILYB010000123.1:0-17706 GCF_044378005.1 Prosthecobacter sp.
AGCACGCCAGTCGCCATCGCGCGGCTGGCCGACGGAGCCGACGTTGACGAAATACTTCACCCCGCGCTGGAGCTGAACCTCGGTGCCACGAGCTGCGCGGACGGAGTCGTCTTTTTCAAAAATGCGAGGGACGTGGGTGTGACCGTAGAAGCAGACTTGGGTGAACTGGTAGCTGAAGCTGGCCATCGCGTCGAAGCGGTTGGTCACGTAGCCCCAGCTTCCGGGGGAGTCGAGCGTGGCGTGGACGATGGTGAAGTCGCGCACCTGACGGACGAGTTTCAGGTCACGGAGCCACTGGCGCTGCTCCTCGGTGAGCTGGGCGCGGGTCCAGAGGAGGGCTGCTTGAGCCAGGGGATTGAGCTCTTCGAGATTCGATTCGCTGGCAGCACCTTCGTCGTGATTGCCACGGACCACGGGGCATCCCATCTGGCGGACGGTTTCCAGGCACTCGGAGGGATTGGCCGCATAGCCGACGATGTCACCGAGGCAGACGTAGTTTCCACACCCCTGCTCATGGGCGTCCCAGAGCACCGTCTGGAGGGCTTCCAGATTGGCGTGGATGTCTCCGAAGATGGCAAATTTCATCAGGGGTTCGGTGGGAAGGAGCGGTTAGGGGGCGCGCATAGTCGGGAGAAGTGACGTGAAATCAAGCGGTTAGACAATCCTTGGACATGTGGCTAGGGCGCAGGGGCTGGATGAGGGGAACGCAGGAAAGTGTGGGCAAAGGCTTCCTCCAATGAAGTCACCCCATCTTATTAACCCTTTTTGCGGCGCTCCGTTACTCCTTTTGTTACGAGCGACATCCATGAAGATGCTTGGCAAAAATGGGTATTGCATGCTGTATTCGCCCTCATGAGCCAACCCCGCCCCTGGATGATCGCCGAAACGAACTGGAAGCATGTGCAAGCCACGCGCTACGAGGTGGCTGTGCTGCCGTGGGGAGCTACGGAGGCGCACAACTGGCACCTGCCCTACGCCACGGACAGCCTGCAAAACGAGGCCATGACGGCGGAGGCCGGGCGCATCGCGTGGGAGGCCGGGGCGAAAGTCGCCATCCTGCCAAACCTGCCTTTTGGCGTGCAGACGGGCCAGCTCGACATCCCTTTCTGCATCAATATGAACCCCAGCACCCAGATGGCCGTGCTGGAGGACATCATTGCGTGTCTCGAAGGCGTGGGCGTGCCAAAGTTCGTCGTTTTCAACGGCCACGGCGGCAATGACTTCCGCCAGATGCTGCGTGAGCTTCAGGCGAAGCATACGAAAATCCACCTGAGCATGGTGAACTGGTTCCACATCGACGCAGGGAAGGACATTTTCACCATCGTGGGCGACCACGCTGACGAGCGCGAGACCAGCCTCATACAGTACCTGCATCCCGACCTTGTTTTGCCGAAAAAGGAATGGGGCGAGGGCAAAGACAACCTGCCTGTGCTGAAAGCCATGCGCGAAAAATGGGCCTGGGCACAACGCCCCTGGACGCAGGCCACGAATGACACCGGCTCCGGTGATCCCCAGCATTCCACAGCAGAAAAGGGCGCGCTGTATTTCGAGCGCCTGACTCAGAAATTCGCCAGCTACCTGGTCGAGTTGGCAGCCGTGGATGCGACTCGGCTTTACCCGAAGGCCTGAGCTTCTTCGACCCGCCCAAGATCCCCTCCGTTTAGACCGCCCTTTCCTCACCATGATCCGTCGTTTCCTCCCTTTCGCGTTGCTCGCCGCCGCGCCTCTTTTTGCTGATGAAGCTGCCACGCCCGTGGAGCGCATCAAGATCGCCAAGGACTTCAAAGTCGAGTTGCTCTACACCGTGCCGAAGGGCGAGCAGGGCTCGTGGGTGAGCATGTGTCTGGATGACAAAGGCCGCCTCATTGCTTCAGATCAATACGGGGCGCTGTATCGCATCACACCGCCGGCGATCGGAGCCGGTGCGGTGGAAACGAAGATCGAGAAGATCGAGCTGCCCATCGGTGCCGCGCAGGGGATGGCTTTTGTCAAAGGCAGCATCTACCTCCAGGTGAATGGCGACGAGTTCCAGGGGCGCGGTTTGTACAAAGTGAGCGACACGAACGGCGACGACACTTTTGACAAGGTGGATCTCATCCGTGGCTACACGGAACGTGCGGGCGAACACGGGCCGCACTACGTCGTGCCCGGCCCGGATGGTGAGAGCATTTACGTCATTGTCGGCAATCAAACGCCGCTGACGCAATACACGAAGAATCGGGTGCCTGCGGTGTGGCAGGAAGATCTGCTGCTGCCGCGCATCTATGGCCGTGGCTTCATGAAGGACGCGCTGGCTCCGCGTGGTTGGGTGGCGAAGGTCAGCCTCGATGGCAAGGACTGGGAACTCATCACCACCGGCTTTCGCAATCAGTATGGCGCGGCCTTCAATCGTGAGGGTGATCTCTTCACCTTCGATGCGGACATGGAGTGGGACATGAGCCTGCCGTGGTATCGCCCGACCCGAGTTTGCCAGGTGCTCAGCGGCAGTGAGTTTGGCTGGCGCAATGGCAGCGGCAAATGGCCCGTGCGCTGGGAGGACAGCGTGCCGCCCGTGAAAGACATTGGCCCCGGCTCGCCGACAGGTACACAGTTCGGCTATGGGGCGAAGTTTCCCGTGAAATACCAGGAGGCTTACTTCATCTGCGACTGGAGCTACGGCAAAATGTATGCCGTGCATCTCCGCCCCGATGGCGCGGGCTACACCGCCGACTTTGAGGAGTTCATGAGCGCGCAGCCCATGCCTTTCACTGATCTCGTCATTAATCCCAAGGACGGCGCGATGTATGTGAGCATCGGCGGACGCAAAACGCAGTCCGCGCTGTATCGCGTGACCTATGCGGGCAGTGAGTCCACCGAGCCGAAGCCTTTCAAGCTCGAAGGCGGGGACCGAAGCCAGCACATGCTGCGCCGGAGCCTCGAAGCCTATCATGGCATCAAGCACCCGAATGCCGTGAAGGCCGCCTGGCCACATCTCGCCAGTGCTGACCGCCTCATCCGCAATGCAGCACGCATCGCCATCGAGCATCAGCCCGTGGCTGAGTGGAAGGACAAGGCACTCGCTGAAACCAAACCGCGCGCCGCTTTGACCGCACTCATGGCGCTCATCCGCCACGGTTCCGCCGCCGATCAGCCTGCGGTGATCGCCGCTCTTGATAAGATCATGCTCGGCGACCTCGACCTCCTCGGCCAGACGGCGCTGCTGCGCAATTACACGCTCGCTTTCCTCCGCCTCGGCGAACCAACGCCCGAGCAGAAGAGGAGCACGATCGAGCGCTTCGCCCCGCTCTTCCCACACAAGGATGTGGGGCTCAGTCAGGATCTCTGTGAAATGCTCGTCTATCTCGGTGATGAATCTGTCATCGCCAAAGCCGTGCCGCTGGTGAACAGCGCGCCGACTCAGGAAGAACAGATCGGCTACGCGAAAAGCCTGCGCCTCGCCAAAGCAGGCTGGACACCGGCGCTGCGCGAGGAGTTCTTCAAATGGTTCACACGCGCTGCCACCTACACTGGCGGCGCCAGCTTCGGCATGTTCATCGACGACATCAAACGCGACAGCCTCGCCGGACTCAGCGATGCCGAAAAAGCCACGCTTCAGCCGATCCTCAACGCCCCGCCTCAATCGAGGACGCCAACCTTCGCCGCGAAGCCCCTTGCCTTTGTGAAGCAGTGGACCGTGAAGGATCTCGAAAGCGTTTTGAACGTCGGCCTCGAAGGCGGGCGCAACTTTGAAAACGGCCGCAACAGCTTCGGGGCCATCGGCTGTTTCGCCTGCCATCGCTTCAACTTCGAAGGCGGAGCCGTCGGGCCTGATTTGACCTCCGTGAGCGGCAAATTTGGACCGCGAGACCTGCTCGAATCCATCATCGAACCGAGCAAGGAGATTAGCGATCAATATGGCAGCATGTCCTTCAAGATGAAGGACGGCAGCCTCGTCGTGGGCCGCATCATGAACCTGAAGGAAGACACCCTGATGGTGAATGTCAACATGCTCGACCCGAACGCCATCCAGCAACTCAAACGCGCCAATATCGAGAGCATCAACCCCAGCAAGATCAGCATGATGCCCCCTGGCTTGGTAAACATGCTGAAGGAAGACGACATCCTCGACCTGCTCGCCTACCTGCTCAGCAAAGGCGACCCGAAGCACGCGTTCTTCAGCACGAAGTGACGGGGGCTTGCAAACCGCCATCTCTCTGGAATTTTCCCCTCATGAGCCTCGAAACCTTAAAACAAGAAATTGCCAGCCTGCCTCGCGAAGGCCGCAATCAGCTCATGGGCTATCTGATTGATCTGCGAAGCCGGGAAACCGATCCTGATTGGGCGGCCAGAACAGCCAGGACTTTGGATGACGCATCTGAGTCTCGCTGGGTTCCCTGGGAGGAGGCCGCCAAGAGGCTGGATGCCAAAGATGCTGAAGAAGAGCAGGCGGCATGAATTACCGTCTGTTCATCGTCAATGAGGCCATCGAGTTCATGCTCAGCCTCACCAAGCGTGATCGAGAATTGATTCGGAAGCATGTGGAGAGGATTCGGGACTTTCCCTCGCACTATGCTGAATATGAAAGGCGAGATGCCGTTGGGCGTGCCATCGCCGGATGTGTGATTGGCCGGTTCGCCATCGAATATTGGGAAGATGGAGCTGATAAAGATTTGAAAGTCACCCACATCGGATGGGCGGACCGATGAAGCAATCCTCCCCCCATTGTCGGCAGACCGGATGTGTCGGCGCTTAATTTTTGCCATTCCAATGTCTCCATTTCTCCTCTCCCATGACCCCATCCCGGATGTGACGCCCGCGTTTGCACCGGGGGAGGGCGCGGAAGTGCGCTTTCTCGGAACCGTCCGGGGCATGGAGGATGGCCGCCCCATCACCGGCATCGACTACAGCGCCTACCTGCCCATGGCGGAAAAAATGCTCACCGAGCTCATCGATCACGGCACCCGCGACCACGGCCCGCACGAGGTTTTCATCCAGCACAGGCTCGGGTTTGTGGCTGCCGAGCAGCCTTCCATCCTCATTCGAGTGCGCACGAAACACAGCGCAGCGGCCTTTGACCTTTGCCGCTGGTATCTCGCCGAGGTGAAAACTCGCGTCCCGATCTGGAAGAGGCCCGTCTTTGAGAACTCGCCTGAGTAAAAGAAACCGGCTGCAATCCGCCCGGTTCGTGCTACACGCACCGCCCCCATGCTCACCCTCCGCGAAGTCTCCAAGTCCTTCAATGCCCGCCCTCTTTTCACCGGCGCGAGCATGACCGTGAACTATGCCGAGCGCGTGGCGCTCGTCGGCCCGAACGGCGCTGGCAAGTCCACGCTCTTCTCGCTCATCCTGAAAACGGACGAGCCGGACTCTGGCGAGGTCATCCGCGATGAGTGGACGACCCTCGGCTTCCTCCCCCAGGAAAGTGAGCCCGTGGGTGAGGAGACGGTCCTCGACGTGGCCACTGGCCGCGCAGGTGAGATGGAGCGGCTGGAAGTCATTCTCCGTGACTATGAGGCGCGTGGCGATGTCGCCGCTCCCAAATACAACCAGGCCCATTCTCAGCACGACGCCCTGAACGACCCGCAGGCCGAGGCCAAGTGCAAAAAGATCCTCAAAGGCTTTGGCTTTAAAGAAGAGGACTTCAACAAACCCGCCCGCGAATACTCCGGCGGCTGGGTCATGCGCGCGCATCTTGCCCGGCTGCTCGTCATCGAGCCTGATTTGCTCCTGCTCGATGAGCCGACGAACCACCTCGACCTCCTCTCCCTGCTTTGGTTCCGTAATTACCTGAAGAACTACCCCGGTGCCATTTTACTGATCTCCCATGACCGTGACTTCATGGATGAACTCATCGAGACCGTCTATGAGATCGATGAAAGCAAGCTGCTCCAGTACCAGGGCAACTACAGCGACTACCTGAAGCAGAAGGAAGAGAACTACGAGCGCGCCTACCAGTCCTGGAAAAACCAGCAGAAGGAGATCGAATCGATCCAGGAATTCATCGACCGCTTCCGCTCCGTCGCTTCAAAGGCCGCGCAGGCCCAGAGCCGCGAGCGTCAGCTCGAAAAGATGGACAAGCTGGACAAGCCCCGTCCGCTGCGGAAGGCCTTCCGCTTCAACTTCCCCCAGCCGCAACGCAGCGGCCAGCGCGTCATCGCTTTGACCGACATCCATCAGGCCTATGGCGAAAAGAAGGTCTATACCGGCCTCGATCTCGAAGTGGAAAAGGGCGAGCGCACCGTGCTCGTCGGCCCAAACGGCTCCGGCAAATCAACCCTTATCAAGATCATGGCTGGCGTCGTGCCCTTCCAAAAGGGCGACCGCAAATTCGGCACGAATGTGAAGATGGGCTACTTCTCCCAGCACCGCAGCGACACACTGGAGCCCGAATGCACCATCCTGGAAGAACTCAAACGCTGCGCCCCCGAGCTGCGTGAAGACGACGCCCGCAGCATCCTCGGCAGCTTCCTCTTCAAGCGTGAGGACGTGTACAAGAAGTGCAAAGTCCTCTCTGGAGGTGAAAAGAGCCGACTGAACCTCGTGAAGTTTCTCGTCGATCCGCCGAACCTCCTCCTCATGGACGAGCCCACGACGCATCTCGACATCTGGGCCATCGAGGGCCTCATCCTCGCGCTCCAGAAGTTTGAAGGCACCCTCGTCTTCATCTCCCATGACGTGCATTTCATCCGCAGTCTCGCCACGAAAGTCCTGCACATTAACAATGGCGTCGTCACCCCCTACAGCGGCGGTTACGACTACTACCTGGAGAAAACCGGGGCAGAAGAGAATGCCCGTGCTGCCGTGATCGCCGGCTAGTCGGACTTCTCAAGATCCTCAAATCCAGCCTGAAGGGTTGGTATTGAGGAAATTGGGGCTATTTGGCACGGCTTTTAGAGCGGATTGGCGCGCGATGAGCTACATCGCAGCGGGACGGGTGTGGCCTGAAAGAAGCGGAACAAATGCTAAGTCGGGGTTGATGATTAGCTAAAATTTGATATTTTCTATAAATTATAGCAAATCACTAAACCTTGTCCTCACGTTTCCAGAATCTCCGGCAGACTGCCAAATCGGCGGTCTTGGTGGCTTGCGGCCTCACCAAACTGGCCCGGTGGCGGCTGACGGGGCAGGGAGTAGTGCTGACATTCCATGGGATATGTGCGGACAAGACCCCCACCGGCGTGCTCGACGACAGCCTGAATCTGCCGCTTTCGACCTTCCGCGCGGTGTGTCGCCATCTGGCGGCAACCTACAAAGTCATGCCGTTGGCAGAAATGATGAGCCAGTTGAATGCCGGGCAAACTTTGCCCCGTGGTGCAGTGGCGATCACTTTTGATGATGGGCTGGCGTCGAACTACCACCTCGCCTTCCCCGTATTGAAGGAGCTGGGGTTGCCTGCCACGATCTTCCTCGCCACGGGCTTCCTAGACGGGACGCATCCGCTCTGGTTTCAGGAAGTCGATGCCATCTTCCGGGCGCGTGGTGCCTCCAAGGCCGAGCTTTACCAGACATTCCGTCATCTCAAAACGCTGCCAGATCCCGAGATGCGAGCCGCGATCACCCAACTGGGTTCGGCAGCGAATCACAAGGCTCCGGTCACGACTCTGCCGATGACCTGGGATCAAGTCCGCGAGATGAAGGCCAGCAGGCTGATCGACTTCGGCGGGCACACGCACACACACCCGATCCTCGGACGCTGCACGGTGGAACAGCAGGCGGAGGAAATCCGCAAATGTCGCGAGCGCATCACGTCCGAGTTGGGCAGTGCGCCGACGCTCTTCGCCTACACCAATGGCGGCTTCCAGGACTTCACTGAGGACACTCAGCGACTCCTCGCTGAGCACGGATTCGAATCCGCCTTCACGATGATGCCTGCGCGCCTCACCGCCGCCAGAGCGCGATTTGCCCTGCCCCGGTATGGCAACCCCACCTCGGTCATGGAGACGAATGCCACGGCTTCGGGTGCATTTGAAATGGTGAAGCGATGGAGAGGAGGTGCGGCGTGAAAGCGATGTCACCCGTGATTTTGGGCCTGAGTGCTCAGTGCTTAGTGTTCAGTGCGCAGGTATTGAAAAAGCTGCGGCTGCTCTCCAAGCGCGACACGTCTGCCACGCCGCCCCAGACTGAGCACTGCGAACTGAGCACTGAACACTCTTCTGCCGACCCAGCGCCACGCCTCCACACCCTCGCCCACTTCATCGCCGCTCCTGGCGGAGGCGGAGCTGAGGCGATGCTGAGGAACCTCGTCGGCACCATGAATCGCGAATCTTGGCGTACCGTGGTGATCGTCATGGATGGGCGCCCGTGGGCCAAGGAGATGGCCGAACTGCGCGCGGCCGGTGCCGAGGTGCATGATTTGGAGGCCACCGCCTTTCTTCGTCCGAGCACGCTGAAGAAGCTGATCCATCTGCTCCGTCAGATTCGGCCCGAGGTGCTGCAAACCTGGATGCACCACGCGGACTTCGTCGGTGGTTGGTGTGCGCGGATCGCAGGTGTGAAGAAGGTCGTCTGGGGCATTCATTGCCGGGAGATCCACACGAATCCGGGTGACTCCGAGATCAAGATGCGCGCTTTCCAGGCCCTCATCGGCGCGAGTTCCCATTTGGTGCCCACACGCGTGATTTCATGCTCTGCGGCAGCGATCGAAGACCACGTTTCACTCGGCTATTCACGCCAGAGCATGACCTGGGTGCCAAATGGTATCGATACCTCCCGTTTCGTGCCAGATGCCGAAGCTCGCACGGCGCTGCGCCACGAACTCCGCGTACCGGAAAGCGCCCCGCTCATCGGATTCATCGGGCGCTTCCATGAAATGAAAGACCTCTCCACCTGGCTGCGCGCGGCAGCCCTTTTGCAGATGCGGAAGCCGGAGACGCACTTTTGGCTATGCGGTGGCGAGGAGCATGAACTCGGTGACTGCCCCCGCGCATCCCTTTCGGTCATGCCGCATCGAAACCAGGTCCACTTCACCGCCTTCCGCGACGACCCGCAGCGGGTGTATCCAGCATTGGATGTCTTTTCCCTCTCCTCCCGCACGGAAGCCTGCCCGATGACGATCATGGAGGCCATGTCCTGCGGCATTCCCTGCGTGACCACGGACGTAGGGGATTGTGCTCGCCTGCTCGAAGGCGCTGGCCGCGTGGTGCCCGTGCGTGATCCCGAGTCTCTCGCTCTAGCCTGGGATGAAATACTTGCGCACCCGCCAGCAGCTTCGGAGGTGCGGAAGATCGCCGTGGCGCGGTTCGACATCGCTGCTGCGACTCGTGCATATGAAAAGGTGTATCAAGAGGTGCTCACGTCATGAAGTTCCCTTTCACCATCCTCATTGCATGCGCTGCACCGCTCCTGGCAGAGGTTAAAATCGCACGTGTGGATGCCATGACGCGGGTCATGCGTGTGCAGGAAACCACCGACATGGACGCAGCCATCGAGGCCGCGCGTGGAGAATGGGAATCACTGCAAGTCGTGCTCACAGCCACGCCGGGTGAAATCAAAGGCATCACGCTCGAAGTGACCGCGCTTCAAGGCCCGGACGGCACCAGCATCCCCGCGCCCGAAGTGCTGCGTGAACATTATGTGAAGGTCGCGAAGTCCACACCGATGTCGCCACTGCCAGCCGGGGAGTACCCGGATGCACTCGTGCCGCAGGATTTCCCCTGGCAGGTGTTGCCTGACGGGAAAGAGATCAACCAGCCATGGTGGATCGACGTGCATGTGCCCTACGGCACGAAAGCAGGATTGTTCGCCGGTGAAGTCGTCGCCAAGAATGCCCAGGGCACAGATGTTGCCCGCACCAAGCTGCTGCTGCGCGTGTCTGATTTCGACCTTCCCGTGGTGCCGCGTTTGAAGTCCTCCATGATGACAGGTTACCGCCGGATGCTGGAGGTCCATGGCTTCAATCCTGACAAAGATCCGCCCACTGCCGCAGGTGTGGCGCTCGTGGAGCAGTATTACGACTTCATGGTGAAGCATCGCTTGGCCTTTGATCAAAGCCGCCAGACCTACCCTGATCCCGGCACGGGCAAACTGGACGCCGTGCGCGTCGAGAAGGCCATGCGCCAGCACCTGCTGCATCGCCACGCAGGCATGATTGCGCTGCCGCTCTGGCCCACCTGGCCGTTTGCTGACTCACTGGGCAAAGACCGCACCGCCGCCATGCGCTACTGTGCAGACTGGATGAAGCTGCTGCACAAGGCCAAAGCCGGTGAGCGTGGCTACATCATCCTTGCCGAGCTGGACGAGCCGAACAGTGCAGACGCCTACTCATTGGTTCGGCGTTGGGGGGATTTCTTCAATGAGGCCGAAGTGGCCCATGGCGTGCGCCTGCCTCTACTCGTCACCGAGCAGCCATCGGCAGACTCCGGCTGGTGGGGCACCTTGGATGGATTCGTCGATATTTGGTCCCCGCATGTAAGCGCAGTCTGGGAAGACATGGAGTCACCGAAGGGCCGCCATGACATCACGCGCCGGCTGAAGGCAGGCGATGAAGTCTGGTGCTACACCGCACTCGTGCAGACACCGCAGGCCTGGCTGGATGCCCATGGCAAACCGTCCGTGCTCAAGGAATCCAATCCGCCCGTCTGGTGCCTGGACTTCCCGCCGATGAATCACCGCATCATGGCCTGGGTCATGCCACGCCACGGCATTACCGGCTTCACCTACTGGGACACACTGCATTCGGCAGAGGGCGTGGACGTCTGGGAAAGCTCGGACAGCTTTCGCACCACGGATGGCAGCGAGGTCTTCCATGGTGATGGCAGCTTCATTTACCCCGCCACAAAGAAGCGCCATGGCCGCGACATGCCGGTGGCTAGCATCCGCCTCAAATGGCTGCGCGAGATGTGCGACGACTACGACTACCTCATGCTCGCCAGGGATCTCACCCTGGAAAAACCAGCCCTCAAACTGGCCGAGAGCTTTGCTCGTGGTTTCGGTGACTGGAATGATGACATGGCCCAGCTTTATACCGCCCGCCGGGCCATTGCGGCGCTGATCGTTCAGAATCCTGCCAAGCTGGGAGGTGCTCGATGATACTGGAAATCATACGCGATGCAGCGGGCTTTGCCGCACTTGAGGCTGACTGGGATCGGTTGCTGGATGCATCCACCACGCACAGCCCCTTCCTGGCCTGGGACTACGTCCGCCTGTGGTGGCAGGAGTGCGGGAAAAAGTTCAAGCTCTGCCTCGGCGTGGTGCGTGACGACGAAGGCGCTGTCGTGGGCATAGCCCCGTTTGTCATCGGAGGGGACCGTGGCGACTCGCGCCAGCATCTGCGCCATCTAGGCTTTATCAATGGCCTCGGCGATGTGCAGGGAGAGCGCATGGATCTGCTCGTTCCTGCTGGCCGCGAGGCGGAGGTCACCCCGCTGCTCGCCTCCGTCATCTCGCTCACCAGCAGCTCGTGGGATGTCGTGCGGCTGAACAAAGTGCCGGAGGAATCCGCGAATCATCCACTGCTGCTCGCCGAGCTGCGTCATGCGGGTGTGGAAGCAGGTGTGCTGAATCAGTCGGGATGCCGCTACCTGAACCTTCGCCCGACCTGGGAAGAGTTTGAGAAGGAGATCGGGGGCAAATTCCGCGGTAATATCCGCCGTTACTGGGGCCGACTCTTCGATCAGCATGAAGGCAGTGTGGTTACCGACTTCACACCTGAGAAATCGATTGAGCATTTCTTCCGCCTTCACGCCTTGCATTGGCCAGATGGAGTGAGCTCCTTCCTGCGGCCGGCAGTTCGGCGTTTGCATGAGCGCCTCATGGCAAAATGGCTGCCCACTGGCCGGGCCATGACGCCATTCATCATCATCGACGGCCAACCGGTCGGCTCCATCTACGCACTCTGCCATCGCGGTGAAGTGCTCATCTACCAGCTCGGCTGGGACAAGCGCTACGCCAGCATCAGCATGGGCAACATGGCCGTCCGCGCCACTTTGAATGAGGCCATCCAGCGGGGGTTCCAGTTGGCTGACTTCCTGCCAGGCGAGTACCGTTACAAGCGCGACTGGAGTTCCCGCGTCCGCCATGTGTCCGACCTGGAGTGCTTCCACCCCTGGCACCTGCGCTCACTCGCGTTCCGTGCCCTGCGTGCGCTGAAGCGCCGCTTTGCCAAACCAGAGATTGCCTCAACTACGGCCCCCGCCGCATCGACCGAATCCGAAGAATGAAAGTCCTCGTCCTCACAGCAGACGCCAACACGCTCATCTATCATCGCGGAGATCTGATCCGCGATCTGGCGGTGCATGGCTGCGAGGTCGTCACCTCCGCCGCCGAGGACTATGAGCATGTCCAAAAGTTCGTCCAAAGCCTCGGCGCACGTCATGTGCCCATCCGCATGGTGCGCAGCCGCGTGAATCTCCTCAAAGACTGGATCACCTGGCTGGACATGTTCCGCCTCTTTCGCCGGGAGAAGCCGGACGCCCTCTTTGCCTACACGATCAAGTCCGTGGTCTATGGCTGTGTCGTCGCCCGACTCGCCCGAGTGCCTAAAGTGTATGCCCTGCTGCCGGGGCTCGGCTTCACCTTTGTAAAGCCGGAGACGCTGAAGCAGACGCTCGTGCAGTGGATCTCGAAGGCGCTGCACCGCTTCGCCTTGAAGCGTGCGGACGTCATCTTCATGCAAAACGAGGACGACGTAAAACTCTTCACCGAGATGCGCATGCTCCCTCCCGGAGTGCCCGTTCATGTCACCGCTGGCAGTGGAGTGAACTTGGAGGAATATCCGCACGTCCCGCTCGAAGGAAATGCCGGCATCGCCGCCGGCCGCATCCGCTTTGTGCTCGTCAGTCGGCTGCTCATCAGCAAAGGCGTGTGCGTTTTTGCCGAAGCGGCCCGGAAGATCAAAGCCCGTTACCCGCAGGCCGAGTTCCATCTTGTCGGCCCCTTTGATCCGAATCCAAATCGTGTCACTGAGGAGGAAGTGGCGCAGTGGGTGAAGGAAGGCACGCTCATCCATCACGGCATGGTGAAAGACATTCCCTCGCTGCTGAAAACCATGCACGTCTTCTGCCTGCCCACCTGGTATCGCGAGGGAGTGCCTCACGCCACTCTTGAGGCGCTCTCCACGGGACTTCCCATCATCACCACGGACTCCGTCGGAGCCCGTGAATGTGTCGCTGATGCGGTGACTCCTGCGGGTGCCTCCAAACGAGGCCGCAATGGCTTCCTCTGCCCGCCTCGTGATGTCGATGCCCTGGCACAAGCCATGCAGCACCTCCTCGATCATCCCGATCAAATCGCCCCCATGGGCCGTGCCAGCCGCAGGCTCGCCGAGGAAGTGTTCGATGTGCAGTTGGTCAACCAGATCATTCTCGATGCCATGAAAGTGGCGCCCCCACTCGCCACGGCTGAAACCTTCGCCTCCGCATCTTGCCCTCAGGCGGCAAATGCATGATAGTATCCCTCCGCCCTCCTTCTCATGGCCTACCGCCTCGCACTCGAACACTCCTCCTCCCAGCCGCTGGTGCCTGCGGAGAGTGGAACGCGTGCGCTCGGGCACCATTCCCCCAACTCCTCCCTGGGCTTGCCCCCGGCGATGACTGAGGTGGACTCCAGCCCGTATCTCGCCGCTCCTGCTCCGCAGTTCAGCGAGGCCATCATCAGCATCGCCGACCTTCTCGGTTACTTGAGGCGCTTTGGTCTGCTGGGATTCCTCATGGCCCTGCCCGCCGCAGCCCTGGCCTTCTACTTCCTTGGCATGGGGGCCAAAGTCTATGAGGCCGAGGCCAAGCTGCGTCTGCGCATCGGTGACACCAACGTCCTCAATCTTCCCGACTCCTCCCGGGGTGGCCCTGGTGAACTCAGCGCTCCCCAGCTCGTGAACAATCATCTCACTGAGATGAAGTCACGCCGCTTCGCCGAGCACCTGTTCGACAGATTCGACAGCTCCAGGCGCGAAACCTGGACTGCCAGCCTGCTGGCCAACCCAGGCCGCAAAGCTGAACTGCTCAAACTCCTCGGTCTTTACAAACCAGGTGCACCACCAGCCGCCAAAGAATACTTCATCGAGCAAATCATCAGCACCGTCACCGTCGAGCCGCTCAAGGAATCCCACATCCTGCGCGTGATCGTGCGCGATGGCGACCCTCAGATGGCCGCAGACATCGCCAATGCCTTTGCCGAGCAGTACATCCGCTTCAATGGCGTCGTCGAATCCGGTGTCACCAAAGGTGAGAAAGACTATCTCGAAAAGCAGGCGCTCGAGCTGCGCGCCCGCCTCGAAGAGAGCGAGCGCAAACTGGCTGAATACCGCAAAAGCGCCGGCATCGTGGACAACACCAGCAGCGGCGTGGACAGCGCGCGCATGCTCCAGTTCAACACCGCCATCACCGAAGCCCAGCAGCGCCTCATCAAAGCTCGCAGTGATCTTCAGAGCATCCGCATCACCCAGCAGGCCGGGCGCGACCTCCAGGAAGTCCGCAGCGTCGGTGAAAACTCCGATGTCGCCTTCCACAGCAAAGAGCTCGATGCCAAAATCGCCGAACGTCGCGCCCTGGAGCCCCTCTGTGGCCGCAGACACCCAAAGATGATCGCCCTGTCTTCTGAGATCGACTCCCTGAACATCTCCCTCAAGCGTGCCATCGATGCCGTGGTCACCCGTGCCGAAACCGAAGTCAGCACCCTGGAGCAGCAGATCCAGGACTATGAAAAGCAGCTCTCCTCTTCGCGCACCATGGCCGTGGATCAGAGCGGCAAAAACGTGGAATACAACCTCCTCAGCGACCGCGTGGCCGCCGACCGCCTTTCCTATCAAAAGATCGTCAGCAGCCTGAGCAATGCAGAAATCACCGGCGGCTACACCGAAAGCAGCGCCCTCAGCCTTGCCGATACTGCCAGCGCACCAGGCAAGCCCGTGAAGCCCAATAAACCTATGGCTGCCGTCGCCAGCTTCATGGTATTCGGCCTCCTCTTCCTCGGCTTTCCCATCGGCTGGGGGCTTTTCGACCAGCATGTCTTAAAAATCCTCCGCCAAGGTGGCTCCCCCTCGCCAAACATCCCCTCCGCGCGCGTGGTAGCGCATACGCCCTTGTCCACGGCATCCCAGCCCATGCAGAAGCGCCCGGCTTCCAGTCCTTTCCAGTTGGCCGTTCCACCTCCCGCGCCTCAGCCGCTCAGCATTCCTGGTCTTGGCACTGCACCCGTTCTCGCCCACCTTCCCAGAGTCGGCCCCTCGCATCCCGAGCAGATGCTCGGCCAGCTCCTCCTGCCTGAGCCCGCCGGAGCCGCTGGTGCCCTCCAGCAGATCACCATCTCTCTGGAAATGCAGGCCCTCAAGCGCAGCGGCCTCGGCGGCATCGTCCTCATCACCAGCGCCGATGCCGGTGAGGGGAAAACCGCCAGTGCCGCCGCCCTCGCCGCAGCCTTCTGCCATCAGGGGCGCAGCGTCTTCATGATGGAGTGCAACGCCGTCTCCCCTGCCCTTCATCACTGGTTCCCCCACGCCAGCCATCACAGTTCCTGGGCTCATGATCTGGAATCTCTGCGCTATGGCAACACCCACCTCTTCCTCCTCCCCGCTCACGACCTCCCCGCCTACGCCACCAACGAGCTTCTCGACGGCTACCGCGCCTGGATCGACCGCGCCAGACAGCATGTGGACTGGATCATTCTCGATGCCGGACCCGTGCTGAAAAACTTCGCCGATGTAGCCCCGCTCGCACCTCTGGCCACCGACGTCATCCTGGTGAACAACCCCGCTGTCGTCGGCCCCGCGAAACTTCGCGCCACACTCAGCCTTCTCCAGCCCATGATGAGCCGCAGCGCCTTCCGCGGGATCATCGTTCAGAAATCGTGAACCGGAGAAATTCAAGACCCCTACCTCCGTTGCACACGCCCGCCTTCCAGAGCCGCCGTCGCTCCGCCTTCAGCATGATTGAGGCCCTCATTGTCGTGGCTGTTCTTGGCGTGCTCAGCGCTTCTGCCATCACTTTCTTCAGCAGTTATCATCGTGATGTGATGCTCAAGGTGCGCAACCAGCGCAACGCCCAGGAAATCACCGCACTCGCCATGGGGGCCACGGCTGCTGGAGCCACCGTCATTCAACCTGGAGACATGGAAGGCACCATCCTCAACCTCATCGAAGGGCGTCCCGGCACCGTCGGCACCTTCAAAGGCCGCATCTTCCGCATCAGCGCCCTCAAAGAAGAGGAGATCCATGGAGCCATGGAATACCTCTCCTGGCACGACGGCTTCCCAGCCTATTCCCCAGAGACCAACTAGAAGCTGGCGAGCGCGCTTTGCTGCAACATGACCCATGGCGTTCCGTTTCCGCACGCCTCCATGAAACTCGCCTGCCTATTGCTGACCGCCCTGTTCGCCAGTGCGGCCACAGCCGCCACGAAACCCAACATCGTCTTCATCCTCGCGGATGATCTCGGCTACACGGACGTGGCCTGCTTTGGTTCAAAGTATTACGAAACGCCGAACATCGACAAACTCGCGGCGCAGGGGATGAAGCTGACGAATCATCACCATCACCAAAACTGCCAGCCCACCCGCGCGGCGCTCATGTCTGGGCAATATGCACCGCGCACCGGCATCTACACCGTCGGTGGCATCGACCGCTTTGACTGGAGCACCCGCCCGCTGAAGCCCGTGGAGAATGTGACGAGCCTGCCGCTGGAGAAAGTGATCATCGCCAAGGCGCTCCAAGGCGCGGGCTACGCCACCGGCATGTTTGGCAAATGGCACCTCGGTCAGAAGGCCGAGTTTCATCCGGGCAAACGCGGCTTTGACGAGGCCATCGAGTCCTCGGGCGTTCACTTTAACTTCAAGACCGACCCGCCCGTCGAAGTCCCGAAGGGTCAATACCTCGCCGACTTCCTCACGGACAAGGCGGTGGACTTCATCCAGCGGCACAAAGCCGAGCCCTTCTTCCTCTACCTGCCGCACTTTGGCGTGCATTCACCGCATCAGGCGAAGCCGGAACTCATCGCCAAATTCAAAGACAAACCCGGTGTCGGTGGTCACAAGAACCCCACCTACGCGGCTATGATCGCCAGCGTGGATGAGAGCGTGGGCCGCGTCGTCGCTGAGCTGGAGAGGCAAGGCATCGCCGACAACACCGTGGTCATCTTTGCCACTGACAATGGCGGAGTCGGCGGCTACGAACGTGAAGGCGTCAAAGGCGGCGACATCACCGACAACGCCCCGCTGCGCAGCGGCAAAGGCAGCCTCTATGAGGGCGGCACGCGCGTTCCCTTCATCGTCCGCTGGCCCGGCGTCACCACCGCTGGCAGCAGAACAGACATCCCCACCATCCATGTCGATCTCTACCCCACCCTGCTGGAGATCACCGGCACGCCAGCCCCTGAAAATCAGCCGCTCGATGGCGAAAGCCTCGCCCCACTGCTCCGCGATGCCAAAGCCACCCTAAAGCGCGACGCCATCTACCAGCACTTCCCCGGCTACCTCGGCGCTGGCGAGAACACCTGGCGCACCACCCCCGTCGGTCTCATTCAATCCGGCCCGTGGAAGCTCATGGAGTTTTTCGAAGACAAGCACCTCGAACTCTACAACCTCGCCGACGACATCGGCGAAACGAAGAACCTCGCCACCGAGATGCCCGACAAGGCGAAGGAACTGCACGCCAAAATGCTCACCTGGCGTGAATCCGTCGGAGCCAAAATGCCCACTCCCAACACCCCCACCGCCGCGCCCAAGAAGAAGGGCAAAGGCAAAGGGAAGAAGAAAAAGGCTGCCGCCGAGTAGTGCGAACTTCGGACTGTTTTCGTGTCC
>NZ_JBILYB010000255.1:0-4689 GCF_044378005.1 Prosthecobacter sp.
ACCATCCGCCAGCAGTTGGAGAAACACCGCTCCGTCCAGGCCTGCGCGGACTGTCATGCCAAGATCGACCCGCTCGGCTACGCCCTCGAAGGCTACGATCCCATCGGCCATCTCCGCCGCGCCTACCCGAACGGCGCCCTCATCGATACTACGGGCGAATACCGCGGACAGGCCGTCAAGAGCCCCGCGGATGTCCGCGCTTACCTCGTCAGAAATCCTGACCTGATGGCCCAGAACCTCTCTCATCAGCTCCTTACCTACGCGCTCGGCCGTCCCCTCGGCTTCGCCGACCAACCCGCCCTCCGTCGCCTCCAGGCCGACTGGAAAGCGAAAGGCTACGGACTCCGCGAACTCGTCCACCTCATCACCACCAACGAGCTGATGCGCCAGCCGTAAGCCCTTTGCTTCCCCCATCGAAGCAACCAAGAACGCCGAACCAAAAACATGCGCCCCACCCTCCCCCTCCTCACCACCCTGCTGCTCGCGCCGCTGGCCGCGGTGCATGCCGCTGCGGCCGAGGGCGCAACGCCGCCGCCGATTCTGACGACAGAAGAACTGGCGTTCGTCCGCGAGGTGGCGACAGCTACCCTCAAGAACTGCGAGGTGGCTCCGGGGGCCGTCGCGAAAGGCAAAACCAATACCTTAGGATTCCGGGCCATCACGCCGGGGGGGTATCCGGCGATCTGGATCCAGGATTTCACCATGAATTTTTCCAGCGGGCTGATCGCACGCGAGGATGGCCTCCGACACTTACAGCTGATCCTGGAACAGCAAAACGGACCTACGCCGATCGACCTCGGCCGACAGGTGATCATCCCCGCCCACGCCATCGCGGATCATATTAACGTGGACGGCACACCGGTGTTCTTTCCTGGCACCTACGACCCGTCTGCCCACATGAATGGTGACTGGGGGTTCCGCCCGCCTAGCAACAACCAGTTTGATGTCATCTGGCTGGCCCACATGCTCGCGCACACGGGTGACGCCAAGGCGCTGCTGAGCCGCGAGGTGGGCGGCCGCACCGTGTATGAGCGACTGAAGCTGGCGTTTGCCGTGCCGGAGATCGATCCGGCCACACAATTAGTGCGCACCACGGCGGCGCGGCGGGCGGTCGGATTCATTTTCTATGATGCCATCGAGATGACGGGCGACCTCCTGATGGCCTCGCTGATCCGCTACCGCGCGGCCCTGCAACTCGCCTGGCTCGCCACCAAGATGGACCAACCGGAAGACGCCAAACATTATGCCGGCGTGGCCCAACAGATCCGCTCGCATATCCTACCGGTGTTTGCCGACACCGACGGCACCCACGGCGGCTGGCTCAAAGCCTCCAACGGCATCTCCGGGCAGTCGGATGTGTGGGGCAGCATCTACGCGATCCATATCGGCGCGGTTGAGGGCGAAGCCCGTGCGGGTTTGCTCAGGACGATTACGGCGGCGTTGGCCAAGCCCGGAGAGATCGAGTTCGAGGGGGCACTGCGCCACGTCCCGCTGAGCGGCGACGCGTCGCCGACTACCATGTGGGAGAAAACCCGAGTTACGAAGAACAGGTATGAGAACGGCGCCTACTGGCACATCCCGATCGGCTGGCTGCTGACCATCCTGCAGCCGGGGCATCCGGAGTTGGCGCAGACCGTCAAGCGGCATTGGCTCGGCCACCTGCGTGCGCAGCAGGGCAAGGTTTGGGAGTGCATCGGCTGGGATGGGCAGGCCAACAAGAACCCGTCCTACGTAACATCGATCGCCCTGCCGTTAGGCGTTCTGAGCCGCGGGGAACTGCGCGCCGACCGGCTGCTCTCACCGCTCGCCGCGATCCACGCCGCCGAACCGGTCGTCATCGACCTCAACCAGCGCACCTGGCAAGGCATCCCCGGGCTCGAACGTACCGCTAAGGGACGCGTGTTTGTCTGCTGGTTCACCGGCGGCCCGAAGGAACCCTCAGCGGACAACACGGTGGTGCTTTCGTATAGCGATGATGCCGGCAAGACCTTCACGCCGCCAGAAGCGATGGCACTGCCGACGAACGACGGGACGCGCTGCTTTGACCCGACCCTCTGGATCGACCCGAAGGGCCGGCTCTGGTATGTCTTCAATCGCGGCAACAAGGACCTGCCCAGGCACGACGTCTGGGCCAGGATCTGCGCTGAACCTGACGCGCCCAAGCCCGTGTTCGGCCCCGAGTTCCGCGTCGGCTTCGACGCACCCTATGCCTTCCGGATGAACAAACCGACGGTCCTCTCCACCGGCGAGTGGATCATGCCGGTCACGCACGCGCAGACGCCCATCCGAGATTGGTTCGCAGAATGGAGGCAACTCCAGGGGGTTGGCATCTCGACCACCGAAGGCCTGACCTGGAAACTGCACGGCGCGCTCGATGCCCCGGAGTGGGCGCTGGAGTGCATGGTCACCGAGCTCAAGGATGGGCGTCTATGGATGCTTATCCGCACAGGCGGCGGGTTCCTCTGGGAGAGCTACTCCAAGGACAAGGGCCTTAACTGGTCCGACGCGAAGGCGAGCCGGATCAAGAATCCGGGCTCACGCTTCTTCATCCGGCGATTATCGTCGGGCAACCTTCTCTTGGTGAATCACTACAAGAACAGCAACCGCAGCCACCTCACCGCCCAGCTTTCCACCGACGACGGCGTCAGCTGGAACGAAGGCCTCCTGCTCGATGAACGTGGAGGGGTGTCCTACCCCGACGGCGTGCAGGACAAGGACGGGCTCATCTGGATCACCTACGATCGGGATCGCGGCGGAGCCGGCGAAATCCTGTTGGCCAAGTTCCGCGAGGAAGACGTGGTCGCCAGCAAGGGCGTCTCGGGTGCCGTGACCCTTAAGCAGACCGTTGATAAGCTGAACAAGCCCACGCCCCCTAAGGCTAAGCCTGTTTCGAAATGAAACCACCCCTCCACCTCATCACCACCAACGAGCTGATGCGCCAGCCGTAAGCCCTTTGCTGCCGTCCCCCCGTCGAAGTAACCAAGAACTACGAACCAAGAACATGCGTTTCTCCCTCCCCCTCCTCGCCGCCCTGCTGCTTGCGCCGCTGGCCGCGCTGCACTCTGCCGATGCGCCAAAGCCTGCGAACAAACCCAACGTCATAGTCATCCTCTCCGACGATCTCGGTTGGGCGGACCTCTCGTGCTACGGTAGCACCTTTCACGAGTCGCCGAATCTCGACAAGCTCGCCGCGCAGGGCATGCGCTTCACGCAGGCGTATTCATCCAGTCCGCTTTGTTCGCCATCGCGCGCTGCCCTCATGACGGGCCGGTCTCCGGCGCGGTTGAAGATCACGGACATCTTCCCGCGCCAACCCGAAAGCGGCAAGCTGCTGCCCGCCGAGATGAAGACGGAACTCCCGCTCGAAGAAGTGACCATCGCCGAGGTGCTGCGCGACGCGGGTTACGCGACTTGGCACGTCGGCAAGTGGCACCTCGGAGACCTGGGCTTCTATCCCGAGGACCAGGGCTTTCAGGTCAACATCGCAGGCAACCACAGCGGTCAGCCGCAGAGCCACTTCTGGCCCTATGGTGACAGCAAGGGGGTGACGGTCGTGCGCCCTCGCAATCCGAACGAGTGGAAGGGCTACCATGCCACGCCGGTGCCCGGTCTTCGTGCTGGCGGCTCGGAAGGCGAGCACCTCTGCGACCGCCTCACCAGCGAGGCGATGAAGCTCATCGAACAGCGCAAACCGGAGCAGCCTTTCTTCCTCTACCTGCCTTTCTATGACGTTCACACGCCGATCATGGCGAAGCTGGAACTCGTTGCGAAATACAAGGCCAAAGCGGCGAAGATGAGACTGCCCGCCGTTGACGCCGTGCCCACCTATACCGAGGGCAATCCAGCGCACGGCGCCTCGCCGAAGAAGCTGCCGGAGCAGCAGGTGAATCCGACCTACGCGGCGATGATCGAGACGATGGACACCAACGTCGGTCGGCTCATGGCGCGTCTCGACGAACTCGGCATCGCCGACAACACGCTGATCCTTTTCACCAGCGACAACGGTGGCCACAGAGTCACCAGCAACCGTCCGCTCCGCGGGTGCAAAGGCTGGCTCTACGAAGGTGGTGTGCGCGAACCCTGGATCGTCAAATGGCCGGGCGTGACCAAGCCCGGCAGCACCTGCGACATGCCCATCATCCATACCGATATCTTTCCGACCGTGCTCGAAGCCGCCGGCCTGCCCCAACGACCCGAACTGCACAAGGACGGCGTGAGCTTCACGAGCCTGCTCAAGTCCGAGACCAAGCCGGTGCATGACGCGCTGTTTTGGCACTTCCCGCACTACGGCTCCCCCGGCAGCGGGCCGTGCAGCAGCGTGCGGGTCGGCGATTGGAAACTCATCGAATGGCTGGAGGATGAGGGGGTCGAACTGTTCAACCTCGCCACCGATCTGTCCGAGAAAAACGACGTCGCCGCCCAGCATCCCGAAATCGTCCAACAACTCCGCGAACGCCTCCACGCTTGGCGCAAGGAGACCGGCGCGAACATGCCAAGACCCAAGTAATCACCATGAAACACCCCCTCACACTCATCACCGCCCTGCTGCTCGCGCCTTTCGCCGCGCTGCACGCTTCCGATGCTCCGAAGCCAATACCCAACATCGTCGTGATTCTGGCAGACGATCTTGGCTACGGTGACCTGGGCTGTTACGGCGCGACGAAAGTGAAGACGCCGAACATCGACCGG
>NZ_JBILYB010000256.1:0-4668 GCF_044378005.1 Prosthecobacter sp.
CGCTTGCGGTGCGCATCCAGCCTCTCCCCCAGGTCCCGGATGCGCTGCTTCAACGCGCCTTCTTCGAGGGCGGGGAATGGGAAGGGCTCGAAGCAGCGGGTTTTGACATAAACGGAATCGTTGCCGACGCCGAGCCATGAGCCGGTTTTTAGTGACCAAGCGACGTGAAGGGAACAGGAAAGGACACCGAGGACGAAGGCATCGTCCGATGCGATGGCAATGAGCTTGTTGTCGGGGAGAATGCTCTGATCGAGGAAGGTGAAGAGGCGGTGCTTGCTGGTCTCGACAGTGGCGACGTAGCGAGAAAGACCATGAAGCCCTGATCTCAGTTCTGTGTTTTTTCGGCCGAACAACCACCAGTTTTCTCTTCTGTAGGCCTCGTTGTTGTTATCACGCTCTGGTTTGACGTGAGTGAAGACCCATTGATAAACTTCTGGATAACGCTGCTGAACTTCATCAGCAGCCAAACCGTTCAAGTCTATGACCATTACGCCTCGTGGCGTCTGCGCCAGATCCCTTCCATTGCGGTAGTCCCTGATATGGTTCTCCAAGCCAGATATTCGGCCTAACCCCAATTCGGCAGCTTGAGATTTTGAGACGATAAATCCAGCTCCATGCAACTTAACTCCCGTGTTCGTAATTCCTGCGTTGGCTAGCAGAGGATCGCATGAAGTCAGGTCCGCGCCGATTTGAAGATTGGCAACTAGGATGCCCCCACTTGTTGAGAGAGTGACTTCGTGTTCGCCATCTTCGTGAGCCTGCTCAGCGATGACCTTTTCAAGCTGGCCTGCGGCTTTGCCAGGGGCGGCGACGGTCATGGCGATGCGGACGGCGGCTCCGTCGGCGGAATCAATCCAGGGATGATCCGGGATGGCGTAGGCGAGGTGGAGGGGCTTTTTGGCATCGGCCAGGAAGGGCTCGATGACGCGGCGGTTGAAGGTCTGGTGGATGGAGTTGGTGGTGATGAAGCCGAAGCGCTTGGCTTTGGCATCGCGAACGAGTTCGGCGGCTTTTTGCCACCAGAACATGACGAGGTCGGCAGACTCGGGCACGCTGCCTTTCCAGGCGGTGCGGAGGGATTCGGTGTAGCCGTCGCCGAGGGCCTCGCGCATCCGAGAGGCTCCGATGAAGGGGGGATTTCCCACGATGTAGTCGGCCTGGGGCCAGTCGGCGCGGCGGGGGGCGGTGTAGTCGTAGAGGGGAATGCGGGCGGTTTCGTCGGGGACTTCTTTGCCGGTGATGGGGTGGGGCTTCGTGCTGTGGCCGTCCCAGAGGGTGAGGGGCTCCCCAGTGGCGGGATCGAGGCGGGGGAGGCGCTGGTCATAGGCGAGCACGGCGTCTTGCTCGAAGATGCTGCGGTCCTTTGGCAGCAGGGGGCGGTCGCCGGTATCGGCCTTGCCGGTGGTCTTGTGCTGCCACTGGAAGTAGCCGATCCAGAGGACGAGCTGGGCGATGGCGACGGCTTGTTTATTGATCTCCAGGCCGATGAAGTGCTCTGGACGGACGCGGAAGCCCTGCATCTCCAGGCTGGCATTCCCGCCGAGGGCGGCGATGAGCTGGAGAACCTCTGACTCCAGGCGCTTCATGTGCTCCATGGTGACGTAGAGGAAATTGGCGGTGCCGCAGGCGGGGTCCAGCACGGTGAGGCCGCAGAGGTGGTGGTGGAAGGCGATGACCTGGGCGAGGGCGGTGGCGTCGTTCTTGGTGGCGTCTTTGCGGAGCTTCGCGGCCTCGGTGCCGAGTTTTTTCGCGGCGGTGCCGGTGCCTGCGGCGAGTTTGATTTTGGCCTGGGCCTCTAACTCGTCGGCCTGGGTCTCCATTTGATCTGCCTCTTCCTGAAGGGTGGCGGCGGCGATGCGGACGGCGTCCCACTGCTCACGGAGGGGACCGATGATGGTGGGGCGGATGAGGCGCTCGACATAGGAGCGGGGGGTGAACTCGGCGCCGAGCTTATGCCGCTCCCGTGAGTCGAGGGCGCGGACGAGGAGGGTGCCGAAGATGGAGGGCTCGACGCCGGACCAGTCGGTGGCGGCGGCATCCGTGAGCATGGCGAGCTGGGCGGCTGAGAGAGGGAGGGCACTGGTGTCCGCAAACAGGCCGCCATTGAAGTGGGCGATCTCTTTGAACAGGAGGGCGGAGTAATGGGTGCCGGTGGCCATCTCCTGCCAGAGGGCGGAGACGAGGACGGGGAAGCCTCGTGGGTTTTCTTTGGCACGGTCCAGCAGGGTGTTGAAGCCGTGCTCGGGGAGCAGGCCAACATCCTCGGCAAACATGGTGAAGAGGCTGCGCTGGAGGAACCCGGCGATGACCTGGGGCTCGTGCCCGTCGGCCTCAAGAGACTTGGCCAAAAGGGCGAGGCGGCTGGCGATGTCGCGGGTGACTTTGGCAGCGACCTTCGAGGGATCGAGCGAGAGGGGATCGAGCCAGACGCGGCGGAGGCGCTCGCGGATCTCGGGGCGGTGGAGGTCGGCGAGGGTGATGCGGTAGGAGACGGGGTCTGGGAAGCGCTCATACTGGCCGCCCGTGCAGGTGAACTCGGCGTAGAGGTCGATGCTGTGGCCGACATCGCAGACGATGAGGAAGGGCGGGCGGCCCTCCTCGGCAGGCAGGGCGGTGATGTAGCCGCGCGCCTGGTGGTAGGCGCGTTCGAGGGCTTTATCAAAGGCAGCGGTGCCGCGCTTGCCATGGCCGGACTTGGTGGCGGTGGGCTTGGCGGCGAGTTCGTCGGGGGCGGTATCGGCGGAGAGGCCCTGTTTGGTTTCGTTGACGAAGTGACGCGCTTTGTAGAGGTCGATGTAGTTCGTGGTGCTGCTGCCGTCTGGGTGGGTGCGGGTGATGGCGCGGTCGAAGACGTAGAGATTCCGCGTGGTGTCTGCGGAGGTCGGGTCGGGGCGCGGGACGCCGATGATGTCGCACAGCTCGGAGAGGAACATCTGGTAGTTTGCCCGCTCGGCTGCGCCGGAAGATGACCAGCGGGAGATGAAGGCGGTGATTTGCTCGGGAGTGGCGGCGGGCATGGGGAGGCGCTGAGTGTACGATGACTCGGCAGAATGCAAGGCGGGAACGGGAGGGGCGTGAAAGCACGACAGACTCTCCGCAGCCACTTACAGCGTGGCCTTCTTCACCTTGCCGAAGTCGGTGCCGAGGAAGCGCCTGGCCATGGCTTCGGCCTGCTCGGAGAGGTCGGTGAGGTAGATGTCGAGACTGGGCTTGGACTTGGCTTTGCGGAGGAGGTGCTGCTGCTCGAGGACGCGCTGGGTGTGGGCGGCGCAGGTGCTGGCGCTGTCCACGAGACGGACTTTTTTCCCGAGCATCTTTTTCAGCACGGGCATGAGCAGGGGGTAGTGCGTGCAGCCGAGCATGAGGGTGTCGATGCCTTTGTCCAAGAGGGGGTCGAGATACTGCTTCAGCACGAGCTTCAGGGCGGGGTGGTCGATCCAGCCTTCCTCGACGAAGGGCACGAGCAGGGGGGTTGCGGTGGCGTGGATTTGCAGGCCGGGGCGGCGCATGGCTAGGGCGTATTGATAAGCGCTGCTGCGGATGGTCCCGGCGGTGCCGATGATGCCGACTCGCTCGCACTTGGCGTCTGCCAAGGTGGCCTCGACGCCGGGCTCGATGACGCCGATGACGGGCACGCGGAAGGTGGCCTGAAGGGTGGGCAGGGCGTGGGCGGTGGCGGTGTTGCAGGCGACGATGACGGCCTTGACCCCATGGCCGACGAGGAACTGTGAGTCCTCGACGGAGAAGCGTCGGATGGTGTCGGGCGACTTTGACCCGTAGGGCACGCGGGCGGTATCGCCGAGATAGACGATGGACTCCTGAGGCAGCAGCTCACGCAAGGCACGGACGACGGTAAGTCCGCCGACGCCGGAGTCGAAGACGCCGAGGGGGGCTTGGGAAGGATCAGAAGAGGGCATGGGGTGCGCGACTGGAAGCGCGGGCGGGGCTGGGGAGCAAGGCGAGATTGGGATGCTCCCCTGCCCTTTCGCACTCAGCCCATGAGCCCGTCGATGTCGATGAGATGAAGCTGGCGGCCGTTGGCTCCGTCGGGGGCATCGATGCAGACAAGCTTTTCATCGCGGCTGCTGCGCGGGTGGCAGTCCACACGCCATTCGCCTTTGTATTCCGGCGGCTGGGGGAAGTAGCCGAGGTCGATGCGCTTGTTTGTGGCGATGTGATACAGGTGCGGCGTCTGGATGCGGCGAACGCCTTTGGGATAGGTGTCGTTGAGGATCCATTCGTTGTTCTTCAAATAGGTGAGATGGCCGCCGCCATCGAGCACGCCGTGGCCGATCTCGGCGACGATGCCGCTGTCTTTGTCCTCGAAGAGGAAGTCGCCCCACTCTTTGTTACCCAGCCAGTCTTTGGCCTGAGAGAGGATGTGCGTGGCATCGCGCCAGATGAAGTGGGAGGCATAGCCATTCGGGATGACGATGCGCAGGTCGCTGCCGTCCATGGCTGCGGTGATGAGGCGCGTGAGGTGGCCGCCCTTGGGCTGCGTCCAGCGGTGCAGCATGATGAAGCGTTTCCCATCCGGCCCGACGAGCAGGTGATACGCGTGGTGCTTCGAGGTGGGGTGATTCTCCATCACGGTGCCGGTCTTGGCGAGCAGATCGTGGCTGACGATGAGCTTCTCCGCGCCCGTCTCCAGGTTCACATGCGTGACGC
>NZ_JBILYB010000124.1:0-17508 GCF_044378005.1 Prosthecobacter sp.
TTACATCACCGGTGAAGAAACATCGACGGCTTT
Source organism: Prosthecobacter sp. (assembly GCF_044378005.1). Taxonomy (GTDB): domain Bacteria; phylum Verrucomicrobiota; class Verrucomicrobiia; order Verrucomicrobiales; family Verrucomicrobiaceae; genus Prosthecobacter. The sequence goes on from NZ_JBILYB010000124.1 coordinate 34, forward strand.
TGGACATCCACATGGCGGCACCTGCTGGGCGCTGGACACCTCGAATGGCGACTTCTGGGCGCTGCCTGACATGGGACGCGGCTCGTGGGAAAATGCAGCACTCGTCGATACGGGTACAACGACTCATGTGGCCTTCTTACTTGGTGATGATGCGCAAGGCACGCCACTGTACCTCTATGTCGGTGAGAAGAACGCGGGCGGCAATTTCATCCAGCGCAACGGCCTCAGCGGCGGCCAGCTCTATGTGTGGAAGGCCACGAATGGCAATACCACGCCGCAGCAGTTCAACGGCACCGGAGCCACACGCGCTGGCACCTGGGTGACGATCAATGCGAAGAATGTCGCACTTGCTGGCACCGCCGGACATGATGCGGCGGGCTATAAGAATGACACGACGTTGCAAGCCGAGGCTGACTCGCTGGGCGCCTTCTCCTTCTCGCGCCCTGAAGACCTCAGCACCAGCCCCACCGACGGCAGCATCGTGGCTTTTACCTCCACGGGTCGTGGTTCGCTCTATCCGCTGGATAACTGGGGGGATACCTATGTTATCGACATCGACTTCAGTTCAGGCGTGCCTACCAGCGGCGCGATGCGCATCCTTTACGATGGAGATGACGCAGGCGGCGGTCAGTTCATGTCACCAGAAGAGGGCCTGCGCTGCCCGGACAATCTCGATTGGGCGGATGACGGCTTCATCTATGTTCAGGAAGATCAATCGAACCAGAATGGCAGCTTTGGTGCGGCAGGATTTGAGACATCCATTTGGCGTCTCAACTCCACCACTGGCGCAGCGATGCGTGTGGCGCAGACAGACCGCTCCACCGTCATGCCGCTCGGCTCCTCAGACACCAATCCGAGTGATGTAGGCAACTGGGAGTCCTCTGGCATTATTGATGTATCCACGCTCTTCGGTGAAGCAGCGGGCACGCTTTTCCTCTTCGATTTGCAGGCTCACAGCATCAACAACGGCCTCGTTTCAGCAAAGCAGCTCTTTGAAGGCGGCCAGCTTTGCTTTCTCGAGAAGGGACTCGAAATAGGCGCATTCAAACTGAACCCAAACACCGGCGTCATCACGTTGGCAAACCCTGCGGTGCTCGACTTCACCACACAGCCCATGCACGAGCTGCGCTTGCAAGCCTTCGACGGCACCAATCACACACTGAACAAGGTGACGATCAACATCACGACCACTGCCGTCGCCACCTCGAACAACTTCAAGGCCGCCACCTTCAACACCTCCCTCTACCGCGACACAGACAACACGCTGACCAACGATCTCGCCACCGTGACCAACACCCAAGCGCAGAGCATCGCCCGCATCATCCAGCGCAACAACGCCGACATCATCCTCATCAATGAGTTCGACTATGACGCAGGTGGCCGCGCCATCCGCCGCTTCCAGGAAAACTACCTCGAAGTCGGCCAGAGCGGTGAAAGCCCCGTCTATTACCCCTATGCCTTCTTTGCGCCGGTGAACACCGGCGTGCATTCCGGCCAGGACCTCGACAACAATGGCAGCATCGTCAGCACGCCCGGCGCGGCAGGCTACGGTGAAGACGCCTTCGGCTTCGGCCTTCATCCTGGCCAATACGGCTTTGTCGTGCTCTCCAAGCACCCCATCGACACCGCGAACGCACGCACCTTCCAGAAATTCCTCTGGAAAGACATGCCTAACGCGATGTTACCCGATAACCCCAACATCGTCGGCACCGGCGACTGGTACTCACCAGCCGAGCTCAATGTATTCCGCCTCTCTTCCAAAACGCATGCCGACGTGCCGGTGCTGATCAATGGAACTCCCGTCCACATCCTCGCCAGCCATCCCACACCGCCCGTCTTTGATGAAGGCGCACCGTGGATCACAGGCGTCGATCACAATGGCCGCCGCAACAGTGATGAAATCCGCTTCTGGAACGACTACATCACGCCCGCGAACAGCGCCTACATCTATGATGACACCGAAACGTCTGCCGCACCTGGTGGTGGCCTGCCGCCGAACTCACGCTTCATCATCTGCGGTGACCAAAACTCCGACAACAACGAAGGCGACGGCACTGATCCCGCGATCAAGCAACTCATCGGCGGCATCGCCACCGTCGGAGGTGCGGCGATCCCGGCCAATATCCTGGTGAACAGCACCTTCGTCCCTGGCGGCGGCGCAGGCACTGATCCCGATGACACAGCGGCCTTTAGCGGCGGCGTGCGTGTGGACTATGCGCTGCCATCGACCTTTGGATTCACCGTTAACAGTGGAGGCGTCTTCTGGCCCAGCGCCACCTCGGGCGATCCCATCGTTGCGGCGCTCGCCGCCACGGATCATCACTTGGTGTATGTGAACCTCTCACTCCTCGGCGTCGAGCTGCCACCCAACACGGACCTCCTCAGCTATTACGCCCCTGCGCAGGGCCTCACAGGTTCCGCGCTGCAAACCGCGCTGCACAACATCATCGATGACCACGTCATCATTGACTATGGCACCGTGGACGAGGTCATGCAGATCATTGACGAAGCTGCCACGAACAACACACAGGTGCGTCTCCTTTATTCCAACGCCAACCTGCCCAAAACGAGCAACAACATCAGCGGCGGTTGGAATCGTGAGCACGTCTGGCCCCGCAGCGATGGCGTCGGCGATGAAGGCGCGGACTACAGCGACATCCATCACCTCTTCCCCTGCAAGGACACCGTGAACAGCCTGCGCTCAAACTTCCCATTTGATGTGAGCAACGGCTCCACAAACTCTGATCCATTCGCCCCAGAGTCAAAACTGGACGGCAATTCCTGGGAGCCGCTCGACCGCGACAAAGGCGTCGTCGCTCGCGCGGCACTTTATATGATGACTCGCTATGATGGCAGTGATGCACTCACCACAGATCTCATCGTGGCTGAGAATCCATCACCCATCGGCACCATGGGAGTGCTCTCCACGCTCCGCGCCTGGCATGCCGCGCATCCGCCCACCGACTACGAGCGCAGCCGCAACAACGCCATCTACTCCGGTGTCAACGTCAGCGGCATCGTCCGCGCTCAAGGCAATCGCAATCCCTTCATCGACTTCCCTCAGTTTGCTGATGCGATCTTCCTGAATCCCACGACGACCTCATTCGCCAAATGGCAGACGCAGCGCTTCACACTCGCCCAGCTTCAAAACACTGCCGCCTCCGGTCCAAATGGTGATCTCGATGGAGACGGTCGCAGCAACTACTTCGAGTTCCTTCTCGGCGGCAATCCCGCCGCCGGGAATGACGAGCCGCTCGCCGCTGCCCGAGCTGGCAATCAGTTCACGCTCTCCTTCTACCGCCCGAAAGGCATCACCGAGCAGACCCGCATCGAGTCCAGCACGATGCTCGTCGGTGGCAGTTGGACGACTGTGCTGAACTGGCAAGCTAGCTCCACCGTCACTGACTTCGGCGACTACGAACGCATCGACTTCACTGCCACGATCTCCGGCGCGAATGGTGGGCTGTTCTACCGCGTGGTGTTTGAGTGAGCACGAAGTTCCCAACTCCATGCAAAAGCTCGTCACCATCTACCTCGACAACATGGCCTATGAAGACAGCACGATGTTCAAAGGTCACGCCAACAAGCATGGCGTGGCCGAAGAGCATCTGGTGACCGAACTCAGCGACGGTTGGTGGATCGTCTCCTTGCACGGATTCGGCGGAGCGGCTGAAGGTTACTCCACACGAGGCTGGCTTGCTGTCGTCTTGGAAAAGAACGGGTAGCTACTTTGGCTTAGCCCACTGAGGACGTTCTTCGATCACATAGTCGGCCATCAGGTATTCTTTGCCATCACGCAGGATGATAAGCTTCACGGGCTGACCGACGCCATACATGTAGAGCCACTTCTGAAAGTCAGCGACGCTCAGGATGCGGTTGTAGGAGAACTGCACAAGGATGTCGCCGACTTGGATGCCGAGCTTCTGAGCCGGACTATTTTCCCACACGTCTTCAATGGCGACACCACCGTGATGATTCTTCGCTGTTGGGAAGACTTGCTGCTCCTTTTCAGTCAGAGGGCGCACCGAGAAGCCAGTCCATGGAGACTTCAGGCTGCGCTTGGTCTTGAGACTCTCGTAGATGTTGAAGCACAGGTTGATGGGCAGCAGATGCGTCTCACTCAGGTCTTCGGCGTGACCTGGTTCGGGCACAGGTTTGTAGCCGGAAAAAATGGCCGCTACTTCGCCCGTGTCGGCATGAAACACAGGTCCGCCGACTGATCCCGCCGGGATCGTAATCTTCGCGCGGAACATCGTCGAGGCGAGGCTGTGTTGGTAACACAGCTTTGTGTTCAAAGCGGTAACGGAGCCGTCGATGGCCTTCAAAACATCGTGTTCCATCGAAACAGCCTGCAAGGCCATTCCTGGAGTGATCTCGCGCTTCACGGCAGAGACGACAGGTGTGAAAGTTTCATCCGATTCGATCTTCAGAATGCCGATGTTGATCGTCGGCTCCAAGCCGATGATTCCGGCGGTGTAGGTCTTTCCGCCTGACACGATTTTCAAATGCTCCAGCAACCCTCCGTTCGGCTTGGCGACGAGGTTGTCGTAGTTGGTGAGCACGAAGCCGTCCTTCTCGACGATGAAGCCAAGGCCACGCTCCATCACCTGACCGTCTGCGTGATTCTGGATGTGCACCACACCTCGATTCGGCGTCTCAGCGGCAAGCATCGATGTCAGAAGAACAAAGGTGGATATAAGTCTCATGGGGCGAAGGATTGGTTGAAGGGATTCACCTCGGTGCCGCGCGTGATGCGGATGAAGGCATGCTGCGTGGCGGTGTGGCAGGCGTTGCAGCTCTGGATGATGCCATCGAGGCCAGCCATCAGGCGCGCTTTGTCCCTGTCAGTGACAGCGTCCTGCATCGGCGCATACGCGGGATGCGCCACGCGGTCGATCAGCAGCGCGACAGGCAAGTTTTCATACTCAGGAGCCTCGGTTTGGATCTTGCGAAGCTGCTCCTGCGATTCGTGGAGGTAGAAGGCGGCGAGTTCCATGTTCCCGGCATCGGCTGACAAGGCGAGCTTGTGCGTGAGCCGCTGCAGATCACCCATGAGCAGGGCGAGTTCAGGCACGTCAGTTGATTCTTCGAGCGGAGCGAACTGCGCTCCGGTCACGGCGGCAAGCGCGAGGATTTTCCAGTTCATCTCGGACTCACTTCGCGAGGCAGGGTAGATCAATCCACTTCGTGCAACAATTTCGACGATTGGCACGGAGGCTGATCATAGATTGGTGACAATATACTCACTGCCAAAAACGTCGCGTTGCCCCGGGCGACGCTGGAATAATTGAAGCTACTTCTTGCGGCGAACTTCCCCCCAGGTTCGTCATGCTCCCAATCCCCCCCTTCGTTGCTACCAACGTTTTAACGCCTGCCGTCGCGATCTGTCTCTGCGGTCTGCTGATGTGCGGCATAGCCCGTGCGCAGACATCACTCGCTGTCGGTGATATTCAGATTCTTGGAGTCACATCGGATGCGCCGGACTCGTATGCCTTCATTCTTTGGAGGGACATCGAGGCCGGCACCCTCATCCGTGTCACGGACAACAGCTTCACCAGCACCGCCGGAACGACGCTGCTGAGTGGAAACGAGAACAACATGACGCTCACCTTCGGCTCGGCGCTTTCGGCTGGAACCGTGGTCCTTTATCAGGATGGCGTGGGTGTCACCGTCTCCAGCGGCGCAGTGCCGACCTTTTCAGGAACGCTCAGCGGCACAGCCAACGCCGGAGACCAGGTGTTTTTGTATCAAGGAACCAACATCACTTCAGGCAACACCTCCTTTGCCGGGAGTTTACTCCACGGCTTCAACATTGCAGACACGAACTGGCTCGCGTCGGGAACGGCCACAAACAGCGCCTCCTACCTGCCGTCCGTGCTGAATGTGCCCGATGGGAGTTTTGACAGCGCAAATTTCGATAACGCAGAGTACACCGGCGCGCGCAGCGGCCTCACTACGGGCTTTTACCGTGCGGCTGTGTCCAACATCACCAACCACGGTGGCAATGATACTGCTCTCACGCTCAACGCGGGCGGTTTCAGCATCCAATCCAGCGCCAGCGTGAACTGGGACGCCAACGGTACCACGGCTGGAACGGGCGGCACAGGAACCTGGGACACGACGACCGTGGACCGTTTCCGCAACGGCGCCTCCGGCACCACGAGTTTTCCCTGGGTGAACAGCAGCTCAGGCAACGACCACACGGTGGAGTTTGGAGGCACGGCGGGAACGGTGAGCGTGATGGCAGGTGGTGTGACGGCGAGCGGGATCGAGTTCACCACCAGCGGTTATTTGCTGCAAAACAACGCGGTGACTCTCTCCGGCTCTGCACCGACGGTTTCCGTCACCACCGGCACAGCGACCATCAACTCCGAACTCACAGGTGCGGCGGGTCTGACAAAAACGGGTGCCGGGACGCTCGTGCTCGGCTCTGCGAACACTTTTAACGGTGGCGTAACGGTGAGCGCTGGAGCGGTCTCGGTGAAAAACACCAGCGGCTCGGCCACTGGTAGCGGCAATGTCACCGTCTCCGGCGGCACGATCCTCGGCACGGGCCGCATCTCGCCAGCGTCAGGCGGTTCCGTGATCCTCGGCAGCGCGGCAGTAGTCTCCGTTGGTGATGCGGGCGACACAAGCGGGAAGAGGATCACCTTCATTCCCGCGAGCGGCACGATGACCACCACCTTTCAGACCGGCAGCATCTTCGAGGTCGATCTCTTCAGCGGCGCGGGCTCCGGCGACAACACTGGCAACGAAAGCGCTTCGGACACCCTCCAGTGGGGCGGAGCACTCGGCCTGCAGAGCAATGTGAAGCTGCGCGTGAACAATCCCACTGCCATGACAAGCTTCGCCGAAGGAGATGCGTGGAAGTTGCTCGACTGGACGACTTTTTCCGGCAGCGCGCCGAGCGGCACCTTCGATTCCTCTCTGCTGGAGCTTCCCACGCTTTCCGGGCTCCTCGCCTGGGACACAAGCACGCTCTACAATGCCGGCACGATCCGCATCATCACCGTACCAGAGCCTTCGCGGGCGCTGCTCCTGCTCGGCGGACTGATGATGCTCGCTCTGCGCCGCAGAAAGTCGATTCAAGCCTGAGATTACCTTCCTCGCCGCCGGTATTGGCGCGCGCGGAATTCCGCCGGACCGCAGCCGAACTGCCGCGCAAACATGCGTGTGAAGTAGTGCCTGTTGGGAAACCCGTTCTCCACCGCGATTTGGTCGATGGTCTTCTCGGTCAGTGCCAAGGCCTCACCAGCGAGTCGCAGTCGCGTATTTAAAACATAGGCCGCAGGCGTGATGCCCGTGTGCTCGCGGAAGGAACGGATGAACTTCTCCAGACTCATGCCGCAGCGTTCCGAGAGAAATCCATTCGAGAGGTCCGAGTGTGGTGCCCGCTGGATGAGTTCCAGCACCTCAATCAATCGTTCCGGCATCGCGGGGCTCGGCGGCATGTCCCATTCGGCGAAGGCGGCGTGCAGCAATGCTGAGCTTTGATGATAAAGGCGTTGGTCGCGACTATCTTCAGCAGGCAGGAGATGCGTCTCGATGGTCGCTGAAACCAGCGCTCGAAGCAAAGGTGTGGCCTTCAGAACGACCGGCACCTCGGGCACTTCGCCAGTGAGCCGAGTCACCGTGAAGTGCAGCCAGAAGTGACAGGCCAGCACCGGCCCGCAGCAATCGAAGATCGTGTTCGCCGGGATCAGCACGAAGCGATTCGGGCCAAGCTCGATGTCCTCACCGTTGAAACGGATGCAGCAGCCGGGTTTCGGGTTGTGGTAAAGCCGCCAAAAGGGGCTGTCCACGCCTTCATGGTTCCAGTTCTCCAGCGCCGCCTGATAACCGCTTTCATGAATCAAAAAGGCAGACCAACCCGCCTTGGCGACAGGCGACAAACTCACTCCCCAGGGCGTGGTGTAGTTCAGGTATTTGCGGCGATTCGACATGGGAGTGAATGTTGTCGGAGACAAAGAGGGATGGCTGCCAGCAAGCTAATGCAATGACCTCCGACTGAAGTGGCAGGATAAGACACAAGTAAGTCAGAAGCTGGCACAGGCTTTCGGCGTTCTTTTCACAGAACTCGAATTTTCCATGAAACCTTTTTTATCCGCGCTCTGGCTGCTGCCGACCCTGCTCACGGCAGCCAGTTCACCGCCCGCACTCCCAGCGGATCATGCCCGGCGCATGGCTCGTGGCCTGAAGCTCTTCGACAGCGAGGTAGCGGCCATCATGAAAGAGAACTGCCTGAAGTGCCACGGTGGTGAAAAAGTGAAGAGTGACTTCGACCTAGCCACGCGTGAGGATTTGCTGCGCGGTGGCTCGCACGGCGCTGTGCTGGTGCCTTTTGACTCAAAGGGCAGCTCACTCGTAGCGCAGATCAACCACGCCAAAGAACCACACATGCCGGACAGCAGCCCGAAGCTTCCTGACGAAGCCATTTTGAAGATCGCGGCTTGGATTGATGATGGGGCGCCGTATTCCGCACCGCTGATCGCGGGCAAAAAGCCGAAGAAGGACAGCAGCGTGGTCACGGAGGAGGATCGGCAGTGGTGGGCGTTTCAGCCGCTGAAGAAGGTGCAGGCGAAGAGCATCGACGAGCTGCTTTTGAAAAACGCGAAAGACATGAGCTTTGCGCCGCCAGCAGAAAAAGCGGTGCTCGTGAGGAGGCTATATCTGGATTTGACCGGTCTTCCACCATCGGACATGTCCGACTCGTCCGACCTGTCTGACTTGTCAGACAAACTGCTTGCATCTCCAGCCTACGGCGAGCGCTGGGCACGCCACTGGCTGGATGTGGCCCGCTACGCCGAAAGCACGGGCTTTGAGCAGGACTATGACCGGCCCTTTGCGTTTCATTACCGGGACTTTGTCATCAAGGCGCTGAACTCGGACATGCCGTATGACCAGTTCGTGAAGTGGCAGCTCGCCGGAGACGAATACGAGCCGCAAAACCCGCTGGCACTGGCAGCGACGGGCTTTCTCGGCGCGGGGGTGTTTCCTTCGCAAATCACCGCGAACGAGGTCGAAAGCTCACGCTACGATGCGATGGACGACATGCTCGGCACCACGGCGGGTGCGATGCTCGGCCTCACGCTGAGTTGCGCCCGCTGCCACGATCACAAATTCGATCCGCTGCCCACCCGCGACTACTACGCGATGCTCAGCACCTTCACGACGACCACACGCATGAACGTGGATGTGCTTCCCGATGGCAAAGTGACCTCCGCCATCACGACGATGAACGCCAAAAAGAACACGCCCGCCGTCCCCGGTGCCACGCGCATGATGATCTGTGCCGAGGGCTACGATCCCATCGTGATGCACACGCAGGGCGGGCCGTTTTTCGACAAAACGCATGTGCTGAAGCGCGGCAACCCGCTCATGAAGGATGGCGAGGCCAAACAGGGCTTTCTGCAAGTGCTGAGCAAGCCCGGCGACTCGAAACGATGGCAATGGCAGCCGCCAAAGGACGCGAAAGTCAGTGGTCGCCGTCGCTCGCTGTCGAATTGGATCACGGATGTGGATCAGGGCGCGGGAGCGCTGCTGGCACGCGTGATCGTGAATCGCTTGTGGCAGCATCATTTCGGCACGGGCCTTGTTCCGACGCCGAATGACTTTGGCAAAACAGGCACGCCTTGCACGCAGCCGGAGTTGCTCGATTGGCTGGCCGGACAGCTCATCGCGAACGGTTGGAAGCTCAAGCCGATCCACAAAATGATCCTCAGCAGTCGTGCCTGGCAGCAGAGCAGCGCCCGTGATGCGAAAAAGGAGGCTGCTGATCCCACCAACGGCCTTTTCATGCGCTTCGTGCCGCAGCGCCTCGAAGCCGAAGCCATCCGCGATTCGATGCTGAGCGTGAGCGGCGTGCTGGACGCGACGATGTTTGGCCCCGGCTCTCGCGATGAGAACAGCAAACGCCGCAGCATCTACTTCAACATCAAGCGCAGCCAGCTCATCGGCAGCATGGTGGCCTTTGACCTGCCTGAACCGCTCGTGAGCCAAGGAGCACGCCCCACGACGACGGTGGCTCCGCAGGCCCTCGTGCTCATGAACAGTCCGCAAGCCCGCTCCTGGGCCGATGGGCTCGCCAAACGCGTCTCAACCGCTGGCGATGCCACGAAGCAGATCGCCATGATTTACCGCCTCTGCTTCAACCGCGAACCAAAAGCTGATGAAATGGCTGCAGGAGCCGAGTTTTTGAAATCGGGCGCTTCACTGGCGGATTACTGCCAGGTGGTGCTGAGCTTGAATGAATTCATTTACGTGAACTGACATGAACACACTCGCTTACTCTCGTCGTGAAATGCTCGCCCGCGCGGGCGGTGGTTTTGGCATGCTCGCGTTCGCTTCGATGCTGGAGGCGGCGAAGAATCCTTTCTCGCCGAAGGTGCCGATGCAGGTCGGAGGCAAGGCGAAGTCGATCATCTGGATCTTTACCAATGGCGGGCCGTCGCAGGTGGATACTTGGGATTACAAGCCGGAGCTGGCGAAGCGCGATGGGCAGACGTTGGAGGGGTTTGATCCGAAGACGGGCTTCTTTCCGGGGTCGGTGGGTGGGCTGATGAAGTCGCCGTTTGAGTTCAAGCAGCACGGGCAGAGCGGGACGTGGGTTAGCGATCTGTTTCCGAAGACGGCGATGCATGTGGATAAGATGTGCTTCATCCACAGTTGCTGGACTGGGTCGAACAACCACTCGCCCGCGCTTTTCATGATGAACACGGGCACCACGCGGATGGGCTACCCGTGCGTGGGCTCGTGGGTGAACTACGGACTCGGCAGCGAGAGCGATTCGCTGCCTAGCTTTGTGGTGATGAGCGATCCACTGAATCGCGGCCTGCCAAAAGGCAGCGCGGCGAACTGGGGCGCGGGCTTTTTGCCGAGTGTGTATCAAGGAACATGGTTGAAGCCTTCGGGAGCGCCGATCGACAACCTCGCGGTGCCTGACTCGCTCACGCCGCAGCGTCAGCGCGCGCAGCTCGATCTGCTGGCGCGGCTGAATCGTCAATCGCTCGGCGGATCGGCCATTGAGAGCGAGCTGAATGCCCGCATCGAGAGCTTTGAGCTGGCCTATCGCATGCAGACCTCCGCGCCGGAGGCTTTTGATGTCCAAGGTGAGCCGGAGCACATCCAGAAGCTCTATGGCTTGAATGAGAAGCATTGCGGTCACTTTGCGAAGCAGTGCCTCACGGCGCGGCGCATGGTGGAGCGCGGCGTGCGCTTCATCCAGATTTACAGCGGCGGCATGGAGAACCAGCAGAGTTGGGACGGTCACAAGGACATCCTCGGCAACCATCGCGGCTTCGCGAATGAGAGCGACCAGCCCGTGGCGGCGCTGATCAGTGATCTGGAACAGCGCGGGCTGCTGGATCAGACGCTGATCGTCTGGGGCGGTGAATTTGGCCGTCTGCCCATCGCGCAAAAAGGCGATCAGCCGGGCCGTGATCACAATCCGCATGCCTTCACCGTCTGGATGTGCGGCGGCGGCGTGAAAGGCGGCTATCACCACGGTGAGACGGACGAGATCGGCTTCAAAGCGGCCATCGACAAAGTGAGCGTGCATGATCTGCACGCCACGATCCTAGCGGCAGCGGGACTCGATCACGAGCGCCTCACCTTCAAGTTCCAGGGGCTCGACCAGCGTCTGACGGGCGTGGAGAATCCGAAGGTGGTGAAGCAGGTGTTTGCGTGAAGTCTCTCTTTCTCACTTCCGCCGAAGTCTCACAGCACGCACATCCGCGAGTTCCTGCTTCAGTGCTCCATCCGGGCGCATGAGCAGCGATTGCACGTCAGCTTTCAGCGTGAGAGTGCCTGCCGACTGCTCGGCGAAGGTCTCATAACCGCCGGTGGATTGCACCACACCTTTCACGCTTGAGTTGGCAGCTTCGATGACAAAGGCATCCCCTGCGGAAGCGGCGTCGGCAGCGAGGGTGACGAGGACTTCATAGTCACCGTCTGTCGCCACTTGGATCGTCCATTCCGCGACATCGGTTTCGATCCGCCAGGGAGCCAGGACATTGAGCGATGGGCGATACGCCAGCTTTTGCCCATAAGTCTTCGCGGCACTCGCGGGTAAAAGCAGCACGCCTTCCGCATCGGGGTGGATGGCTTTTTCATTGCCGAGATCGATCTGCATCAGCGTGTCCGCCGTCCATGGTAATTTGCGCGTCTTCGTTTGTTCGCGCACCGCAGCGACTTGCGCAGCTTCGATCACACTCGCCTCATTGCCCCAGGCATTGCGCACGTAGCTCAGCACATCGGCGAGTTTGGCATCATCCAGGGCTGGGTTCGCACCTTGGCCGGGCATTGCGAGATTCCATGTTTCTCCATTCACCTCGATCTCACCATACAGCCCTTGCAGGGCGATTCGGATCAGCCGCTCCGGCTCGCCCATCGCCCATTCACTTTCCAGAAGTGGGGGCGCTACGTTCGGCACGCCAAACCCAGTCGGCTGATGGCACAGGCCGCACACCGTTTGATACACCGCTGCTCCACGGTCGATCTGCTTCTGCTCTGCCGCACTCAGTGGCTCACGGCGTTCTGTTGTCAGAGTGCTTTCAGATCCAGGCCAGCTCAGCGCCATGCGTAGTTTCTGCACTCGTTCACGCGCGGCGATGTCTCGATTCACGGACAGTTCATCGAGGAAGGCTGGCTTTGCCTCAAGGCTCACCTTTTCCTGAGAGGCCAGAAAACCATCCATCAAAGCCTCGCGCTGCCAACCTGCCGTCTCCGCGAGTTTCCCCACGATCTTCTTGGCTTGAAACTCCATGCAGGCGAGTTGCGTCAGCATTCGCACGGTTTCCTGGCGATGGACCGACATCTTCTGCCAGTCCTCGCGCTTCAGTAGCAGTTCCAGCATCTCCATCTCATGCCCATGCACACCTGTCATCACCGCGACACGGCTTAGATCATCTTCATGCCTGGCCAGATGCTCCACGAGATCTGCCACCGGCTTCTTTGTCAGCAAAGCTTGAAGCCGCACGCTCTCCTCAGGCTCCTGAAGCAGCGACATCTCTGCTCCCAATCTCGCTGCTGCCGCACGCACTCTTGGGTCGGCATCCGTGATCATTTTTTGCAAATGCACCTTCGTCAGCTTGCCCATGCCGTCCAATGTCCATAGTGCATGAAGTCGATGCAGTGGTTTTTCGAAGCGGCTCGGATCACCGATGTCCTCCCCGCGCTCCACCAGCAGCCTCTGCGCCGTGTTTCTCTGCCAGCCATTCGCATGACCGAGCGACTCCACGAGTTCCTCCGTGCTCTTTCCGACTCTCCGCTCTCCGCCCTCGGCTCTGCGCTCACTCACGATCCGCCAGATGCGACCATGATCATTTCCCTCGTAGAGTTTGCGCTGCTCGATCTGCTTCGTCAGCCACGGCACGATGAAGATAACGTGCTCGATGATGCCGTGGTACATGTCTGCTAGGTAAAGAGCACCGTCAGGCCCGACTCGCGCATTCACTGGGCGGAAGCGCTCGTCGGTGCTGGCGATGAGTTCCTGCTCGGGTGGAAAGAAGCGCGTCGCTTTCGGTGCGATGCCGTCGGTGAGCTTTAGCGTGCCGACGAGATGCCCTGCGGAGTCTGGCACGAAGACATTGCCGTGCATCTCCGGCGGGAATTGGTCGCCATCATAGAAACAGGCGCCTGAAACAATGGTGTAGGTGCGCAGGCGTCCGTCATCTCGCAGCTCCAGTGCGCCGAGAGTCACCGCTGGTGTCACACGGATGGGAAAGCATTCTTGCGCCTCCTTTGCGACATTCACATTCACGCCGAAGCTGCCACGACCACCGCGCTGGGCGAGTTTGGCGAGGTTCGGATGCCGCAGCAGTGACTCCGCCGGGAGCAGATCCATGTGCATGGCGCTGTTTTCGTAGCAGGAAATGAAGCGCCCCGTTTCATCAAAACTCACGCCGAACTGCCCGCGATGCAGCGTCGGTTCGTCGATCAGCTTTCCATCCTTCCATTGATAGCGATGCGGCCAGTCCGCGCAGTGCAGCCAGTTGTCGATGCCGCGTCGCAATCCATTCGCGGTGTGCTGTGGGTTTCCACCCACGCCCATCGTGCCCACCAGGGTGCGCTTTTCGCAGACCAGATCTCCGTCGGCATCCTCGCAGAACCAAAGCTTCGGAGGTTCTTGCAAAAGGATGCCGCCTTTCACCAAGGCGAAGCTGCGAGGCATGACCAGCTTGTCGAGAAAGACGGTGCTCTTGTCCGCTTTGCCGTCGCCGTTGGTATCTTCCAGCACCACCACGCGGCAGATCGGGTCGCCTTCGCCGCTGCCCTGCACATCCCGCATGTAGCCCTGATACTCCACCACCCAAATGCGCCCCTCGGGATCAAACTCAAAGAAGATCGGGCACTGCACCATCGGCTCGCAGGCCACCAGTTCCGCGCGGTAGCCGGGTGCCAGCTTGAAGGTCTTTGCCTCCTCTTCTGCCGAAAGCACCGGTGCTGGCGGGACTTGAATGCGTTTAAAAAGCTCCTCCCCCTTTTCCCAATCCGCCCAGCCCGTGAGTGCTGATGGAGGACGTGAACGGGGACGATCAACTGGAACCGTTCCAGTTTGAGCGTGGCTTTGGATGGTGATTAGAAGAGCGAGCAGAAACAAGCGGTAGGGCATGAAGAATCTACGCGCCAAATGCTGCCAGACTTCCTCGGCTTCACTTCTGACACTTCGGACAGAAGAAGGTCGAGCGATTGCTCATCACGAGACGCTTCACCTTCGTGCCGCAGACTCGGCAGGGCTCATCTTCTCGATCATAGACTCGCAGTGTCTGTTTGAAGTATCCCGGCTCACCCTTCTCATTCACAAAATCTCGCAGCGTGGTGCCTCCCATCTCGATGCTGGCGGCCAGCACTTCTTTGATGGCTGCCACGAGCTTCGCCAGGCGTGGCTTTGTCACCTTGCCCGCCGCTTTGTTCGGGTGAATGCCCGCCATGAAAAGGGCCTCGCAGGCATAAATGTTGCCGACACCGACGACGGTGTGCGAGTCCATGATCACGGCCTTGATCGGCGCAGTGCGCCCCTGGCATTCGTGATGGAGAGCTTCAGCAGAAAAGGCATCACTCAGCGGCTCGGGGCCGAGATCGGCGAGCAGAGGATGCCGTGCAGGATCGCCCTCGATCCATAGCGCCGCACCAAACCGACGCGGATCATGCAGGCGCAGTTGCTTCCCCTGATCCGTGGTGAGCGCGACGTGGTCGTGCTTCTTCCACGGCGTCGCTGGATCACTCACCCGCAGGCTGCCGGACATGCCGAGGTGCAGCAGCAGCGTGCCTTTGGCGCTCGTGAACAGCAGATACTTTCCGCGTCGTGATCCTGCGGTGATGCGGGTGCCTTCCAGCTCGTGAATCGTGTCCGGCACCGGCCAGCGCAGCCGTTTGTCCCGCACGATTACCTCGCGGACAACTCGCCCGACGAGGTAAGGCGAGACACCCCGCAGGGTCGTTTCGACTTCAGGAAGTTCAGGCATGGTCGCCTTCCTTCGACTGCTGGATCGCCTGCTCCAGCGCTCGCCAGCCGAGCATGGCGCACTTTACGCGCTGGGGGAATTTCTGCACGCCTTCGAGCAGGGCGAGTTCGCCGAGGGCGTCTTCGTCCTGCACGGTGCCTTCGCCGGTGACGACGGCGCGGAAGTCTTTGAGCAATGTCTGCACCTTCGCGGCATCGGCTCCCTTCATCTTCACGGTCATCATGCTGGCGCTGGCTTGGCTGATGGCGCAGCCTTGGCCTTCGAACTTGAGGTCTTCGACCTTGCCATCGGCACCGACTTTGACCCACATGTCGATTTCATCGCCACAGGTGGGGTTGTCGCCATGCACATGCACGCAGCCTTCGCCGTGTAGTTGGCCATGATTGCGCGGGCTGCGGGAGTGATCGAGGATCACCTGCTGGTAGAGGTCGCGGAGGTCGTCGGAGAGTGCCATGGTTCGTTAGGAAAAGAAGGCGATGGCCTGCTGGAGGATGTCGATCATGCGATCCACCTCGGCCTTTGTGTTGTAGAGATAAAAACTCGCGCGGCTGGTGCCGGGTGCTTTGAAGCGCTTCATCAGCGGCTGCGTGCAGTGATGTCCGCCACGCAGAGCGAGGCCCTGAGTGTTGGCAAACTCCACGAGATCATGCGTGTGTGCACAAGCCAGGGTAAAGGCGGTGAGCGATCCGCGATCGACACCGATGGGCGGCCCCAGCAGTCGCAAGCCTGGCAAAGCGACGAGCTTCTCCAAGGCGTAGGTCGTGAGTTCACGGCCATGCTCTTGGATGGCCTCAAGACCGACGCTTTCCAAGTAGTCGATGGCTGCACCGAGCCCGATGACACCGGCGATGTCCGGCGTGCCAGCTTCGAAGCGTGCGGGGCCGGACTTGTAGGTGCTGCGCTCCATGGTGACGGTTTCGATCATCTCTCCGCCGCCATGCCAGGGCTGCATTTGATCCATCACTTCCGCGCGAGCATACAAAGCGCCGATACCAGTCGGGGCGCACATTTTGTGACCAGAGAAGGCGTAGAAATCACATCCGATCTCGCGCACGTTCACCGGCACATGGCCCACGGCTTGAGCGCCGTCGATGAAGGTGGTGATGCCTCGCGCTTTGGCCTTCGCGCAGATGTCGTGTACGGGGTTTTTGGTGCCGAGTGAGTTGGAGATATGCACGCAGGCGATCAGCTTCACGGGGCCGGCGAGCAGTTCATCCAGCGCGGCCATGTCGAGCGTGCCGTCATCGAGCACGGGCACATATTTCAAAGACGCACCGCTGCGCTGGGTGGCGAGCTGCCAGGGCACGAGATTGCTGTGATGCTCCATGCCGGTGATCACGACTTCATCGCCGGGCTTGAGGAACTGATTTGCCCAGACGTTCGCCACGAGGTTCACGCCTTCCGTGGTGCCTCGGGTGAAGATGATTTCCTCGTCCGTCGCTGCTCCGATGAAGCTGGCGACCTTCTTCCGCACGTTCTCGAAGTTCGTCGTCGAGCGGTTGCTCAGCTCATGCAGGCCGCGATGCACGTTCGCGTTGTCGTGCTCATAGTAGTGGACCAGAGAGTCGATCACCTGACGCGGCTTTTGACTGGAGGCGGCACTGTCAAAATACACGAGCGGATGCCCGGCGACCTGCTGATGCAGGATGGGGAAATCGGCGCGCAGATGGGAGAGGTCAGACATGCGAGGTGGGCGGGGTGAGTATCACCGTGGATACGCCTGCGCAAGGACTGCGAGCCATCTCATCTGCCATCCAGCCTGATTCAGGGCTCACGAGAGCGTCGCGCACTCTGGTAAACCGGCACGCAGGCTGGCCCAGGGTTCCTGCGCGGAGACATCCTGCGGATCAGGGACGGCAGCGAGGTCATCAGGCAGCTTCGCTGGGGAAAGGATGGCCAGGAAGACCAGCGGTTCCTTGTGAGGATTGTAAGTGGCATGGATCACGCCCGGCGGGATGTGGGCCATCTCGCCCGCTTTCAGAATGCGCTTCTCCGTGCCCACCCATTGCTC
>NZ_JBILYB010000257.1:0-4654 GCF_044378005.1 Prosthecobacter sp.
AGTGCGTGTGAGGCTTGGCTCAAAAACGCCGATGAGTTGGAAGTCGGGCTGTGCGGGATTCAGCAGTGGGCCGAGGAGATTGAAAATGCTGCGCTGACCTTCCGCGCCGAGGATTTTGCGCGCGCCCACAACGGCTTTGAACGCCGGGTGATACAGCGGCGCGAAGAAGAAGCCGAGCCCGATGCTCTCGATGCCACGCGCCACACGCTCGACGGGTAGATCGATGCGGACTCCGAGTGCTTCCAGCACATCGGCACCGCCGGCTTTGCTCGTCACACCGCGATTGCCGTGCTTCGTCACGCAGACGTCACCCGCCGCCAGGATGAACATCGCCGTCGTGGAGACATTGAAGAGATGCAGTCGATCCCCACCTGTGCCGACGACATCGAGCATCGGGCCGGGCAGCTTCGCGCGGTCGAGACCTGGATCCACGGCCAGCTTCAGGAACTCCTGTACAAAACCCGCAATCTCGGCAGGCGACTCGCCTTTTCGTGCCAGAGCCCGCAGGAGGCTGGCCTTCGTTTCGTCGGACTCCTGCTCATCGACTAGAAAAGCGGCGGCCTCACGGACCTCGCGCTCGTTGAGAGGCTGGCCGTCTTGGAGAGATTTGATCAGGGGCTGCATGGCTCGGATTGTCGGAGAGGTGCGGCACTTTGGCAATCCTCCAGCATCAAACTTCCTGTCACGGGAAGAGAATGACGAATTCCGAATGACGAATGACGAAACCCGAAGAAGGACTGGTCCATCATCCCCTTCGTCATTCGTTCATTCTGTCATTCGTCATTCCATGTTCATCCTCGGCATTGATCTCGGCACCACCAATTCCCTCGTCGGCGTGGTGGACAGCGGCTTTCCCATTTTGCTCGCCGATGAGCAAGGCCAGCGCCTCACGCCTTCCGCCGTGAATTATTCCGCCGACGGCAGCAGCAGCATCGTCGGCGCTGCGGCTTTGAGAAAACGCGCGCTGGAGCCAAAGCGCACGGTGACGAGCGTGAAGCGTCTGATCGGACGTCGGGGCGGCGAAGGCGACTGGCAGCCGCCTTACAACCTGCGTGAACTCGGCGTCTCGCCCATTGAGGTCTCGGCGGAGATCCTGAAGCGGCTCAAAGCCATCGCCGAGCGTGCTTTGGAGCAAAGCGTCAGCCGTGCGGTAATCACCGTGCCCGCCTATTTCAATGACGCGCAGCGCAACGCCACGAAGCAGGCGGGTGAACTAGCGGGGCTGACCGTCGAGCGCATCGTCAGCGAGCCCACGGCGGCGGCGCTGGCTTACGGTCTCGATAAACTCGGCGAGCGCCAAAAGATCGCCGTCTATGACCTCGGCGGCGGCACCTTTGACATTAGCGTGCTGGAGATGCGGGAGGGCGTCTTCCAGGTGCTGAGCACCGCTGGCGATACTCAGCTGGGTGGGGATGACATCGACCGCGCTTTGGCAGAAAGCATTTCACCTGCTGGCGCAGATCCAGCTCGTTTTGTCGAAGCCGCTGAATCTGCCAAGAAGCGCCTCTCGAGCGAAGAGAGCACCCGCATCGAGCTACCATTTTATGATGGCGCGAACAGCCTCAGCGTGGAGCTGACACGCGCCGAGTTCGAGAAGCTCATCCGTCCGCTCGTCGAACGCACGCGCGCTCATTGCTTGCGAGCTTTGAGCGATGCCGGCGTGAAGCCGGAGGAACTCGATGCCGTGATCCTCGTCGGCGGCAGCACTCGCATCCCGCTCGTGCGTCGATACGTCGCCGAGATCTTCGGGCGCGAGCCTGACATCTCACAGAATCCCGATGAAGCCGTGGCTCTCGGTGCCGTCATTCAGGCAGGTATCCTCAGCGGCTCTTTGAAAAACGTGCTGCTGCTGGATGTGACGCCGCTTTCTCTCGGCATCGAGACCTTCGGCGGGCTGATGAACACGATCATCCCACGCAACACGACCATCCCCTGCAAAGCGGGCGAGATGTTTACCAATGCCGTCGCCAATCAGCAGGACATGCTCATCCGCGTGCTCCAGGGCGAGCGCGAACTCGCGAAGGACAACTGGGAACTCGGCCGCGTCATCGTGCCCTTCCCGCCAGGCCCGAAAGGCAGCGCCCGAGTCGGCGTGCAGTTCGCCATTGATGCGAACGGTATCCTCCAAGTGCTCGCCCGCGACACCGCCACGAACACCGACACCGTTTTGGAAATCCAAAACACCGCCATCGATGTCGATGACGAGCGCGTGGAGCAAATGATCGCCGAGAGCGTGGAGCACGCCTTTGAAGACATGAACGAGCGCGTCTGGACCGAGGCCAAACTCAAGGCCGAAGAGCTCCTCCCCGCCGTCGATGCCGCCCTCACACAGTTCGGCGATGCCGTCAGCGATGATGAGCGCCGCGTGATCGAAGCCGCCGCCGCCAGTGTCCGCGCCTTGCTCCACGCCGTCGAGCACGACGCCAAAGCGCTCAAGTCTGCCAACGCCGCCCTCGACGACGCCACCCAGGAACTCGCCGTCCGTCTCGTCGAGCGTGCGATGGAGGAGTCGCTGGTGAGACGCGGGTTGGTGTAGGTCACGGCTCACTTTTCCATTCCATTTCCCGGCAAAGGTGATGTGATGGGCCAAATCTGATCCGAAAAAGGCATGTCTCAAAACAACGTCGCGCGCACCTACTCGGCCACCCTTCTTGGCGTGAATGCCATCGAGGTCGAGATCGAGTCCCATGATGGCGGCGGGAATCCGAAGATCGCCATCGTCGGGCTGCCAGACGCCTCGGTGAAGGAAAGTCGTGAGCGTGTGACTGCTGCCATTTCGAGCTGCGGCTTTGCCATGAACGGAGGCTTCACCACGGTGAATCTCGCCCCGGCGGATTTGAAAAAGGAAGGCCCAGGGTTTGATCTGCCCATCGCGATCTCGCTGATTGCGCATCGGTCAAAGATCCCCATCCCAGTGCTCGCGGAGACTTCCATGATCGGGGAGCTCGCTCTCAATGGCGAACTCCGCCCTGTGCGGGGATTGCTCGCCGTCGCACTCCAGGCGCGGGCTCAGGGCCGGAAGCGGCTGCTCGTGCCGAAGTCCCAGGCTATCGAAGCCAGCGTCGTCTCAGGCATCGACATCATTGGCGTGCGCCATCTGCGCGAGGTCGTGGATTATCTGAAGGATGACATTGAGCTCCCGCCCGAGCCCTGCCGCGCTACGGAGTTCTTCGCGGCTGCGGAGCATTACGACATCGACTTTGCCGATGTGAAGGCTCAGGGCGATGCGAAGCGCGCCATCGAGGTCGCCGTGGCTGGCGGACACAACATCCTCATGGTCGGGCCGCCCGGCACGGGGAAGTCGATGATCGCTAAGCGCGTCGTCACCATCATGCCTTCGATGACCGAGGAGGAGGCCATCGAGACGACGAAGATTCACAGCGTCGGTGGTTTGCTCACCGCGCAGCAGGCGTTTGTGGCCACGCGCCCGTTCCGCTCGCCGCATCACACGATCAGCGATGCGGGGCTGCTCGGCGGAGGCACGAATCCCGGTCCTGGCGAAGTCTCGCTCGCTCACAATGGCGTGCTCTTTCTCGATGAACTTCCCGAGTTCCGCCGCAGCACGCTGGAAGTCCTGCGCCAACCGTTGGAGGATGGCCGCGTCACCATCTCGCGCGCGGCGGGCACCGTCACCTTCCCCGCGCTTTTCATGCTCGTGGCAGCGATGAACCCTTGCCAGTGCGGCTTTTACGGCGACCTCAAACGCGCGTGCCGATGCAGCCAGGTCATGGTGCAAAAATATCGCCAGCGCATCAGCGGCCCGCTTTTGGATCGAATCGATCTCCATGTCGAGGTGCCGCTCGTGGACTTTCAGGCACTGAAAAGCACCGCTCCAGGGGAGTCCTCCGCCACCATCCGCCAGCGTGTCGAGCAGGCCCGCGCCATTCAGGTGGAGCGCTTTAAAGGCAGCAAAGGCGTGCATACCAACAGCGCCATGACCCCGCGACTCATCAAAAAATATTGCGAACTCGACAGCGAGAGCAGCGCCATGCTGGAGCACTCGATGGGCGAGATGAGCTTCAGCGCCCGTGCCCATGATCGCATCCTGAAAGTCGCTCGTACCCTCGCTGATCTGCGCGGCTTGGAGAAGATCAATGCCGACAGCATCGCCGAAGCGGTGAATTACCGCACCCTCGACCGCAATCTCTGGCAGTAAGCCCTCATGAAACGCCTCATTCTCACCAGCCTCGCCCTCTTTACCACTCTCGCTGCCGCCTCCGAGCCGCTCGAACTCAAGCTCTGGCCCGAAGGCGCGCCGGGGAAGATGCTGCCGCATTCCAAAGCCACGGAGGACTTCATCCGCACCCGCGCTGGCAAGAGCACCATCACTGACATCAGCGATCCCACGATCACCGTCTTTCGCCCCGAGAAGCCGAACGGCACCAGCGTCATCGTCGCCCCTGGCGGTGCCTACATCTTCCTCTCCGCCATCCACGAAGGCACCCAAGTCTGCGAGTGGCTCAGCAGCATCGGCGTCACCGGCATCCTGCTGAAATACCGCACCCCGACTCGCGACGAGGCCGCCCCTCATGAAAAGCCCGTCGCCGATGCCGCCAAAGCCATCACCCTCGTCCGCGAGCACGCCAAAGAATGGCAACTCGACCCGAATCGCGTCGGCCTGCTCGGCTTCAGTGCCGGGGGAAATCTGCTCGCC
>NZ_JBILYB010000259.1:0-4640 GCF_044378005.1 Prosthecobacter sp.
GGTCGCCGTTTTTCGACCGCCTCGCGTCCACCACGCCCGTCGCCTCCATGGTCGCTCTGCGTACGAAGGCCGTCATGGTCACACTGGCCGTTTATGACGACGGCCCCGCTCGCTGGCGTGCCGCTTACGGCCCTGGCATCCCAGTCACGCCCGAGTCCACCTTTGAAAGCCTCACCGCTCAAATCAACCAAGCCGTGGAGGCACTCGTCCGTGTGCAGCCGCACAGTTGGTTCTGGGTTCACAACCGCTGGAAAACTCCAAACCCACGCTTCCTGCTCCCCAGTTACCGCCGTGGCATCGCCTTTGAAGCAGGCTACGACACCGCCCGCCTAAAACCCTTCGAGCTTCTCCTCCGCTCCCCAAACTGGCTCGGCGATGCATGCATGGCCTTCCCCGCCGTGCGCGCCATCAAAGCAGGCCGCCCCGACTTGAAGCTCACCGTCTTTGGCCCCGAAAAACTGCGCGATCTCTGGGAGGCGCAGCCCGAGGTGGACCGCTACATCGG
Organism: Prosthecobacter sp.; assembly: GCF_044378005.1. Taxonomy (GTDB): domain Bacteria; phylum Verrucomicrobiota; class Verrucomicrobiia; order Verrucomicrobiales; family Verrucomicrobiaceae; genus Prosthecobacter. Next base: position 506 of record NZ_JBILYB010000259.1, read on the forward strand.
CAAGGCCGACAACGAAGGCCTCTTCGCCGTCGCCCGCCGCATTAAACAAAGCGGCATCCATTTCGACACCGCCGTGCTGCTCACGAACAGCACCCGCAGCACCCTCGAGCTGAAGCTCGCCGGCATCGAGCGTCTCGTGGGTTACTCTGGTTCCTTCCGCAGCAAGCTGCTCCGCCAGAAGATCCGCGAGCCCAAGATCAAAGGCCCGCCGCTGCATCACACCCAGCGCTACCTGCACATCGCCCGAGTCATCGGTGCCGATGTTCCCGACGCAGTGCCAACTCGTGAACGCCCCGCCGCCAGCGGTCCAATCCGCATCGGGATCTGTGCCGGAGCCGAATACGGCCCCGCGAAACGCTGGCCGCTGGATCGCTTCGCCGCCGTCATCAAGCAGGTGTCCGCACAGCATCCAGGTATCGAGTGGGTCTTCTTTGGCGCTCCGCGAGAGGCTGAGTCTGGCGAGCAGCTCTCCACACTCGTGGGGACCGAAGTGAAGCACACCAACCTCGTCGGCAAGACCAAGCTCGCCGAACTCATCGTCCAGCTCCGCACCTGCCGGCTGCTCGTCACCAATGACACCGGCACCATGCACCTCGCCTGTGCCGAGGGCGTGCCCACCGTTAGCATCTTCGGCTCCACCGAGCCCGTCCTCACAGGTCCGCTGGGCGATCAGCACACCGTCCTCCGCCATCAGGTGCCATGCAGCCCCTGCTTCAAACGCGAGTGCCCCTTCGGCCACTACGAGTGCCTCACCAAGATCACGCCCGATCAAGTCGCTGGGGCTGTGCTCAAGCGTCTGCGCGGCTGAAACGCAGACATCAAGTTTAGTGGCTTGCAGATCAACCAAAGGCCGCCGCCAACATGCCAATCTCCTGCTGCACCTCCTCCGGCGTCGTGACGGTATCCGCCACCGTTTTTTCCAGCAGGGCGCGGAAGCGTTTGCGGAGGCGGTGTACGGTCACTTTGATATCGCCGACACTTTTCCCGAGTCTCGCCGCCACATCGGCGTAGCTCTCGTCCCCGGCATTCCAGGCGATGAACTGCTGCAAAGCCTCGAAAACAGGTTCCTGACCTCTAGCGGCGAATTCTTTTCTCAAGGTCTCGGTCACGCCGTTAAGCAGTGTCGTGGCCCAGGCGCGGTCAAAGAGCTGTTCAGGCGAATTATGGTCCATGGGCTCCACTCCGTAGCGCTGCTCAGCCAGCGCTTGGTCGTAGGACTCGATAATTCTTCCTCCACCGCGCTTGGCGGCATTCTGACGGTCGCGTTCGTTGGAGAGATGGAGCTTCACATCTGCCAGCAGGAAGGCGCGCAGCTTTCCGCGCCCTTGATCCGCGCGGTCCAGGTAGCGGCGCTCCAGCAGATCGGCGAAGCAGCCCTGCGTCAGGTCCTGAGCATCCTCCGGGCTGGCGCAGGTGCGGCGGATGTAGGCATAAACGGGATACCAGTAGGCGGCACAGAGGTCATTCAGCGCCCTGCCAGCCTCCGCAGGCTGCTCGGACCGTGCCTTCAGGACCAGACTCCAGCGAGTGATGAGAAAGAGATCGGGGGCGTGAGAGGGTTCGTTGTTCATTTTTTAAAGCGGAAGGGAACGATATTCGAGGTGGTTTCCCACTTCAGCAGCAAAGCAAGCGCGGCTTTGGCTTTGCCAGACTGATTGAGGAGCGCCAGCCCGGGGTCTTTTTCCCACAAACTGAGCTTTGCCAGTGGCTCTCCTCCACGATGTGTGGCAAACTCACCAACCGTGGGAATCCAGGCGAGTGCTGGGATGGCAGAGGCATGTTTGACGTGGTTTTTGAAATCACGCGCGCTGATGGCGTACTCTCGTTCGATGCAGAGCTGGATGATTTTTCCCAGCAGCAGGTCATCGACAGGATCAGCAGTCTGGCCGGGCACTGGCACGCTGGACTCAGCTGCTGTCGTGGTGAGCTTTTGCCGTGCTAGTTCACGTTCACGCGGACGCAGAGCGGAAAACTCATCCCTGCCATTTCGTCGCACTTCTTTTCTTTGGTCGAGTAATCCTCGGAACACCCACTCGGCACGTGCATACCAGATAAGGCAACAGGAGGCGCTGACGTGGGGGGTTAGCAGGTGAGGCCGGGAGACGCAAAAAAATAATTGGAGTAGGGCTGTAACCTTTTTGGCGGGCCTGACTAGAGCCTGATGAAGCCGGTCACCGGCAGCCGAAAACGAAGAACCGAGCCAAACCCAAAAAACAGATAACCAAGTCATCCAAACCCGCCGTGAAGAAAACCACCAAACTGACCGCCCGCGTTCCGGAAAATCCCGCGTGACCCCTCTTTGGGAATCACCGGGAAGCGAAACGCCGCGCCAAGTGGCAAGGCCCGAATCACCGGCAATCAAGACAAACAAGACAAAAAACAAACACGACAATGAAAACGACAAACCAAACTCAAACTAGTTCCACCTCCCCTCGGTCCAAGCGCCGTGGTCTCATCCACCTCGCTCTGCTTTGCCTCTTGAGCGTCTTCATGGCTCCCATCCAGAGCTATGCACAAGAAATTCAGAGTTCGGGCTTCTTAAAAGCCGGGTTTGTTGAAGTCAAACCAATGACTAGGCTAACAGCGATCAAAAATGGGGGTACAGTTCATTTTTCAGCAAAACTAATGGCTGCTCCCGTCCAGACCTCGAATCGGCCAGTAAGTGGAGTTATGCTAGACGTTTATATTTTAAGATCAGGAAAGAAGAAGGAAAAGGAAAAAGTTGGTCGCGTAACAACAAACGCAAGAGGGGAGTTTATTGTGCCCAAAAGGGTGTTCCTTTCTCCTGAGGAACTAAATAAGGGTGTGGCTTCTATTCCCTGGTTTGTTGAAGTTATCAAAGCCCCCAAGGGTGTTATTATCAACGGAACAAATGAAAATCTGATTGGAGGCTGGGGCTTCCGCGTAGTTCCATAATCATTCATTCAAAGCTTCCCGCTTGGTGCTTCGCACCAAGCGGCGACACTTCACAGACTTACCACTCTAGTCATGAATTTCAACTGCGGTGCAAAACAACAAATCCGTTTGCCTTGGACGGCCCTCTTGAGCGCCTACTCCCTTCTCATCACAGGCTTGTGGTTTTATGGCAGCATAAACGCTCCGTCTGGCGCACCGCAGCCGCAGGCCAGCCACAAGGTTAACGGCCCGTCCAAACCGCCCGCGCCTGTGGTCACGCTGGCCAAGCCGCTCTCTCCGGAAACAGTCACGCCTGCCGCCGGTTCATCGGCCTCTGCCGCCACCCCGCCCAAAATCGACTGGGCACCCCTGGAAAGTGAGGACTTCGCCGTGTATGCCCGGAACCTCCGTGCCGCGGGCCTGCCTGAACGCGTAGTTAAGCAGATCATGGCAGCGGAGGTGCGCGCTTCCTTTGACCACGACCGCATGGCACTGGTGGAAAAGGAAAACACTCCCTTCTGGGACGCCAGCTATGACACCGAGGCGGAAATGGCGGAGGAACTCGCCCAGGTGGCCGAGCAGGAAGCCACCTTTCTTTCCTCCTTGGTTGGCCCGCTCGACGCTACCACCGTCGATGAAATCAACAGCCGCCGCCCAAAACCGGCCTTCCGTTTCGGCAGTGGCATGGATGCCGGGAAAAAGCAGGCGGTGACGGGTGTGTTTGATCGTGCCCGTGAAGCCATCATGCAGGCTTCAATAGAGAATCTGGCGGATGAGTTGACGCGGATTGACGCGCAGCGTGAGGCGGAACTGGCCGCCATGCTCACACCACGGGAACGCGAAGACTTCGAGATCCGCAATTCGCCAATGGCGGCGGAAATCCGCCATGCCATCCGTGAGCAGGGCGGGCAGGTGAGCGAGGAGAAGTTCCGGCAGCTCTTCCGCCTGAGGCAGGATCTCACGCGCCAGATGGAGGCCGCCGTCGGCACCGGGCAGGACGTGACTTCTGCGTTTGAGCAGTTCGATGCGCAGGTGTATCAGGCCGTCGCAGGCCTGGGACAATGAAGCCACAAACACGAATGCTCATCCGGCAAACGCCGCTGCGAGGGCCTGGAGTTCCTCCTGGATCTCCTCTTTGGAGGTCACCGTGTCAGCGATTTCCTTTTCCAGCAGGCTGCGGTAGCGCTTGCGCATGCGGTGAATGTCCACTTTGAGGTGGTTCACCGTCACGCCCAGCACG
>NZ_JBILYB010000258.1:0-4640 GCF_044378005.1 Prosthecobacter sp.
CCAGAGTCGAAGAACGTTCGCTCGTCGCTCCAGGTTCCGCTCGCGGGCTTCACCTTGTAGCGCAGCGCCATGCGGCTCCATGCGGGGCCGTCATTGTAAACGTAGAGCTGAGTGCCGGTGCGCGACTGGCCGAACCATCCTTCCGATACGGTGTTCCAAAGCTCCGGCTCCTCCTGGGCGATGCTCCACGTCTTGCCGCCATCGGTGCTGGTGCTGGACCAGGCGCTGGGAGGATTTAGCGCACCGCCATCGAGCAGATCGCCCTCCTTTCGCCCCACAGAGGTCCGCATGACCATCTTGAGATGCTGCTGCTCGTTGATGACTGCGATCTGGCCTTCGTGCAGGAAGATTTTCCCCGGCTCGGGCTGCGGCACATAACCGCCGAGATGCCAATCAAGCAGGCTGGTGCTGCGCAGCACAAAATGCTCGCGCTGTCCGAGCGGATCGGCGCGCTTCGTGTTGCGATGCGCGGGCAGCAAATAGAACGGCTGGCCGTTTTCGATGATGCGCTGGATTTCACCGAGAATGACGAGCGGCCCCGTGTAGTGCATGGCCAGTTCGACGGGATTCCACGAGCGGCCACCATCGCCACTGTAGGCAGCGGCGAGATGCGAGTCCTCGCTGTCGGCATAGTTCAACGGGCAGCGCATGGCAAAGCACCACAGCACCTCCTGCCCGGGCGGATGGTAGAGCACCGCATTGCAATAGCCGAACTGCATCGCGCCATGCCGTTGCTCGTGGTCGAAGATCGTGCTCGGGATGCTCCAGGAGTCGCCGTCGTTGCTGGAAACGATGGCGTCGATGCTTCCCATATCGGTCTTGCCCGCGATGCCTTTTTGATAAGCCACAACGAGGTGCTTCTCCTTCCACAAGGCGATGCTCGGCTGCCCAAGCAAGGATGCACGTGGCTCTTGGTCGGCAGTGCGGACAACGCGCACGTCACGGACATCGCCAGTGGTGGCGGCGTTGGCGACTTGGTCTTTGGCGTGCAGCCCGGCCAGCGGCGCGAGCAGCAGAGCGCTGATGAGTGTGAGGGCGAGTTTCATTCAGGTTGGGTGGTTTGATCTTCGTGATTGGCGGGGCGCTTCCTCCACCATGAGGCGAGCGCGGAACTGGTGATGGCGCTCCATGGGCCGAACACCGCAGCTCCGAGCGCTGCGGCGGGACTTTGCAGGACATTGAAGGCGAGGCCGGTGGCCATGCCGCCGTTTTGGATGCCGACTTCGAGGGCGCAGGTGCGGGCATCGGTTTCATTGAGTCCGCTCAAGCGCCCGCCCCAGTAGCCGAGCAGGTAGCCGGTGGCGTTGTGACAAGCGGCGGCGGCGAAGACGGCGAGGCCGACGGAGAGGAGTTGCTCACGCGATAGCGCGATAGTGACGCCGATGATGGTGCAGATGGCAAACATCGCCACATACGGCAGCACGCGCACGAGTCTCTTCGCCACGCCGGGCAGGAGGCGTTGCACACTGAGTCCGATGAGCAACGGCACGATGACCATTTTCAAAATGGAAAACATCATCGCTCCGGCATCGATGGGCACTTCCGCGCCAGCGAGCCACTTCATCGCAAACGGCGTGATCAGCGGCGAGATGAGCGTGGACACGGCCGTGACCGTGACGGAGAGCGGCACATTCACACGGGCGAGCAGTGAGATGACATTCGACGACGTGCCGCTGGGCACCGAGCCGATGAGGATCAACCCCGTTGCCACTGCGCCGTGCAGACCAAACAGATGCGCAAAGCACCAACCGCCAAGCGGCATGATGGTGTAATGCAGCACGCAGCAGAGAATGACTCCGCGCGGCATGGTGAACACGCGGCCAAAGTCATCCAGCGTGAGCGTGAGTCCCATGCCGAGCAGGATGACCTGCACGAGCGGTGTGATGGCGGACTTCAACTCAAAATCTCCCCATGAGATGAAGGCCGCAGGAAACGTCATCGCCGCCGCCCCCGTCGCCAGCACCACGAACGTGAACCCTAGCCCCTTCATCACGCCCACCGAGCGCGAGGCCACGGCGAGCGCGATGAACAGCAGGATGAGCGTGATGCCGACGAGGGGTGACATGAGTGGCGAATCCGAAACGGGTTAGCTGAGCGAGTCAGCAAGCTTCAGCACCGCCTCCAGCGCGGGCTTGATCTTTGCCTGTTGTGCCTCAGTGGCTGGGCGCATCGGCATGCGCGGGAAGCCAGCATCCACTCCTTGCAACGACTGCGCATAACGGATGCACGCGGGCAGATTGTAATGATCGGTAGCATTCCAGAAGCGCAGGATCGCCTCGTGAAGCAGCCGCGCATTGGCGTGATCGCCCTTCGCCACCGCATCACGCAGCAGGGCCGTCGCACGCGGAATGCCGGAAGGCGTGGCCGCAATCACGCCCGGCGTGCCGAGGCAGAACGAGGGATACATCAGCGCATCCACCGCGCTGTAAATTTTGCGATCCTTCGGCGCATTGATCATGAGATCGGCGAAGAGCTTCAAGTCGCCCGCGCTTTGTTTGATGCCCATCACACCCGGCACCTCATTCATCAGGCGCACCGTCAGTTCCGGCGAGAGATAGCACCAGTGCACCACATTGTAGATGATGAGCGGCATGCCCGTCTCCTCGTGGATCACGCGGAAGTGCTCGATCATCATCTCATCATCCGGACGGAAGAGGTAATGCACCGGCGTGAGCTGAATGGCGTCCACGCCGAGACCTGCCACCGCCTTGATGCTGCGAATCGCCTGGCGAGTGCTGTCGCAAATAGTGCTGGCGACGAGCGGCATGTCCGCTGGCATTGCCTCGCGCACCTCGCTCACGCAGGCGCGGAGTTCATCGGCGTCCAAGGTCTGGCCTTCGCCAGTCGAACCACCGACCGCGAGGCTGTCGGCCCGCTCACGAACGAGGAACTCCACCTGGCTGCGGATGGACTTCGGCATCAGTTCGCCGGAGGAAGAAAAGGGCGTCGTCATCGGAGCGATGACACCAAAGGGGACTTTGTCGGGCATGATCATGGGTGGTTGCGGCGAGATGTTTGATTTGGCATAAGTAGGCGCCATCGGAATGATCAAACGTGTCGAGAATCACGTTTTCAATCCATACAGCCAGCGCTGCCTACCTTTGACCTCTGCCGCATACCCAGAAGCCCGATTTCGCATATTGTAGCCATGACCACCACTGAACAGCGCCGACTCTCCGAACTCCGTTCCTTGCTGGAAGGCTTCGCCGCCCGCCATGCGGCCACTCACGCCGCCACCTCTCCCGAGAAGCTCAAGCAACTGCGCTCCATCTTGAAACGGCTCACCAAAGCCCTGCGTGCCCGCGACTACAGCGGCTTTCGTCACGCGGACCTCGAACTTCACGAAACCATCGTCAGCCTCGCCGACGTTCCCATGCTCAAAGAAACGTGGCGCATCGTCTGGGACAGCCTCCGAGCCCTTCACAAGCAGGGTTTTGACGATTGCTTCCCGGACTCCCGAACCATCGCAGAGGAACACGAGCATCTCGTCGAAACGATTGCCCTCGGTGATCCCGCCGCCGCCGAAGATGCAGCCCGCACCCACGTCGAAGCCGTGTGGTTCCGCCTCGCCGAGCAAACCAAGTCCACCACCGAACCCGAAGGCGATCCACTCCAACGCGCCGTCGCGCATCTCGTCTTCCGTCTGCATTGCCCGCTGAAGCTCACCCACGTCGCCAGCAAGATCGCCTTTACCAGCCCCGGCAATCTCTCCCGACTCTTCCGCCAACAGCACGGCCTCAGCTTCCAAGCCTACCTGCAAAGACTCCGCCTCGAAAAAGCAGCCGAACTCCTCCGCACCACCCGACTCCCCATCGCCCGCATCGCCAAACGCGTCGGCTACCGCGACGTCTCCCGCTTCGGCCAGCACTTCAAACGCCTGTTTGGAGCAACGCCCGCTGCGTATCGAGTTGCCGAACAACGGTGACGAACGGCTGAGCACGTGCGCGTGTTGGTTTGGAAGCCAGGCGTTTCGTCCATGGTAAGGCAGATGAAGCCGCCTTTGATCCTGCCGATTTATTCCCGTCTTATGCCACGCTCAAGAACCAAGGCGGACGATGCTCAAGCCCATCGCTTCCCGGAGTTTCTGCAAGCGCCTCGGCAACCGGTTCGGGATATTTGGGCTGTGGTTTGACTCCAAGATCATGCTGATGCGGCGAGCGGCGCGAGCAGTAGAGCGAAGAGGTGTCGAAAGGAAGATTTCATGGTTGAATCAATTTGAATGGGGCTGAGCGCGCGGCGTCGATCTCAGCGTAGCTCGATTCGCGGGGTGACCCACGTCGCCCAGTCGCCTGCGGGGTCGGTGAGGGGATCGACGATGAAGATGACGTTGGGACGCTGCTCGGCCGGCGCGGAAACTCCTGCGAGTGTCAGGGCAGCGATGACTGCTGTGAGTAAGTGGCGTATGGATCTCATCGGTTCGTTCTTGGTTAGGTTGTCGTGAGCGCGGCATCACTGACCAGAAGCAGGCACGCGGCCCACGGGGCGGCGGTTCTTGCCCTTCTGCTTGGTGGCGGAGTCACCAATATCCTCGCGCATCTGCTGCGCTAACGCACGCAGACGTTGCGCGACTTCAGGGTGTTGTCTGATCAAGTCTTTCGTCTCGCCCACGTCCGCCGCGAGATCGTAGAGTGCCTCGGGCA
>NZ_JBILYB010000260.1:0-4613 GCF_044378005.1 Prosthecobacter sp.
ACCGATGTCCTGGATAGGTGCCGACGAGAGGCCAAGCCGCCGCATAGAGCGAGAAGCCACCATTGAACTCCTCCGGCACTTTTTCGGCCGGGGCGAAGAGATACCCAGCCATCTCGCCTTCAATGACATCCGTCGCTGGCACCACGGCCGATTTCGACATCGCAGGCGGCCCATGCACATAACTCTGCGCCAGCACCTCGCCGAGCTTCAACACGCCCGCGGTGTCGAGCACTAGCTTCTCGGGCTGCGGCGGCAAATCGAAGGCTTTGACGTGAATGAATGATTTATCAGCAGCCGCGATGGCCGCGAGATCGGCGGTGATGTCGAGTTGGTTGAGCCCTTTTTCATTTGGCGGCAGTTGCTGACTCACGAACCACTTCAGCGACGGCATCGCCAAGTCTTGGCGACTTTGTGCAACGGTCGATTGCAGCCACTTTGCGGCTTGTTTGCGATAGGGGCCAAAGGCCATGTCATTCTCGCCTGCATGATAAAAAATGCCTGCCAGCTCAACGGAGTGGCCTTGGTCCTTCAGCTCCTGCATCGCGCTGCGGACGAAAGCGATATACGCCGGATAAACATGCATGTCCTTGGCCGTCGTGCCCTCGGGCGTCCATTCATTCATCTGCGTGCCGCTGTGTGTGAATTTGGCGATGGCGATTTTGCCCTTCTCCGTGGTTCGCAGCGTCTTCGCGAAGCTCAACTCCGGCCCAAAGGTGTCGTAAGCTCCCGCAGGGCCGAGCGGTTCCCAACCTTTCGAGGTCTTGAAGCCGCCACCGAGGCTGTATTTGAAAGCAATGCTTGCGTCATCGCCCGCAGCAGCGCCGAGTTCTTGTTGGAAGGCACGCTCGCCCTCCATGTTGCGATGTCCGGCGAGGATGAAGAGTTTTACTGAGCTGCCTTTGGCATACGGCCAGGCTTTGAGCGGCCTGTCGCGACCGGTTTCGATGCCGAGCGTGCGCAGATACGCGTCCGCATGATTCACGCCGTGTTCGAGCTGCCCGAGCGTGCCGTAGTGATAGTGCAGGCCCGCCTCGCCGCCGATCTCCACCGCGTCGTGATTGGTGGGCACGTAGTCCACGAGCGGGTCCGCATCCGCGACGGCTTTTTGCGCCGTGCGGATGGCGAGCATGTTGTCGCGGTTGTCCATGCCCCAGATCGTCTTCGTGCAAAGCTCGCCGAGGTAAAAGCGCAGGCTCGGCAGCTTCAAATCGCGACGCCAGCACGCGATGAAGTTCTTCAAGTTCGCCGCGTAGGCCGGTTTGAAGGCCTTGTCGAACATGTCGTTCTCCCCCTGATGCCACACGAAGCCTTCGATGCGATACGCGATCTTCTTTCGACCCAGCTCCGCGAGTGACGCACGCACATGCTCAAGCGCCAGCGGGTAAAGCTTGAAGCCGTCCGGCTTGTCCGGATTCCAGTCCTTGCCGAGCGTCGTGCCACCCGAGGCCACCTTGATGACCGCGATGGGTGCCTCGATGCTCTGCGACACCTTTCTGGCAAAGCTCAGCTCCGGCCCGAAGTAATCACGCGTCGGCTGCATCGGAATCCAGCCCTGCGAAGTCTCCATGTTCTCACGCCCGAGCTTGTAGGAGAACAAAACTCCCTTCTGCGGCTGATCCAGCCCCGCAAACGGCGGGAAGCGATGGATGTCCTTCGCCCGCGAGTGCGTGCCCACCATGTTCGATTGGCCCGCGAAGATGAAGACACGCAGGGTTTGGGTGTCGGTATCAGCGCTGCGGACTGCCTGTGGGGCGAGCAGGAAGATTGCAGCTAGTGTGAGAAGGAGGCGCATGAGGCTCATTGAGTTTTATTGTTTCGAATGCGGTAGATGACCGTGGCGGCGAGTGAGATCATCAAGGGCAGACTTGGAAGCCATAGTGCCTTCCAGATGGGAGGAGATGCTTTGGTTCCGTCGCCTCCAACAGCAACGTAGTCGATCTTATAGACATAGGCGCAGAATCCCAAGGCAACGCTCCCGGCTAACAGCGTCAATGCCATAGCAGGGTAGAACCATGTCAGGCGAGTCCGACCAATCAAAGCAGTAACCAAGAGGACAAGAGAAACGACCGCTGCCGAAGTGAACGCTGCCAAGGTGATGTAATGCCATGAGTCTGGCAGTTCCTCTGACGCCGTCGCAGTGGCTAGGAGGAACATGGCGATGAGATGCTTCATGGATGTCGTGGCGCTGCGATCATTTTGAAGTCATTCCGAGCTGGTCGAAGAGGAACGCCAGCACGTCTGCCTTCTGCGCGATCTTCTCGGACAAGGCTGTGCCCATGCCGTGGCCGGATGCGGAGCTGATGCGAGCGAGCACGGGGTTCCCAGAGCTGGTGGCGGATTGCAGTGCTGCCGTCATGCGGCGGCTGTGCGCGGGGTTCACGCGGCCATCGGTTTCGCCAGCGAGGAAAAAGACCGCTGGATAGGGCGTGCCGTTTTTCACCTGATGAAAGGGCGAGTAGGCGTAGAGGGCGCGGAACTGTGCGGGGTCTTTCACGGTGCCAAACTCGGTGACGTTGAAGGCTCCGTTCGGATCAAGTTCGACGCGCAGCATGTCATAGAGTCCTACGTGTGCGACGACGGCACGCGCGAGCTGCGGATGCTGTGTGAGAAAGGCTCCCATGAGCAAACCACCGTTGCTGCCGCCTTCGACGGCGAGTTTGTCAGCGCGTGTGTAGCCACGCTGGATGAGGTGCTCAGCACAGGCGGCGAAGTCATCAAAGACGTTTTGCTTCTTCGTCAGATTGCCCGCGAGATGCCATTCCTCTCCGTATTCACCACCGCCGCGAATGTTGGCAACGACGTAGATGCCGCCGCGATCAAACCACAGGCGATGCTCAAAGTTAAACACCGGTCTCATGCAATGGCCGTAGCCGCCGTAGGCATAGAGCAGAGCTGGATTGCTGCCATCGAGCGGCGTGCCTTTGCGGCGGAGAATATTGATCGGCACCTTGGTTCCGTCTTTACTGATGGCGAACTCACGAACGGCCTCGATGTCGCCAAAATCCACGGGGGAAGTGTTGAAGAGCGCGGTCTTCTCCACGCTCGTTTTTGCAGGCTCGTAAAGCATCCATGCGGCAGGTGCGACGAAGCTGGTTTGGCGAAAAAGAAGGCGCTCATCCATGACGAGCAGCCCGCCGATTCCTGACGCGACGGGCATGGGAACGATGCTCTCATGGCTGCCATCCAGATCCAATTGCCGAATGCGTGAAGGCCCACCGATCATGTCGGCAATGAAAAGATATTTGGCCGTGAGAAGGAAGCCCTCGATCACCGCATCACTCTCCGGCACGATCACCTTTGTCTCGCTCAGCACGCCGGTGGTGGGCATCCGCAGCAGTTTGCCGCGTGGCGAGTCCTTTACGGAGCGCAGATACAGCGCGGCTCCATCATGGCTAAAGTCGATCTCCTTGATGCCATCCTCATGGCGTGTGATCTGACGCCAAGGCGAGTCTGCTTTGGTTTCGCGGAGGTGATGAGAGAACTCGCCGCCATCGCCATTCGCCACGCTGGCGAGCAACCAGCGGCCATCATCTGAGGTGTGCAGCTCGATCTCGGCGATGCGTGGAAAGTCTTTTCCGGCGGAGTATTCATCGCTGCTCGTTGGTGCGCCGAGTTGGTGAAAATAGATCTGCTGGTAGAAGTTCAGGTCTGCCTCAGGTCGCTCGCCTGCGTGCGGATAGCGCGTGTAGAAGATGCCTTTGCTATCTGGCGTCCATGCTGCACTGCCGCCGCCGGTCGGGTATTGCACGCGTTTGATTTGATCCGGCAGAGCTTCGCCCGTGTCCGTCCGGTAAAAGTGCAGCGTGCCATCCTCGCTGCCATGCTCCGAGAGGCACACGGCGATGAGTTTGCCATCTGGCGACGGCACGAACCAATCCATCGCGACTTGGCCTTTGGGTTCGATCTCATTCGGATCGAGCACAATCTTTTCCGACGCCAGATCATTCGGCGACGTGAGCGTAACGAGCAGGCGCTGCTGCTTCGGCGGCTGAAACTTCAGCGCAAAGAGAAGTCCGGGGCGTGCGACGAGGCCAGTATGTGAAGGCGTGTCTTTCGCATACAGCGCCTTCAACTTTGACTCGATCTCTGCCCGATCTCGCCGCGAGTCCAGCCAGGCTCGAGAGTATTGATTCTGTGCGACAGTCCACGCTTTCACCGCCGCTGAGTCCCCGTCTTCAAGCCAGCGATACTCATCCGCCACTTGCACGCCGTGGTATTCGTCCGAGACGGGTTTCTTTTCCGTCGATGGCACAGCAGCGGAGATGGACATGGCGATGGTGAGTAGAGGAAAGAGGGTGAGCTTCATGCTAGTGGAGCTTGATGAGCATTGGTGTGTCCGTGCTCGATTCGATAGCCTTGATGGTGTCGCGGACGGAGTTCGCTTTTTGCAGACCGAGGTTCTTGGGGAAGTCCGGCTCTTCCTTCTCGAAGTAATGAGCGATCTTCTCCAGTTCGGGAATGACGGCTTTCGCGTGCGAGCCGTATTCCAAAAGGATCTTCATGATTTCCGGCGTGCGCTTTTGGCTAGCCCACGGGTTTTGCTCGCGGGTGTATTTCACGCAGGCGGTCATGCCTTCTTCGATGTGATGCTGGGCCAGGACTCGCAGGCCCTC
>NZ_JBILYB010000125.1:0-17363 GCF_044378005.1 Prosthecobacter sp.
GACCTCGGCCATTACGAGCGCTTTACCCACACCAATCTCTCCCGCCTGAACAACCTCACCAGCGGTCAGGTGTACCAGAGTGTGCTGGAAAAAGAGCGCGCCGGGAAATACCAGGGCCGCACCGTTCAGGTCATCCCCCACGTCACCAACGAGATCAAACAGCGCGTCCATGACGTGGCCGAGATCATGGGCGGCGATGTCATCATCACCGAGATCGGCGGCACCGTAGGCGACATTGAGGGCCTCCCCTTCCTCGAAGCCATCCGTCAGTTCGCCATCGAGGCCGGGCGCGACAACGTCCTCTTCATCCACGCCACCCTCGTCCCTTACATCAAAGCCGCCCAGGAGCTGAAGACCAAGCCCACCCAGCAATCCATCGCCAAGCTGCGCGAGATCGGCATCGCCCCGCACATCATCCTCGCCCGCACCGAGCATCCGCTGGATCTCGACGTCCGTGAAAAGATCTCCCTCTTCGGCAACGTCCCCATCGAGCAGGTCGTCGAAGTCCGCGATGTGAAGCACAGCATCTACGAGGTGCCCTTGAAGCTGCACGAAGAGCGCCTCGACGACACCGTCTGCAATCTCCTCCACCTCACCACCCCCCAGCCCGACCTCACCAAGTGGCGGCAGTTCGTCCAGCGCGTCATCCACCCCACCCACCACGTCCGCATCGGCGTCGTCGGCAAATACATCGAGCTCCAGGACGCCTACAAATCCATCTACGAAGCCCTCACCCACGCCGGAGCCTCCAAAGACGCCCGCGTGGACATCGTCCGCGTCGATGCTGAGGCCATCGAAAAAGCCGGCCCGGACATCTACCTCAACGGCCTCCAGGGCATCCTCATCCCCGGCGGCTTTGGCGACCGTGGCACCGAGGGCAAAATCGCCGCCACCCGTTACGCCCGCGAGCAGGGCATCCCCTTCTTTGGCATCTGCCTCGGCATGCAGATCGCCGTCATCGAGTTCGCCCGCGACGTCTGCGGACTGAAGGACGCCACCAGCACCGAGTTTGACAAAGGCACCCCCCATCCCGTCATCAGCATGATGGAGGAGCAGAAAAAAGTGAAGCAGCTCGGCGGCACCATGCGCCTCGGCAACTGGGTCACCGAACTCACCCCCGGCACCAAAGCCCACGAACTCTACGCCAGCGACGTCATCACCGAGCGCCACCGCCACCGCTACGAGGTGAATGACGACTACAAGGACCAGCTCGAAAGCCACGGCATGAAGATCAGCGGCACCTCCCAGAAAGGCGGCCTCACCGAGATGATCGAGCTTCCCGGGCACCCCTTCTTCGTCGCCTGCCAGTTCCATCCCGAGTTCAAGAGCAAGCCCAACGACCCGCACCCCCTCTTCCGCGGCTTCGTCAAAGCCTCCCTCGCCCACCACGGCCTTCCCGAGGTACATTGCTGAGAGGCATTGCAAGCCAAAGGCTCCTCCCCCTCTGCCGCTTGACGCTCCACCGCCCCGCGCCACCCTGCGGGGCCTATGCCAGACCTCCAGACTGCGGCGGAAGACTTGATCCGCACCTACTACGCCACCTTCAATACCGGTGATCGCGAGGCGATGTTGGCCCTGCTCACCGACGATATCGTCCACGACATCAACCAAGGCGGCGCAGAACTCGGGCGCGAGGCCTTCCGCGCCTTCCTCCAGCGCATGGACCGCAGCTACGCCGAGCAAGTGGAGCAGCTCACCGTCTTCGCCAATGCCGACGGCACACGCGGCGCCGCCGAGTTCTACATCCGGGGGCAGTATCTCAGCACCGACGAGGGCCTGCCGCCCGCCACCGGCCAGAGCTACTGGCTCCGCGTCGGCGCGTTCTTCGACCTGCGCGCGGGCCGCGTCGCACGCGTCACGAACTACTACAATCTCCAAGACTGGCTGCGGCAGGTCGGGGCCGCCTGATCACTCACGGGAATGCCGCCGACCACCCAGCTCCAGCACACCCATAAAGACGCCCACAACGTGCGGCGGAACTTCATGTGCCATGTGCTCGAGGGCGGCCTCTACATGGGCGGCACCGCCTTCCTCGCCCCCGAGAGCGTCCTGCCAAAGATGGTCCAGTCCCTCGGCGGCCTGCCCTGGGTCATCGCCATCATGCCCGTGCTGCTCCCCGCCGCCTTCGCCGTCATGGGCCTCTTCATCGCCCCCGTCGTCGAGCAGCTCCCGCGCTTCAAGCCCTGGGTCCTCTTCTTCGGCCTCCTGCAAAGACTGCCCTACCTCATCACCGGCCTCATCCTTCTATTCGTCGAGGACCTCGGCGGCTGGCTCCTCCCCCTCGTCGTCCTCACCCCCCTCCTCTCCGGCCTCATCGGCGGCGTCACCGTCGTCGCCTGGATGGAGATGGTCACCCGCATGGTGCCCGAAAAAGTCCGCGCCGCCGGCTGGTCCGCCCGCTACATCATGCAGGCCATCCTCGGCGTCGGCGCCGGGTTCGTCATTCAGCAGGTCCTCACCCACCTGCCTGGGCGCGAGGGCTACGCCTGGCTCCACCTCTGCGCCTTCGCCCTCCTCTTCCTCTCCTGGCTCGCGCAGATCCCCATGCGCGAGCACCACGGCCATCATCTGCCAGCAAAGCACGCCCCCGTCCCCTACCTCGCCTACCTCCGCAGCCTGCCCGCCCTTTTCGCTAGGCAAAAGCACCTCAAGAAGCTCGTCCTCGCCCGCTTCTTCGGCACCGGCTTCCTCATGCTCGTCTCCTTCCTCACCATCCACGCCCTGCACATCACCGGCAGGCCCGAGGCGGATGAGGGGCACTTCGTCACCTGGCAGGCCGTCGGCACCGTCCTCGGCAGCCTCATCGCTGGTTACGTCGGCTACCACAGCGGGGGGAAAGTGCTCCTCCTCGCCTCACGCCTCATCTGCATGGCCATGTGCGTCTGGGTCATGCTCAATGAAAGCTTCTCAGGCTTCGCCGTCGCCTACTTCGCCCTCGGCTTCGGCCTCTTCATTGATCGCGTGGGCGATCTCACCCTCGCCGCCGAACTCTGCCCCACCGAGCGCCGCTCCACGCTCCAGGCCATGCTCAGCTTCTGCAACGTCTTCTCCCTCCTCCTCGCCAGCTTCATCAGCGGTCAGGTCTATCGCGTCACCCAGTCCTTCGAGGCCGTCGCCTGGCTCGCCGGCGGCTGCGCCATCCTCTCCATGCTCCTCCTCGCCCGCATCCCCGAGCCGAGGAAAGAGCGCCTGATCCAGGGTAACGAAATGTAACCCTTCGCAGGTTGCTTCCTCGGCACCGACTTCGGCAAGGTCAAGAAGGCCACGCTGTAGCCCAGTGACTTTTAGCGCCTGCTTTGGCCGCAAGTCCCCGAAGCGTACCGACCAGATCACCGCCATCCTAGCCACCCTCCGCGCCCTCGGACATCTCGCTGAATGACGAAATCCGAATGACGAAGCCGCGCCCCCGAACAGCGCGAAGCGTCGTGGAGTGTGGCGGCAGTGACGCCGCTTTCGAGCGCAGGACAAACGCCCGCACCACCCCAGCGCCCTAATCGTCGCGCACCCCAGGCTCCCCAAAGCGGTGTGGCGCTCCGCTTCCCACCGCACTCCAAGACGCTGCCGCGACTCCGACAGCCCTGAGAGGCATGATCCAGCCCGCGCCCGAGATGCTGCGTCATCACTTCCGCGCTCCACCAGGCTCTCCCGCACTCACAACGCAAGAGATGGACAACATTTCTCGTGTCGGAGATTCGCTTTCCAGTAGCCTGCTGCCCCTGTCTGGCGTGCCTCTGCCTCTGCCGCAGGCATGTCGCCAGCTTTCTGATGCCAGGGAGCGCAAGACCGTAGCCGGGAATCGGGCATGGGAAGGCCGGGGCTGGCTCCGTGGAACGTGGGGAGGGGCGTCTGGGGTCGGAGAACGTCCCACGGGTCCAGGAGAGGCTCCGGCAGAGGCCGGGCGCGGTTTTTGGAGGTTGCCCCGGCGTTTTTGGGGCATCGGACGCGGGTTCTCCCGTGCGGGACGCTGTCTCTCCTGCGCAGGATTTTCATTCTCTCGTGAGGTGGTGCCGTCTCCTGCGCAGGATTTTCATTCTCCTGCACGGGACGGACGCTCCCTGGCTCAGGAAACCGGACCGGCGCTCCAGACGGCGGTGCTCTGGCACGGGAGAACCGTTCTCCTGCACAAGATTTTCATTTTCCTGCGCGGGAGAATCATTCTCCTGCGCAGGAGTGAGGGCAGGTGCGCCAGACGGACGCTGTCTGGCCCAAGATTTTCATTCTCCTGCACGGGAGGCACGCGCTCCTGCACGGGAGTGGCGCTCTCCACAGCGGGTCGGAATCTCTCTAAACGCTTGGCAATCAATCCTTTTCACCCCTGATGGCCACCTGGAATAACGGCGTCAAAGGGTCCTCTGGGGCACTTTTTATGAGCTGATCCTGAACGGGAAAAGGTGAGATGCACTGAAAGCAGGCGTGGATTTCAGTGAGGCGAAAGTGGAAGCACGGGCTTGAGAAGTGAGCGCCAGTTTCGAGTAATGGGCCTTCGCTTTAGATCGTCGTGGCTAAAACTCATTTTGGCCTGCCCGCAGACACATCCCGGCCAGAAAACCCTGCCAGAGCACCCCAGATTAGCCTTGCCCAAAACCCCCCGATTTCAGACACTGAGCCCACCGCTCACCCCAGCCTGATGCCGAAAGCCTCCCTCCACGCCCGCCTGCGCCGCCTCTCCGCCCACGCACTGCTCGCCTGCGCCGCCCTCGCCGCAGCGCCCCTGCACGCCCAAGGCTTGGAAGCCACCTTCACCACCCCCGCCGACATCCCCGTCACCGCCCCCAGCTACACCGCCAGCGGCGAGGCCACCTTCACCCTCAGCTTCGCCCCCACGCCCGGCACGAACCTCACCGTCATCAAAAACACCGGCCTCCCCTTCATCGAAGGCCAGTTCACCAACCTCCCCAACGGCTCCACCGTCACCCTCACCCACAACGGCACCACCTACCCTTTCATCGCCTGGTATTACGGCGGAGAGGGAAACAATGACCTCGTCCTGCTGTGGCCCTACACGGGACTGGCGACCTGGGGCAAGAACGACTACGGCCAGCTCGGGGATACCACCTTTAGGTTGCGCAGCACTCCGAAGAGCATGCCTCAGCTCGGAGCGCTTCAGGACAAGACCATCGTGCAGGTCGCACGCGGTTACTCTCACAGCCTGGCTTTATGTAGCGACGGCACGGTGGCAGCCTGGGGCGATAATAACTATGGCCAGCTCGGCAACAACAGCGACGTGATGACCCGCGTGCCGGTGGCGGTGAACGTGCAGGCAGGAACAAGTGCGCTGGCTGGCAAGACCGTGGTCTCCGTCGCAGCGGGCCCAAGCTACAGTCTGGCCCTATGCAGTGATGGCATGGTGACGGCCTGGGGCCGGAACCATAGCAATCAACTCGGCGGCGGCCCCTTTGACTCCCGAGTACTGGTGCCGGTAGCCGTGGACACCAGCAGCGAATACAGCGCCTTGGCTGGGAAGAAAGTGGTCGCCATCGCGGCGGGGGGCTACCACGTCTTGGCTTTGTGCAGTGACGGCACGGTCGTGGCCTGGGGCGGTGGCTCCGTAGGCCAAATCGGGGACGGACAGCCTTTCAACCGTTCTACGCCCGTGGCTGTCAAAGTGACGGCAGGGGCAAGCGCACTGGCAGGCAAGACCGTGATCGCGGTGGGAGCAGGGACAGTCCACAGCGTGGCCCTGTGCAGTGACGGCACGCTGGCAGCCTGGGGAGACAACGACTTCGGCCAGCTCGGGAATAACAGCCAGTCGAGAGCCTTTGCGCCAGTGGCAGTCAATGCGCAGACAGGCATCAGCTCATTGTTTGGCAAGACGGTGCTAGGCATCGCGGCAGGCGGCTTCCACAGCCTCGCCCTGTGCAGTGACGGCACGGTGGCAGCCTGGGGTCAGAACAACTCCAGTCAGCTCGGGGACAACAGCACTGTGGACCGCCAGGTGCCGGTGGCAGTCAACGTGGCACCGGGGACGAGCGCGCTCGCGGGCAAAACCGTCAGCGCTGTCGCCGCTGGCCAATCCCACAGCCTGGCCCTTTGCAGTGACGGCACCGTCGCGGCCTGGGGCTTCAATTTCTCTGGCCAGCTCGGGGATAGCAGCACAGTCACCCACCGCCCCGCACCCGTAGCGGTGGATGTGGCGGCTGGGACGAGTGTGCTTGCAGGCAGGCAGGTCACCGCGCTGTCGCTCAGCTCGGTGGCCGAACATAGCATCGTCATCTATGGGAATGGAGCCACGCCCAGTGTGACCCCGAGCCTCACGCTGGCACAGACGATCACCTTTGCCCCACCGGCCTCGGTTTACCTGGGCCAGAGCCCGCTGCTCCTGAGTGCCTATGCCAGCTCAGGACAGACCGTGACGCTGACCGTGCTGCTCGCAGGGAGCACCGCAGCGGGAGCTAGTAATACGGGCAAGACGCTGAGCTTCACCGGCACAGGCACGGTGACGGTGCTGGCGATTCTGGCGGGTGGTGGCAACTATGCCGCTGCAAAGACCGTGGTGAAGACGATCACCGTGAAGGCCAACCCCACCGTGCTGACGCTGGTGAACCTCTCCCAGACCTACACGGGCACGCCCCGCGCGATCAGCACCCTCGGCGGCTCGGGCACGGTGACGGTGGAATACAAGATGGGGACCGCTTTTGGCAACACTGCGCCCACGAATGCGGGCAGCTATCCCGTGCGGGCCACGGACAGCAAGGGCACCAAGACCGGGACACTCGTCATCGCGAAGGCTCCGCTCTATGTCACACCGGCTGATCGGCGGAGGTTCGTCGGCCTGGACAACCCGCCTTTGACGCTAAGCTACAGTGGCTGGGTCAGCGGCGAGTCGGCCAGTCTCGTGACCAAGGCCCCCGTGCTGAAGACGACGGCGACGAAGGCAAGCCCGGGCGGCGTGTATCCCATCACCGCCAGCGGCGGCGTGGTCTCGCCCAACTATACTTTCATCTACAAGAAGGGGGTGCTGGTGGTGGACAGCTTTGTCGGCAGTTACGAGACTCTGCTCACAGACAGCAGCGCTGGCGGGACCGTCGGCAAGCTAACGATCACCGTGTCCGTGGCGAACACGAGCTTCACCGGCAAGCTTTTCTGCAAGGACGAGAAGACCTCGCTCTCGCTGAATGGCCCGCTTGTCACCGACCCCGGTATCGGATCGATCACAGGCAGTGCCAGCGTCACCTCCAGCGGCATCCCCTACGTCGTCAGCATCACCGCCCTGATCAATGGCACCCTCTACGCGAACGTCACTCGCGACGGCAGCGCCTACGCCGACACGAGCACCGGCCACCGATTGCTGGCGGGGCAAACGATCCCCTACAGCGGAGCCCACACCGCCGTGCTGGAGCCAGCGACTCCCGCAGCCAACGACGTGCCCGCAGGCGCAGGCTGGGCCACCGCCGCGATCAGCACGAAGGGAATCATGCCCCTCGCAGGCAGGCTGGGCGATGGCACCACTTTCACCACCTCTCTGTCACCTGATGACGCAAGCGATCCCACCTACCGCCTCTTCGTCCAGCCTTATAAGACCGGGTCCGCTACACGCCTCCAGTCCTATCTTGGCGGAGCCTTCACCCTGCTGCCGCATCCCACGCTGGCCGGTCGCCGCTACCTCGAAGCCGCCGCCCTGACCTGGGCCAAGGCGAGCCTGACGACCGATGCCACCTACAGCGCAGGCTTTGGCCGCGTGAACACCGTGATGATGCTCGACCCCTGGCTACCCCCGGCCACCGGCTTCCCGCTGGCGACACGCCTCGGCTTAGCCAACAGCAGCTTCCAGGTGCTGCACAGCGACACCGGAAGCACCCTGAATGGCAACCTGCCCACCCGCGTCGGCTTGAGCGCCACGAACGCCGTCTCCGTGACCATCCCCGCCGCCAACCTTACCCAGTGGAAGGCCACGCTGGTGCCCGCCACCGGCCTCTTCAGCGGCAGCTTCGAGTTGGCGGACGCGGCCACGAAACTCCGCGTGGTGACCTTTACCGGCGTGCTGCGTCAGCCCGCCACCGCCCCGGATGAGCTGATCGGCGACGGTCACTACCTGCTGCCACCCCTCACCGGCACGGAGAAGACCACCGGCGAGATCATGCTCAAGCGACCCTGAAGGCGGAGGCACCCCCCTCAGTCCCTCAACGCCGCCGCTGGCTCCATGCGTGCGGCGAACCAGGCGGGCAGCCATCCGGCGACGATGCAGAGCAGGATGGAAGTCGTGCAGGTAAGCACGACGTGGCTGACCTCCACATGCGCGGGGATGCTGGAGAGAAAGACTCCCTCCACGGCATGAACCTGCCCGCCGGTGAGGGCGGCCAGCCATTCCCGCAGATCATTGCGCAGCCAGAGCACCACCATGCTGCCGACGAGCCCGATCAGCGTGCCAAGCACGCCGACGACGACGGCCTGTAGGAGAAAGACGGCGACGATCTGACTCTGACTGCTGCCGATGGCGGCCAGCACGCCGATCTCCCGCCGCTTTTGGGTGGTGACGGTGATGGTGGTATTCATCACGGAGAAGGCAGCCACCAGGGCGATGATGGAGAGCACGAACTGCATCATGGTTTGCTCGTTCTTCATGGCGGCGAGACGTCCGGCCTCATCGTCTGACCAAAGTTCCATGCTCCAGCCGGGCAGTGTTTTCACAAAGCCCTGCATGACGGCTGCCGCCCGCTGCGGCTCCGCCAGCTCCAGCGCGATGCCGGTCACCCCCTGCCCGAGCTGGAAGAGCGACTGACCGGTGGTCAATGAAACGTAACCCAGCGCGCCCATGGCATCCGCACGCAGCACGCCGGAGATGCGCAGCTTCTGCGGATGAAGCCGGATCTGATCCTGAAGCGCCTGACGCTTTGCCTCGTCGTCCTCTTCATTGGCATCGGTGTAGCGGCGCACGGCTTCGTTGACGTTCGGACCTGCATACACGCTGACTTCATCCCCGAGATTCAGGCCGAGGTCGCTCAAATGCTGATCGGTGAGCACGATGGTGCCATCCGGGAGATCGAGTGAGCCTACCAAAAGGTGCGGTGTCAGTTTGCGCAGATGGCTGGGAGCCTCTGCCGGGGGGATGCCGAAGACTTGTGCCCTGGTTTGCAGCTCGCCATTCGCCACATACAACATGCCTCCGGCGAAGGGTGTGGCCGAAAGCACGCCGGGCTGTTTTTTTGCCAGAGGCAGCACGCCCGGCCAGTCAGGCCCGCCGGGAGACTGCCCCGCCTCCTGGCGCAGCAGGACATGGGGCTTGGAGCCCATCAGCGTCTCGCGGAAGTCCGCCTCGAATCCCACCATCACCGCACGCACGACGATCATCATGAGAACTCCCACGGCCACGCCAAGGATGGAGACCAGGGTGATGACCGAGACAAAGGAGCGACGCGGCTTCAGGTAGCGGAGGGCGAGGAAAAACGGAGCCTGGGAGAGCATGGTCGTTCATCATGCCGCCCACAGGTCATCTGCCAATCTGAAAAGCAGTCCTCGGCCTCTCGAAATCCATCCTTCTTGAATGTTGAAGGATGGTGCGCGGTACAGGGTTCGAACCTGTGACCCCTACCATGTCAAGGTAATGCTCTACCACTGAGCTAACCGCGCGGGTCGTTTGAGGGCCGATGTCTTACTCGCCGTAGAGGTGGGAGCAACTTGTTTTTTGCCTCACTTTGCAGGCTTGGGTGCGGGTGGCTGCTGCTTCGGATAACCTTCGAGCGAAATGACGGATGTTTTTGCCTCTGTGGGGAAGTCGGCAGGCACTTCCGCAGTCACCTTCACATCACCCGTGGCCGCCCACTCGGTGCCGCGCTGCATGATCTCATAGAAGCCGCGATCCAGCATGGAGTAGTCGGCATGGCCGAGGGTGGTGTGGAAGACACGACCTTTGCCATAGTTGATGACCATGAGATTCGGCTCCTGCTCGGAAGTCAGGTCGGACTTGGCCGTGGAAAGGATCTCGATGTTCTCGGATGGACCGCGGAGGCGGCTGTAAAGCTCGTCCTTGCAATGGAGCCAGCGCTTGGGCAGGCCGCGCGTGATCGGGTGATCAGTGTTCTGAATCTCCACGATGAATTCATGCTGCGGGCCATGGGCGCCACCATTGCCCTTGCTTGTGTCACGGAAGAGTTTGCCGTCTTTCACATACAGCCACGGGCCGGAGCCTTCATTGCGTCCGCCCCAGCCACCGACGCCGATCATCTGATTGTATTCCTTCCAATCAGGGAAGGAATTGTTCGCGGCATGGACAGAGACAAAGCCGCCGCCAGCCTTCACGTAGGCATCAAATTCTGCGCGCACGGCCTCGGGCCAGGGCTCGCCATTGTAATTGCTGACCACAGCGGAGAAGTCGCTGAACTTCGGATGCCATCCGCTCCAGGCAGCGGCAGGGGCTCCTTTTGGCGGAGTCGTGCTGACTTCGACTCGAAATGCGCCACTACCCTCCAGCGCATCTTTGAGCACAGGCGTGGTGATGTCCCACTTGTGATTGTTTTGTCCGTCAATGATCAGGACTTTCAGAGGCTCCGCCGCATGAGCGACGAAAGCGAAGATGGAGACAGCGAGGGTGAGCGAGGTGGAGCGCATGACCGCCGTTTTAGCGAAGTCAGAAGCGGCCCGCAAGGATCAAAAGATCCCTGGCTCCAAAGCAGTTCACCGGATGATCGGGCTCAGCAAAAAGCCGTCGCGGCTCAAAACAGGAGCAGGCTGCTGGCGTGTCGCCTGCACATTCGAGGAACGCGGACGCGCTGGAAGACGATTGGAAGCAGGCCAGCGGCGCTGACGTGAGCGGCTGAACGTGCGATCCATCGTGCGAAGCACTTGGACAAAGAGCACCATGACCGCCGAATTCACCACACTCGCCAGGAAGAGCAGACCGTAGGTCGTCAGTTTCTGAGAAACCACGGGCAGCCAGACTGCGGCCTCTTCCATGAAGCGAGCGAAGAACGAGCCCTGGCCGGAGCTTTGAGCTGAACCGAGTTCGAGGAGGAAGAGGGCTCCACCACAAATACCGATCAGAGCGAGAGTAAAGAAAGCGTAATCAAACCAGTGGATGCGCATGCGTGAGGCACGGCGTGCTGGAAAAGCTGGAGCTTCCAGAAAAAACGTGGGTGCTTGAGAAAGAGTCATGGCGATTAGTTATGGAGATACCGGTTTCTACGCGATCTTCCAAGTTTATATTTAACAAAACCGTAACTATTTATGCGCTCATTAGAACACTATCAGTTACTCTCTTTTGAGTGTTATCTGGACATATTTCGCCGCCTCGACCTACTCTGAGCCGATGCGTGCCCACCCTTTCCTGACCATTGCAGCGCTCACGGTTCATGCCACCGAGCCCAACACAACTCCGCCGGCGGAATGGGCGGATCAAAAGGGCGATTATCGATCCCCCTTGCTCACGAAAGACGGCCATCTGATCAAAACAACCGCCGATTGGCAGGAACGCCGTGCCGAGATTTCAGCCGACTGGCTCCGCATCATGGGCGCATGGCCTCCGGTGCTGGAAAAGCCCGCCCTCGAAGTCCTCGAATCCAAGCCACGCGAGAACTTCACCCAGCAGCGCGTGCGGGTACAGATCGCCCCAGATCAGCACACGGAGGGCTATCTGCTCCTGCCCGAAGGCAAAGGCCCCTTCCCTGCTGTCTTCGTGCCCTATTATGATCCCGAGACCAGCGCGGGCCTGAGCGAAAAACCCCTGCGAGACTTCGCGTATCAGCTCACCAAGCGCGGCTTCGTGAGCCTCAGCATTGGCTCTCCCGGTGGCGATGCGCGCAAGCCTGTGCTCAGCGCAGGTGCGAAATGCCAGCCGCTGAGCTACCTCGGCTACATCTCAGCGAATGCCTGGCAGGCGCTCGCAAATCTGCCGCAGGTGGACTCAAAGCGCATTGGCATCGTCGGCCATTCTTATGGCGGAAAGTGGAGCATGTTCGGCGCGTGCCTTTGGGACAAATATGCCTGCGCTGCGTGGTCGGATCCTGGCATCGTCTTTGATGAAACACGCGGCAGCATCAACTACCAGGACCCCTGGTATCTCGGGCTCGACCCAACGTTAACGCGCAAGCCGGGCCTCGTCTCAGCTGAAAGCCCACGCACAGGAGCCTACAAAACACTTATCGAACAAGGCCACGACCTCGTCGAGTTTCAGGCCCTCATGGCCCCGCGCCCCTTTCTCGTCTCCGGCGGCGCTGAAGATCCACCCAAACGATGGACCGTGCTCAATCACATCCGTGCCGTGTATCAACTCTTCGGCCACACAGACCGTGTGGCCATGACCAACCGCGAGAAGCATGATCCCAACGAAGAATCCAATGCCGCGATCTATGCATTTTTTGAGCGCTGGCTGAAGTAATCACTGGTCACTGCCAACCGCCCACGGCTTACTCAACTGCCGATGCCATCCAGCGCTACCCTTTTTCTCGCCCTTCGCTACCTGCGCCCGAAGCGCTCGTTCGTTTCCATCATCACGCTCATTTCGATTGTCGGCGTCACGCTCGGCGTCGGCGTGCTCGTCGTCGTCATGTCCGTCTTCAAAGGCTGGCAGGTCGAGTTTAAAAAGCTCCTCCTCGGCTTCGAGCCGCACATCGTCCTCATGCAGGACGCAAGGCCTGCGGGCGAACTTCCCGAAGGTGCGCCGCCCATTCAGCGTTCGAACTGGCGCGATGTTCAGAAGCTCATCCTCCAGCAGCCCGGCGTCATCTCCGCCACGCCCATGGCCGAGGGCATCGCAGCCATTCGATTTGGCAAAAGTGACCCCGAAGGCGTGGAGCTCCTCGGTCTCAAAGACGGTGCAGACAACGCCCTGCTCACCAAGCTCGACCGCCATCGCATCGCGGGCACCTTTGACCTGAAGAGTGACCACATCATCATCACTGACCGACTCGCCAAAAAGCTCAAAGTCAAAGTCGGCGATGTACTCTCCGTCCTCGCTGGCGACACCATCCGCCAGATGATCCGCGATCTCCGCGCTGCCGAAGAGGAAAAAGATCCCACCAAGGCCAAGGCCGTGCGTGATGAAATCGTCATCGTGCCCCAGGAACTCACCGTCACCGCCATCCTGCGGGCTGACACCGCTGGCGAACGCTGCTACACACCGATCCACATCGCCCAGGAGCTTTTCAATCTCGAAGGTGATGTCAGCGGCATCGAAGTCGAACTCAGTGATCCCGATCTGGCCGATCGCCTCGCTAACTCGTGGATGAACTCGGAGGTTCTGCCCATCGACTGGCGACCACGCACCTGGACGGACATTCACGGCTACATGCTTCAGACCGTGGAGAATCAAAAGTCCCTGCTCTACTTCCTGCTCTTCTTCATCATCCTCGTCGCCGCCTTCTGCGTGATGAACACCACAATCACCGTCACCACGCAAAAGCGGAAGGAGATCGGCATCCTCACCGCACTCGGTGCACGTGCCGGGCAGATCATCGGCATCTTCCTCACGCAGGCTGGCATCGTCGCCATGCTGGGTGTCCTCACCGGCCTCGCCAGCGGCTTCACGGTTCTCTATTTCCGCAATGATCTGCGCGAATTCATCGCCGCACGCACCGGGCGGGACTTCTTCCCGCAGGACATCTATTTCCTCAACGAGATCCCCGCTCAGATCGAGGCGGCTGATCTCACCTCCATCTGCGCTCTCGCCATCGTCCTTTGTGTCCTCGCCGCACTCATCCCCGCATGGTTCGCTGCGCGGGTCGATCCCGCCGTCGCCCTGCGCGAGTAAGTCAGAGGCTCATTTGTAACCCGTCACGATCGCGCAGGCCGTGTCCTTCTGCTTGCCATCCTGTTCCAGACGGATCGTCGTCACATAGATGCCCGTCTTTTGGGGTTTGAAAAACAGCAGGAAGCCCCAGCCATCCAGCACCGGCTGGATCTCGCCGACTGGATTGCCTTGGAAATCCAGCACCGCACCCGTCACGCGGATACCTGACTTCTTCGGCACTGCCACGCCGATGCAGTACTCGTGCCCTTTAAAAAGCTGCATCTTCACCGCCTTGCCGATGTCCTTGCTCAGATCACCCACCCAGGCCTCAGAGCGGAAGACATAGCCGCCAAGCTTCTCCTGATCGCGCGCAAGAGCCTGCGCCGCCGCCTCAGCTTCTTCACGCTGATCCGCCATCGCCGGGGCAATGAGGCCCAGCGATAACGCTACAAAACACAACTGACGGCAAAACTGGCGGAGAGTGGCATGAAACATGGTGGTGAACTTACGCAAAGAATCAACGGATGCGAACATAGATATTGCACGCCGTCAAACCCAAGCCTCATTTAGAACCACCGGTGGCTGTTCCCCGCCATCACTCACTCCCCCCAAGTTTCCGACTTATGGCCACGCTCGTTTTTCATCTGGATGAAGGCACCTCAATGACGCACTCCCTGGAGTCCGGCACCACCACCATTGGCAGGCACCCAGACAGCATCATTGTCCTCGACTGCCCCTCCGTCTCAGGTCATCACGCCATCATCGAGATGCAGGACGACACGTGCCTCGTGATCGATCAGCAGTCCAGCAACGGCACACGAGTCAACTCAGCCGCCATCGAAGAAGCCCACCTCAAAGATGGCGACCGCGTGGCATTTGGCGACATTCAGGCCGTCTTTTATCAGGGCGATGCCCCAGCCGACGGTGAAGTCGAAGCCCAAGCCGTCGCTGCAGCGGTCCCCACCATCTTCGTCCCACCGCCTGAAATCCCCCAGGACAGCGCGCCGCCACCCCGCCCCGCCGACTACCGCAAGGTCAACAAAGCTCCCGCCAAACCCAGGTCCGTCCGGCGCGTCAGCGGCTATCCCGATACCAGTGAAAGCGGCTGCCTTACCGCCATCATTGTCATGGCCCTGTTTCTCATCGCCTTCGCCGTCGGCCTCTCCATGCGTCATTACAAGGAAACCGATGGCGGTAACTTTTTCTCTGATGTGATCAGCAAAATAGGCAAGCAAGTGCCGAAGATCAAAATCGAGCAGTGACCCGGTCCAGGCAGATTCAGGAAAGCCCTTCCGGTCACTTGACCAGATGCCGTTTCACGAACTTCAGATACTGCTCCCAGTCGTAGTTCGTCACATCGTGCTTACCTGTGCGCATGTGATAGGCGATGGCATCGCCGACGGGTGAGTCAATGGCTGGGTGCTCCGTGACACCATAGCCTTTCCTCCCAAAAAGGGCATAGACCGGCTCGGCATTCAGACCGGAGAGGAATTCTCCTTTTGGATCAGCCCATTGATCTTCCACCGCACTGGCGATGTAAACCGAACGCGGCGCAGCCAGCGCGATGAGCATGTGATGGTCTATCGGACACGCAGCGGCATTGCCAGCATAGCTCGCATAAGTTTTCGTGAACCAATGCGGAAATGCCTTGGTGATAATTGCCGTCGTCTCACCGAAGTTACGGCGCATGATAGCAGCTCCGCCTTCACCGGAATTGTTTGAGATCACCACCCCGAAACGCTGATCCTGCGCCCCTGCCCAAAGGGACGTCTTCCCGAGACGAGAGTGACCGATCACCGCCAGTTGCTTTGCGTTCACCTCGGCATCGCTTTCCAGGTAGTCGGCGATGCGGCTCAGCCCCCAGGCCCAAGCACCGATGGCCCCCCAATGACCTTCTTTCCATTCAGTCGCAGCGCCGTCCTTGCTCAGCACCGCGCGCAGACCTTCCTTCCAACCGTCGGCATGATCGGGCTCGATGTCACCATAGTAGTAAGTCGCCACCGCACAGCCCTGCGCGATGATCGTCTCCAGCGGCCAGCGGCTGGCTTCATTGCCTCGGCTGGCTTCCGTTGCGCGATTATCGACAATGCTGTTCTCCTTGTTCGGGCGCATCCATCGGGTGGAGAGCGGCACATCCTTCTCCAAGCTTACTGCATGATTGCCACCAAAGCTCGGCCCCACAAAGCAGGGCGCGGGTTTACCCAGACCGTTCGGCGTATAAAGCATCACCTCCATACCCTTCCATGTCGGATGCTCGGGTAGCGAGATATGGATGAACTTCCGCGTGGCCTTGCCACCCAACGCGTCCCTCTTCACCTCCGTCACCTTGAAGTCCACCCTGCCCCAAGTCGCAGGCGCAGGCGTCCTGCCATACACATGCTGCTCAAAGAGAGCCAGCACCTCCGGGCGGCGTAGCCCCGTCCACTCATCCGCCGTCGTCACCGGCTTGCCATCCGCTGTCCTCAGCAATTCAGGCAGCGAGTAGGGCACGATCTTCGATTCATCATAGTTGGCGGTCTTTTGCTGTGCTTCAGCAAAGTCTTCGCCGAGGAGGAGGGCTGTGGTCATCAGGACTGGGAGAAAGGTTCGGGACATGGCGAAGATTCAAACGAAGTCTGTCTCCAAGATCAATCCCACACTTATCTCCTCCTTCATACTTAACCGTAACCATGCAGTAAGACGAAAAATGGGGCGATTGGGGAGGTTCAATCGCAGGCAAACGGCAGCTTGGGGCTGACTGCATTGCCTTTGGGATACCAAAGCCGCTCCCAGCATGGCTGCTGGCCCCTTGGGCACGGCGAGCAGCGAATGCGGAGTGACGCCAAGCCACTGCTGTGGCAGAAGAATCTCAGCAGGCTCCGGTTCCGCCCAATGACAGTGCTCCGAACGCTGAAAGCGTGCTCGATTAACCGCCGAAGTCGAGCGGCTTGGCGGCTTCGTTGATGGTAGGGCGCACGACGATGATCTCGCCGAGCATGTCCGCCTGCTCCACTTGGAGGTGGTTCAGCTTCATCAGTTCCAGCATGGCCAGAAAGGTCACGATCACCTCCACGCGGCTCGCGGCATCGCTGAAGAGCGTTTCGAAGCGCACCCTTCCGCCAAGCGGGATGGCATCCAGCAGGTGCTCGATCTTGTCGGCGACGGTGAAGCGGTCGCTGACGATCTCGCGGATGTCGGTCGTGTTTTCGAAGCGCTTCAGCACGCGCTGAAAGGCGCGGATGAGGTCAAAAATGCCCACGCCAGCCACCGTCATGATGGGGGCTTCGAGGTCCAGCGGTTCGGGACTCGTGGCGAAGAACTCGTCGCCCTTCACTTCCTGGATGCCGAGAAACTGCGCGGCGTCCTTGAATTTCTTGTATTCGACGAGCTGGCGGATCAGTTCCCAGCGCGGGTCTTCCTCATCAGCGTCCTCTTCCGGCGGCTGCTGCGCCTGCGGAAGCAGCTCGCGGCTTTTCAGATACATCAGATTGGCCGCCATGACGATGAACTCGCTGGCCAGCTCCACATTCAGCATTTTGAAGGTGTTGATGTAGTCGAGGTACTGCTTCGTGATGCGCCCGATCGACACGTCATAGATGTCGATCTCATCCTTTTTGATGAGATAAAGAAGGAGGTCGAGGGGGCCCTCGAAAATCTCCAGTTTCACTTTGTAATCCTTGTCGTCCACCCGCCGAGCTAGACCGGGATGAAGGGTGAAGCGAGA
>NZ_JBILYB010000126.1:0-17333 GCF_044378005.1 Prosthecobacter sp.
AGAGCACACCCGAAGTGGTTTTGGCCGCGAAGTACATCTCTCCTGTCTCATCGACGCCAAAGCAGTAGATGCGAGCCGCTGATGGCAGGGGATTGTGGATACTCAGGGGGCCGTTGTTCAGGGCATAGACACCAGGAGAGGTTTCTTCCATCCCCAAAAGAACGCCACCACCAGGTGTGATGCCTCCCGCAGCGTAGTCAGCAAACACATACTTGCCCTGGAGTGTGGGGATGGCACTGCCATGATAAACGTAACCACCCGTGATGGAGGCCCCCAGGCGCTGCATGGTCTCAGTGCCGGGCAACGTGCCGTGAGAGCCGCCTCCTACCGCGTTGGTGGGATGTGCATACTCCGCCACAGGAGCAATCACGGCAGGCGGACTGCCGCCATAGGCCGCGATGGTGTCGAAATCCACGGTGCCTTCTTTCATGCGCCATCCGTAATTGCCACCGCTGGTGATGAAGTCGATCTCCTCGACATTGATCTGCCCGACATCCGCACAGATCATCCTTGCGGCACCACCGAAGTTCGAGTCAAAACAGAAACGCCATGGGTTTCTCATCCCATACGCGTAGATCTCGCCGCGCATGGGGCCGTCGAGTGCGTTGTCGCTGAAGTCTTGTGTCTGGCCGATGAACGGGTTGCTGGCCGGAATGCCATAGCTGCCCCCAGGGCCGTTGGTGCCGAGAGGATCGATGCGCAGAATTTTGCCGAGTAGAGTTCGCCGGTCCTGACCATTCCCCAAGGTGCCGCTGACACGGCCCGCCGAAGCCGCACCGGTGCCTTCCGTATGCCCTGCTGGATTGTCATTGGCTCCACCACCGTCCCCGCTGGCGATGTAGAGGTAGCCATCGGGCCCGAACTCAAGTTGCCCGCCATTGTGATTGCTCTGCGGCTGACCGTAAGTCAGGACGATGCGTTTCGTCGTTGGATCGGCGATATTGGGATTCGCGAGCGAGACTTTGTATTCAGCGATCACGGTCACGTTGTTGGTAGTGCCGCCTGCGACCACTGGATTCAGTGTCGGGTGAGTGCTGGGCGCAGAGTAGTTCACATAGAAGCAGCGATAGCCAGCAGCAGAACTGTTCTCATAATCGGGGTGAAAGCACATGCCCAACAGCCCGCGTTCACTGTAAGTCGTGCTGAAGGTCACCATCTCAGGCCCAACATCAAGAAATGGCGTGGGTAGCAGCATGCCATCTTTGAAAATGTAGATTTTCCCTGGCTGATCACAGATGAAGAGACGTCCGCTGCCATCTCCGGCGTTGGTGATGTTCGTCGGCGCGTGGAGCTGGTCGTCGCAGACGTTCTTTAGATAGAGCGTCGGGAAGGCGGCTTGGGAGAGGAGAGGGGCCAGCAAGAGTGCCGACAAAAGACGGAAGGAGTTCATGGTGAACGGGATTGGGGTGAGTGGATCACACCAGAAAGCAGTTGCGGTGGCAAGCCTGAATCACCCCGCTTGCTGACAAGCCGTCAAAGTCGCCTTGTCTCACTCACCTCAAGCTGGGTGATCTTCCAGGCGTTGACCACCGGGGTGATGGTGACTTTGGCGGTGTAGCGGTTCACGCGGGTGTGGCTGTGGCCCCAGTGGCCGACATTCCCCATCGCGGTCCATTGACACTCGGTGATGAAGCCATCTCCACTGGGCGCGGGCTGCACGCCCGTGATATCGGCGCTGAATTCACTGATCGTCACGCGGGTGCCTTCGCGGCCTTCGAGGGTGAGGGCCTGGATGGTTTCGAGGTAAAGTTTCCGAAGGAGTTCGCCGTCCACGCTGCGGGCGAGCACATCATAAATCTCCGATTCATTGCGGTGATCGAAGGCGCGATACACGTTCCTCAGCAGGGGGGTGAGGATGGCTTCGGCATCTTTCTTTTCCTTGATCTCAGGCACATCGGCCTTGCCGCCGATTTGGATGTTTAAAAGCGGCCAACTCAGCACCGCCCCGAGCACCCAGGCACCGAGGAAGGGCATCGAGCCGCCAGGGAGGTGGCGGTCATGCAGGCGCACGAAGGCCAGGAAGACCAGGCCTCCCAGCGCCCAGAGAATCGTGGCGATTGGCAGAGGGAAGGAATCTGAGAGCGTGATCTGGGGCACACTGGCCAGAGGGGCGGGCAGCGGCAGTCGGCCCTGGGCTTTCCAGGAGATTTTTGGCAGGAAGGTGCTGGCTTCGAGAAGCTCGGATTGGGAGCCAAAAAAGACGCGCACGGGGAGTGTCTGGATATCTTCGATGAAGCCACGCCATTCCACGATGATCTCATCCGGGCCGGGAGGGGTCGGATATTCCCAGGTGAAGCCAAACATGGCCTCGCTTGTCGCCAGGGACTCGCCGGGGGCCATGGGCAGGGTGGCTCCGGGCTTGCCTTTGACCATGCTGACGCCAATGAAGCTGCCTTCGATTCGCGTTCCTCCAGTGCTCAGGCGGCACCAGTCGAGCACTTGTTCTTTTGCGGCTTCACAGGCTGCTTTTTGGGCGGCTTCATCCAAGATGTTTGGCTGTTCCTTCAGCGGGTTTAGCCAGTGCAGAAAGCGGGGGGCATCCACCAGCATCTCAAACCGCGCCTGATACGGCTCCACATAAAGATAACCCTGAGCGATTTTCACGGGAGCTAACGGAGCAGATGAGGCAGCCGGAACTGCCGTCGTGGGAGCTGGCTCTGCGGCGGGAGCCCCAGTCTGCGCCTGGCCGATGCCGCTGCTTTTCAGCATGTCCGCCGGATTGAGCTGGAGCGTCTGTGCCCACGCACTGCCTGTCAGGGCAAAGGCGAGAGACAGAGCGCGTCCAGTCATCGGTGCAGATATTGAGGGGATGAGTTTTCGTTGGTTCACAGCACCCACGGCTTTCTCCATTCCTTCGAGAGCAGCTTCGATGCCGCCTCGTTGCCTTCGATCTTCTCCGTCTGTGGATTCCACTTCAGACCCGCGCTGTCGGTGCGCAGGGCGATGTTTGCCAGATGGGCGATGGTGATGCTGCGATGGCTGATTTCCACAGGTGTGGCGGTGCGCTTGCCGTCGTAGATACAGCTCAGGAAGTTGTCCGTGTGATCCTTGCTCTCATAGAGGTGGATTTCCTTGTCGCTGATCTTCTCGCGCAGGATCGCGGGATCACTGGCGGTGATCTTGCCACGGTTCACATAGATCCACTTCCCGGCATCGCCCTCAAAGAGCACGCCGACGTGGTCGAAGGGTTTCTTGGCACCCGAAGTCTGGAGCGCGGCTTCCACTTCCGGCATGAGCTTGTGATCCGGGCTGGCGACGTGCATCACGAGGCCGTTGTCATACACGCATTCAAAATTGAAGGCCGTTGCGGTGTTGTAGAGCGCGTCTTTGTTCCGTGTGCCGGAGATGTTCTTCAATTCCACTGGCCCCGTGTGCTCGGTGCCCATGCCCCACTGGGCGATGTCGATGTGATGCGCTCCGAAGTCGGTGATCATGCCGCCGGAGAAGTGGAAGTTATGCCGCCAGTTCAGGGGCAGCAGGGCGGGGCGGTAGTCCATCTGCTCCGCAGGGCCGAGCCACATTTCATAATCGAAGTCCGCCGGCACCGGTGCCACCTCGGTCTTGTCCGCCATGCCGTTCCAGTTGGAATGCCCGCCAGGGAGTCCTACGCGGACGCGCTTGAGCTTGCCGATGCGCTCATTGCGCACCATCTCGCAGGCCATGCGGAAGTAGATGTCGCTGCGCTGCTGGCTACCGGTCTGCCAGGTCACGCCTGCCTTGGCCACTTCGTCCGCCATGAGGCGACCTTCGGCGATGTTCAGGGCCAGGGGCTTCTGCCCGTAGATGTGCTTGCCCTTGCGTGCCGCATACACGGCCATGTAGGCGTGCCAGTGATCCGGCGTGGAGACTTGCACCGCGTCGAGGTCTTCCTTCTCGAGCATCTCGCGGAAGTCGGCATAGGCGGTGCAGACCTTCGCGGGCTTGTTGGCGGACTGAGAGTAGTGCGCGTCGATGATCTTCTTCCCGGCTTCACGACCACCGGTTTCCTTGCCATCGTAACCGTAGTGACCGTACTCCTTCATCGGGTCTGCCACGGCGATCACCTGGCACTTGTCATTGTTTAAAAACGAAGGCGTCCAGTCCCCGGCGATGGTGCCCCAGCCGATGGCACCCACCGTGATCCGCTCCGAGGGAGCCGGGCGGCCTGCCGCACCGAAGACGGAGCGTGGCACGATCATGGGAAAGCCGAGCGCGGCGGCGCTGGTGCTAAGGAACTGACGGCGGGTGGTGAAAGGGATCTTCTTCATGGCGGGGCGTGATTGTAGCGGCGGCGTGCCCTTCGGAGCAACAAGCGAGTTCGGGAAGTTTGCTTCACCGCCGCGTCTTCACCCACGCACCGATGGCCTGGCTCATGGCACTGATGTGCTTCTCCCCCGAGACCGGTTTCGTGGCAAGACCGGCATGGATCACCGGCACGAGGATGAAGCAGGGGCCGCCGTTCGCGCGATCATCCAGACAGGCGACCTCCAGTGCGTAATCGCTGATCACCCCGCACTTGTGGTAAAAGCGCGCCTCTGGGAAAACTCGCTCCAGCCCATCCTTCCAGGCGCTGGGGCCGGAGTCAGCGTGCTTCGTCTCCAGGCCCGTCAGCCCATCCGCGCCATGCAAAAGAAAATCCACCTGCTCCTGGCTCAGGTCAAAGCGCTCCCCAGGCGGCAGTTCCGCATGAAACATCAGCCGCCGAAGGCAGTTCGCCAGATCGCGCGGCGTGGTCACATTTCCCGTCTTCGCGTCGATGATCGTCGCTCCGCGCTCGGCGGAGTAGGAGTGGCCTGACCAGCGGTGCTCCCAGGTCTGCTTGGTGATGCCGTCCGCACTCATCGCCCGCAGACGCTGCGTCTCCTCGCGGATGTAGCCCCAGGGCCGCTCCTTCACATAGCCGCGCATCAGCGCCGACTTCTCGAAGCCGGTCTCCGGCGTCAGAAACTCCCGGTTCAGCCAGTCGATACTGCACAGCCGCAGCAGCAGCGTGTAATCTTCGTTCGACGAGCGGCGGAAGACCTCGCTCAGCATCTCCCGCAGCGAGCGGGCGCAGTCCAGCTTCCACACGCCCATCTCCTCATGCTGAAACTGCACCGCTGCATCCAGGGTGAAGCCCTTCTGGTTCATCCGCACACACGCGGCGATGGCGGTGTAGAGCTTGATCGTGCTCGCCGGCCAGAAGTCGGTCCGTGTTCCCGTGTCGCGGTAGTCATGCCACTCAAAGGAGGGTTTCCCATCCTTCTCCGAAACCACACAGACCGTCGCCCACTTCCGCAGTTCGGGGGCGATGCCATCCAGCGCGGCATCCAGCGCCTCATCCGCCTGCACCAGCGTGCTGAGCATGAAAAGGAAAGCCAGGCCGAGGAGTCTCACGCGCGTAGATCAGGGTTTTACCGCCTCACGCAGCATCACGGGATCATCCGTCGTGATGCCATCCACGCCCAGCGCGGCCAGTCGGCGCGCATCCTCCGGCTTGTTCACCGTCCACACATACAGCTTCAGGCCCGCCGCGCGCACCTGCTCCACCAGGGCAGGGGACCAGTCCCACTTCAGCCCCAGGTCCAGACCGTCCAGACCATCCGCCTTCGTATCACTGATCAGCTTTGCCAGATCCACCGGCTTCTTGTCCTTCGTTTTCTCCGAGGAAAGACGGTACACCGGCATCCAGGGCATCGCCTTCTTGCACTCCTGCGCCACCGCCCGGTCAAACGCGATGATGCAGAGCTGCGAGGCGCGCGACTTCCAGCCCGCGAGCTGCCGCGTCAGCTCCGGCACCACGCGCACCGTGTCCTTGATCTCCAAAAAGAAACGCTGCCGCCCCTCCGGTAAAGTCGACAGCGCCTCCGCCAGACTCGGGATGCGCTCCCCCTTGTAGGCCGGGCTCTTCCAGGAGCCCGCGTCCAGCGCCTGGAGTTCCGCCAGCGGGGTCTCCTTTACCAGCTTGAGCACGCCTGTCGTCCGCTTCGTGTCCGCATCATGCAGGATCGCGATCTGATTGTCGCCCGTAAGGTAAAGGTCCAGCTCGCAGGCGTCCGTCCCCTTTTCCCAGCCCAGCTTAAACGCCGCCACCGTGTTCTCTGGAGCGATTTCCGAATATCCACGATGGGCGATGATCTCCAGCGCTTGAGCTTGGAAAGATAAGAGCATGAGGCAGGGGAGCAGACGTGGAAAGTGAAGCATAGGGCAGGTGAATCTGAACGTGACCAAGGACTCTTAAATTACCAGTCGCAATCCACACACAGGTTGAGTTTGCGTCTCGCCATCCCGCCTTCTAGCCCGAATGTCACTGCCATCGGGAAAGGTGGCGAGACGGTTTTATGAACCTCATGAAACGGCACTAAAGATACATCGACCTGCTGGATGATGCGTGGTTGAAACTGAAGGTCGCGCAGAGCTTCGTGGGCGATACATTTTGAGGTTCATTTCCAGTTCAAGTCATGCGTCATTCCAACACGCGCTCCTCGTTAATGGTTCAAGTAACGCTAATGCCGTCAAGAGATCGAGATTTTTGACACCTGCAGGAAGTTACATGTGTCATTTTGATGGAGTGCAACGAACGGGTCGAGAGGATTTTATAAAGCGTTGATGAGTAAGTTTATAGCTACAATTTAAACGCTTCTGTCCACCCTATAATGTAACGTTAATGTCGTGTGTTATGGGCTTCGTGAGTGTGTGATCGCGATCGATGAACTCGCAAAGCTCTAACTGCTCTGCATCCGAGCGGTTGAACGACTTAGCAAAGTCTGGAAGCGGTTGTTATATACTGCCTTCACTGAAGAAGTAACGGTGATGGCGTGATTGTTACGTTTCGAATGTGCTGAGTTTACGATACATATCTTCTACGCCGTTGGTTGAATGTAGTTACGGCATTGTCACTTTCATAAAGTTAGCATAAGAACGTAGGCACACCGCATGTAGGCATTCCGGCACAGGCGCTGAGAGGGATGGTGGTCCATGAAGGCTTGGTCTGGTAGTCTCGTTCTCCATGAGGCGGGTCACAGCCATTGTGACTGTTGAGATGATTTCTGCGCCTTGCGGGCGGGAGTCATCACGCGTTGAATGACGGCATGTTCGACTCACTCCTGACCTTCGTGCCCCTTTATCAAACTCGCGTCTGGGGTGGGCGACGGCTCGAATCGCTCTTCGGGCGGTCTTTGCCCGAGTCAGGCACGCCGTACGGTGAGTCCTGGGAGATCAGTGACCGTGAGCATGAGCAAAGTCTGACCACGCTGCCAGATGGCACCCGACTCAGTCTGCATGATCTGTGGACAC
Organism: Prosthecobacter sp.; assembly: GCF_044378005.1. GTDB lineage: Bacteria > Verrucomicrobiota > Verrucomicrobiia > Verrucomicrobiales > Verrucomicrobiaceae > Prosthecobacter. The sequence continues at coordinate 7,255 of NZ_JBILYB010000126.1, forward strand.
AGCACCGGGAGGCGGTTTTTGGCGCGGCCTTGGTGCAGGAGCCTTCGCCGCGCTATCCGCTGCTGATGAAGATCCTGGATGCCTGTGATGATCTCTCCATCCAGGTGCATCCGCCCGCCGACATTGCCCCTGAACTAGGGGGGGAGCCGAAGACGGAGATGTGGGTCGTGGTCCATGCTGAGCCCGGTGCCCGGATCTATGCCGGGCTTCGCGGGGGCATTACCCGCGAAGATTTCGAGCAGCTCATCGCCAACGGCACTGTGGCCGAAGGTGTGCAGGTGCTGGAGCCGAAGGCTGGGGACTGCCTCTTCATCCCCAGCGGTCTCATCCATGCCATCGGTGCCGGGTTAGTGATCTATGAGATCCAGCAAAACAGCGATACAACTTACCGCGTCTTTGACTGGAACCGCGTGGGGCTCGATGGCCAGCCACGCGCGCTGCATGTGCAGGAGTCTCTCCGCAGTATCGACTTCACCAGCCCAGCTCCCGGCTTTCAGCAAACCGATGCTCAAGGGCGACTTGTGAGCTGTGAGTTCTTTGAGGTTCGTGAGGGGCGTTTGGCGGTGGGTGAATCGGCGCAGCTCGGCCAGTCTGGGGAGCATCTTTGCATCGCCTTGATCTCAGGAAAGCTGAGTGCTGGGAGTCGCACTCTCCGCGCAGGCGACTTCGCCCTCGTGCCAGCCATCCTTTCTGGCAGTGCTCGTTGCATCCAAACCATGGCGGCGGCGCACTGGCTGGAGATCCGCATTCCGAAAGCCTGAACTGAAAGCAGTCTTTGCTAGCTGCCAGATTTGATTTCCAGACTCTTCGGGATGCTGTCCCAGGTCTTTCCGCGCAGCGTGGTAATGGGTGAGGCCCACTCGAAAACGACCTTGTCCTTGTCATCTTTGATGCGCAGCATCAGGCCTCGCAGAGCATCCGCATGGCGGTCTTCGCGGTTGGTGGAGTAGCGGTAGTCCACCACGTCGATCTCCACCTCCTTCGTCGTGAAGGTGCCGGCATCATTGTAGCGCAGCGGCCCGGTGACTGATGCCACCCCTGCGTGGAAACCATCTCCACGAATGTCGCTGCTGGCAAAAGAGCCGTCCGCTTCATCCTTCACAAAGACCCGGTATTCCACCTTCAGATTCTGGACCGCATTGCGGGCCGTGTTGCGGAGTTCTACCTTGTAGGCCCAGAGTTCATTCTTGACCGTTTTGTAACCCAGGTTTTTCCGGTTGCCTGAGAGTTTGTCCGCAGTCGCTTTGACTTCAAACCGATAGGCGACCGTGGCTGGTGTGCGCTTCAGCCATTCCGCGATGTAGGCCTGGTCTTCGACGCTGAACTGATTGGCCGTTTTTTGAAAGGGTGTTCCGTTTTGAAGCTTCAGGCTGAGCATGCCCACTCCGTCATGCGACAAGAGCTCTGCCATCACCTTCCGGCCCTGCGGGTCTTTAAATTCCCGCAACTCCGCCTGTAAAAGACTGGCCCCGAAAAATTGCAGACAGATCCAGAGGGGTATGAATGATCTCGTAGGAAGTTGTGTGGGAGTCTTCATGGGTAAATCCTCGGGTGGTATCAGACGTAGGGTTCTATGAATCAAATTCCTGCCCATAGGACAAGACAAATTTTCAGGCCAGAGTCTTCAAGCTGAGGTGGCTACATCAGAGCAAGACGAAACCCGATGTCACGTTCACAGCTCCCCTCATGAAAATCCCCGCCCGCTTCCTCCGCCTGTCCCTCTGCCTCCTTGCCCCGGCCTTGAATTCCGCGCTTCGTGCCGACGGTTTAGACTACCAGTCGGAGTTGTTCAAGAGCACCAAACTCGTCTATGCGGACAGCTTTGACGGCCCGCTGAACACCGAGTTCTGGGAGGTCCGCCAGAACACCACCTGGGAGATCAAAGACGGGGTGCTGAGTGGCAGCCCGTCTTCCAAGGAGTATCAGGAGAAGAAGAAGGCGAGTGATGACCCATCTCATGCCGGATTAAAGCCGGTGATCTGGCTCAGGAAGGTGCCGGAGAACTTCGTCTGCACCCTGCGTGTGCGCTATGATGGCAAGGCCTACGCGAAGGGTTTTCCGCTGCTCGACATCGGTCATCACATTCACACAATCAGCTTCAGTGAGAAGGCCACAACACTGACGATCAAGAAGAACGTCGAGACGCTCCCTGTGGAGCAGCCTCTCTTTGCACTCAATCAGTGGCATGACGTGGTCATCGAGGTGAAAAAAGGCACGCTCCTGCTGAAGATTGATGGGAAGAAGCATGTCTTCGAGAGCAAGAACATCGACATGGCAGGGCAGCACCAGATTGACTTCAAGGCTCTCGACTTGGGGACTTGCATGATCGACGACGTGAAGCTCTGGGAAGGGCTCTGATCAGCCACAGAAACTTTGTGGCGGTCGGCGGCTTACAGAGTGTCGCAGCAGGGAGCGGATACTCCGCCTTGCTGCGCGTTCAGGGGGCACTCGGGAGCCGACGTGCGCTACCTGCCTTGTTCACGCTGACTCAAAGATAAAGTCCATCCAACTGCTCGTAGGCGTGGTTCAGCCAAACTTTCACGCGCTGACGTTCCAGTATGCCCAGTCCTGTCGCCTCGGTGGCACTCCTTTTTTTGGCCGCCCAAAAGCTGGTGCTGCCTGCATCGATCTTGTTGATCACATTTTCGTGAAGACGCCTCAAGGTCACGATGCGTGCATGAAGGGACAGGGCATGCTGCTTCTCGCCCGACTTTTCAAAAATGTCGAAGTTGTCACCTCGCAGTTGGTTGAGGACGAGGATGTAGTTCAGGCGTGAGCCGAAACGATCCAGAACCTTCTTGAGTAGATCCACGGAGTCCCGTCCCGAATCCATCACATGCCAGTACGTTAGAGTGAGGCCTGCCTCGCCTGCTGCCTCCAGCACGCCGGAATCATCCATCCATTTCACCAGGGGCTCATGCGTCTGAGCCGCCAGATCCACGAGGATTCGTTTGTCGGGCTGTTCGCTCGCAGCTTCGACGATGGTGTCGAGGCTCTCGTATTGATCGACCACCACCGGCGAGGCGTAGTCCGTGTAGAAGCGCAGCAGTGATCCGTGCGAACGGTCGGTATCAAAACCAAGAAACGGCAGGCTGTGATCGATGAAGTATTGAGCGATAACACGAGCGACGACGGATTTGCCGACGCCGCCTTTTTCGCCGCCGATGAAATGGATGTTTGCCACGAAGGGAGAATAGGGAGGGTTGAACGACATCGCCGCAGGTAGGTGTGCGATGATCGAAAAGTGAAAGTCCCCAATCAGCAGACTGCGTTCCATGTCCATCGGAAATCTCTGGAACTGACGGGGATGCTCGCTGCCAGATGACCCATGCGGCCATTGTTGCAGAGGAAGATGGCCCTTTTCTGGAATGAGACGTAAAGAATCAATCTCCTCACATGCTCTCTGCTGTCCTCCAAGTCGCCTCGCTCACCAAATCCTATGCGGAGCGTCCAATCCTGCGTGGGGTCTCTTTTCAACTGGCGGCCGGGGAGCGTGCGGCCTTGCTGGGGCCTTCCGGCAGTGGGAAGACGACGCTGCTGAACTGCATCGGCGGAGTGGATCGTGCGGACAGTGGGGAGGTCATCGTGTCAGGCGTGGCGCTGCACGGGCTGGACTCAGACGGGCTGGCGCGGGTGCGGCGGATGTATCTGGGGACGGTGTTTCAGTTCTTCCATCTGTTGCCGACGCTGACGGCGGCGGAGAACGTGGAACTGCCGCTGCAACTTCTCGGAGTGAGCACCGCGGAACGTGAATCCCGGGTGAAGTCGTTGCTGGAGCGCGTGGGCGTGGCGCACCGGGCCGGGGCTTTGCCTTCGGAGCTTTCCGGCGGGGAGATGCAGCGGGTGGCGATCGCGCGGGCGGTGATTCATCGACCTGCTTTGCTGCTGGCGGATGAACCGACGGGGAATCTCGACTCGACCACCGGCGCGCAGGTGCTGGATCTGCTGGCGGAGGTGGTGAGGGAAACCAACGCCGCGCTGCTGATGGTGACGCACAGTGAAGAGGCCGCGAAGCGGTGCGAGCGTGTGCTGCGGATGCGTGACGGAGAGCTGATCGAGGCATGAGCACGACACGCCTCATCCTCGAACGCTGCGCGCTCCGTCACTGGCGCATCTCATGGCGGCAGCATGTGGCGCTGATGCTGATCCTGGCGCTGGGCTCGGGCGTGTATCTGGCGATGCGGCTGGCGAATCGCGCGGCGCTGAGCGGCTTCGAGCAGTTCACCAGCGGCATCACGCGGCAGGCGGACTTCACCATCACGGGCACGACGGGCAGTTTATCTGAAAGCTGGTTGCGGGAGATGCGGGAAACTCTCGCGGAGAGCCCGGTGAATCTACTGCCGGTGGTGGAGGAAACGGTGATGCCCTTTGTGGAGGGCAGGCAGATGGAGATCGGCTCCGGCGTGACCTGGAAGCTGCTGGGCACGGACTTCGTGAGTCTGCTGAATCTGCGCGGCGATGCTCCAGCGGGCCTCACGGGAGATGCTCGCGCGGCAGAGGGAGTCTTTGTCAGTGAAAAGCTGCACAAGAAGGTGGGCGATGAGCTGCGCTTGGTGCTGAACGAGCGGATGATCACGCTGAAAGTCGGCGGTGTAGTGGTGGAGCAACCGGGTGTGCCGACACTGCCGGAGACGATGCTGCTCATGGATCTGCCAGCGGCCCAGCAGGTGATGCAGCGCAGGGGAAAAGTGGATCGTGTGGAGGTGCTGGTGACGCGTGGGGATGCCTTTGCTGATCTGCGAAACAAAGCGGGTGAAGTGCTGCGTGGCGCGGCAAAGGACCGCTGGCAGGTGAGCGGTGCGGAAGATCATCGAGCGCTGGCTGGCACGATGACGGAGGCCTTTCGGCTGAACCTCACTATCCTCTCGCTGCTGGCCTTGTTTGTCGGCGGGTATCTCATTTTCCAGGCACTGGATGGCGTGGTGATCCGCAGGCGGGAGGAGATCGGCGTGCTGAAGTCGCTCGGTGTCACGGACACGGAGATTCAGCGCGCGTTCTTGATCGAGGCGCTGCTGCTCGGGATCGTGGGCGGACTGCTGGGATTGCTCGTCGGCTGGCTCGGCGCGCAGGCCGCAGTCGGTGGCGTGAGCAAGACGGTGAACGCGCTCTATGGCGCTTCGAGTGTGAAGGGAGCGTCTCTTCATCTCGGTGAGGCCGCGCTGAGTCTGGGCATCGCGCTGGTGACGAGTTTGATCGCGGCGTGGTGGCCGGCCCGTGAAGCCGCGCACACGCCGCCGGTCCACATGCTGGGTCGCAAAGCGGCGACCTTTGGCGGTGGTGGCTGGTGGCGTGCAGAATGGCTGGGCTGGGCGCTGATGGCCACAGCCCTGATCCTGGCGCAGATCGGTCCATGGCGCTTGAGCGGCGGTACACGGGTGCCGCTGGCAGCGTATGCGGCGGCACTTTCCTGGCTGCTCGGCACGGGCTTGGTGGCGGCGGACCTCATGAAACCCATGTGCCACATCGGTCTCAGGAGTCCCAGGGTGACACTGCGGCTCGGTATCAGCCACCTCCGCCAACCAACGGTGAGACATCGCTTCGCCGTGGCGGCTCTGGCGAGTGCGGTGGCGATGACCGCCGGCATGGCGATCATGGTGGCGAGCTTTGACTCGACGATGCGTGGCTGGATCGAGCGCACGATGAAGGCCGACCTGTATGTCTCCAGCGCTGGAGCGCAAAGCGCGAGCAGTACGCACCAGATCGGCCCCGAGACCGTGCAGCGGCTGCGGGAGATCCCAGAAGCTGCGGAGGTCGCCGTGCTCAGCGCGCAGAAAATCATGCTGCGTGAGGCACCCACGATGGTGCTGGGCGTCGATGGCCCGCACACGCTGAAGCATGAAGTCTATTCCTGGGTGCAGGCCCCGACGCCGCGCGAGTGGTGGAAGTCGGAAGGCACGACTCCTGCGCTGATGAACGAGAGCTTTGCTGAACGCTTCAGTGTGAAAGTGGGCGATGAATTGGATCTGCCGGGCGGGCATCGCGTGCGGTTCGTGGGCATCCAGGCGGACTATGGCAATGAACGGGGCTCAGTGACGATCTCGCAGGAGGTGTTCCGCCAATGGTTCCAGGGCGAAATGGCCTGGCGGGTGGCTTTGATGTTAAAGCCGGGCGCGGATGCTGATGCCGTGGCCAAGTCGATCTCGATGGCGAATCCCGGCCTTTCTGTTTTCACCAATGCCCATCTGAGGCGGGAGGCCTTGCGCATTTTCAGGCAGACCTTTTCGGTGACCTATGCGCTGGAGGTCATCGGTGTCTTCGTGGCGGTGGCGGGGCTGGGTCTCGCGCTTGCCAGCCTGCTACTGGAGCGTCGGGCGGACCTGAGCACGCTGAGGTCGCTCGGCATGACCGGCAGGCAGATCGCGGCGGCAAGTGCCTGGGAAGGTGCGGGCGTGGCGGCGGCAGGTGCGGTGATGGGTCTGCTCTCCGGCGGCTGGCTCGGCTGGCTGCTCATCTTTCGCGTGAACAAACAGTGCTTTGGCTGGACGCTGAGTTTGTCCGTTCCGACAGCCCAGATGATCGGGCTGCTGGTGGCCGTCGTTGGTGTTGGTGCCCTGGTGGCGGCGATGGTCGGGAAGTGGGCGGCAAAAATGAAATGGGAGGAACAGGAATGAGAGCTTGGATCATCATGATGTGGGTCATTGCCTCTCAGGCATCCGCCCAAACCACGCCGGACGGCTTCGCGCTGCCGCAGCCGGGGCGCGTGTTTGAGTTCCCACGCGATCACGGAAGCCATGAGGAGTTCCGCACGGAGTGGTGGTATCTCACGGGGCATCTGGATGGCGAGGTCGGGCAGCGTTTTGGCTTTCAGGTGACGTTCTTCCGTCAGGCCGCCAGGGCTGGAGCAGGTGTCACGCATCTTCATCTGGCCCACGCCGCGCTTCTGGATGCAGCCAGCGGTCGCTTTCTTCACGAAGAAAGGCTGCATCGGGATGGCTGGGATGCTTTCTCATCGGCCAAGACTCTCGATGTGCGGAATGCGAACTGGTCCCTCAAGCTCGATGAAGCCACGCAGAAGATCACGGTGGCGGCGACGGTGAAGGCGGACGCTGTCCTAAAGCTGGAGTTGGAGGCGGTGAAGCCGCTGGTGGTCTTCGGCAAAGATGGCGTGTCCCGCAAAGGCGCGGCGGAGAGTGCGGCGAGTCATTACCTGACCTTTCCTAGATTGAAGGCAGCGGGCAGCGTGAAGATCGGCGCGGTGGAGCATCGCGTGCATGGCGAGGCCTGGATGGATCATGAGTTCAGCAGCTCGCAACTCGATGAAGGTCAGAGCGGCTGGGACTGGGCCGCCATCCAGCTGGCGGATGGTCGCGAGATCATGGTGTATCGCATGAGGCGCACGGACGGAACCACGGATGCGGCCTCCACCCTGACCTGGATCGCCAAGGATGGCACACTAAGGAAGGCCGACTTCACCTGGAAGCCTCTCGCGATGTGGAAGAGCCTGCACAGCGGAGCGGAGTATCCGAACCGTGTGCGTATCGAGAGTGAAGACAGTGTCTTTGAACTGAGACCGCTGGTGCAGGATCAGGAGCAAGGCGGCTCCATCACGGGCCTGCCTTACTGGGAAGGCGCGTGCGATGTGCTTGATGCGCACGGCGACGTGATTGGCCGAGCATTCCTGGAACTGGCAGGCTATGCCGGAGATTTGCGGAAGTATCTCGGTGGGAAGTAAGCGGTGCTCAACAAGCCCTGCGAGATGGAGCGGGTGATCAGAATCGAACTGACGTATCATGCTTGGGAAGCACGTGTTCTACCATTGAACTACACCCGCGTGGTTATCCGTGTTCCGATTCTTGGCGCGGGCATCAGGGATGTCAATCCTGCGGCACGTTTACTTCCGGCTGCCGGGTATTTCAGTGCTGGCGCCTGCGCCGAGAATTTCGTCATCGACAATGTCATAACCGACGACCTCGACCTCACCCCGACGGATCTTTTTCTGTGCCATGGCGATGGAGATCCAACGGAACTCCTCATTGTTGTCGAGCAGCACCTTGATGACCATGGTGAGTGGAACAGCGAGGAACATGCCGAGCGGTCCCCAGAGCCAGCCCCAGAAAATGACCGAGAGAACGACGACGAGAGCCGAGATGCCGAAGCGATTTCCGAGAAGCTGTGGCTGCACAAAGTTATCGAGGCTGAAGTTCACGAGACCATATCCGATGGCCACGCCAATGGCTGCTCCCGAGCCATGCTGTACGAGCGCCTCGACGATGGCTGGAATGCTGGCCGCGCTTGATCCCACGGCAGGGATATAGTTAAAGACAAAGGCGAGGATGGCCCAAAGCAGGGGATACTGAAGATCGAGGAACCAACACCACACACCCGCCAGCACGCCGGTCAGAGCGCTGATGAGCGTTTTTACGCCGAGATACTTCTGGATGTCCGTGGCACTGCGGAGCAGGCCACTGAGATCAGGGCCGCCCGCCTGACGCACGGCTACGAGGCGGCGCTCTGTGCCCTGAGCTTCCATGAGCACAAACATCATCAGGATGAGCACCATGATCAGCCCGGCGAGAAAGGTGGCCACGGTGCCGAAGGTGGAGAGCATTGAACCGAGTGACTGCACTATGTCCTGCTGAGTCACGTAGCTGATGAGTTGATTCCAATCAAAGAGACTATCGATGGCTGCTTTGGCATCCGTCACTCCCTTGTCCTGCAGCCAGCCTGCGAATTCGTTCAATGTGGTTTGCAGGCCGCGGAGGTAGCGGGGCAGATCTTTGTTAAAGCTCATCAACAGGCGCACAGCCAGGGTAATGATGCCCGCCAGCACGCTGAGATTCACCAGCATGGTCAGCCCGAGGGCGATAGGGGAGGGAATGCGCTTTTTCACCAGCCAGCGCAACAAAGGGAAGCTCAACACCGCGAGAAAGAAGGCATAAACGATGGGCACGAGCACGCCCGCTGCCTGTTTCATGCCCGCCAGCACGACAAACAAACAGGCAAGCGAGATGAGCATTCGAGTGCCCTTCTGGCCCCAGTTGTCGTGCTTTTCGGTGTGTTCTTGATCGGTTGTCATCTCAGTAGGGTGAAGCTCTCTGACAATACGAAACGGCACAAGAGAAAAGACCTGCTTTTGTCACGGCAAGACCTTTCGAAGTGATCTCGCGGGGGTTGCACGGCGTAGAAGAGTCCGTATTCTCGCCCACCATGTTCGCCTCTTCCCGCCGCTCATACTCCCTTCTCTGGCTGCCGCTTTGCTTCATCGCCGCTGCACTCGTGCTTCGCTGGCTGAAGCTCACCTCACCGGGCATGAATCTGCTGCCAAACTACTCGCCCTGGATGGCGCTGGCTTTCACGGGAACGCTGGTCATGCCGCGTGTGCTGCCTTGGTTTGTCTGGCCGCTCGCCATGCTCGTGATCAATCTCGCTGCTCTCGGTGCGGGTTCGGCTTTCGATGTCGAGAGCCTCGCCATCTACGCCATGTACGCCGTCGCAGCGTTTGCTGCCTCGCGGCTGCGTGGTGAACTGAGCGTGCTCCAGTCACTCCTCGGTGTCGTGCTTTGCAGCGTGATCTTTTATGTCATCACCAACACAGCTGCATGGTACGCAGTGCCAGCTTATGCGAAGACTTTGGCGGGCTGGGTACAGGCAATGACCGTGGGTTTGCCCGCGTATGCGCCAACCTGGACCTTCCTGAAAAGCTCACTGATCAGTGATCTCAGTTTCAGCGCGTTGCTGCTCGTGGCCTTCAATGCCGAGGCTCGTCTTCGTTCCTCGGTCACGATGCCTTGGATGACGCGTGCGGCAGCCTGACCTGAGCCGCCATGAAGCCGCTGGCCGTGCCGGGAATCCGCCCTCATGGGCGCGGCGCGGCGGTGAATACAGAGCAGCGGTTCTCAGAGCTCCAGCTTCATTATGATCCGGGTGAAGAGCCGCCCAAGGTAGCCACGAAGATCTTTCGGGATCACTCCAGCTCCATCATCTCGCGACACAACAGCCCCGATCTGCCATTTGGTGCCAGTTTGAACCCGTATCGTGGCTGCGAGCATGGCTGCGCCTACTGTTATGCACGGCCCACGCACGAGTGGCTCGGCTTCTCGGCCGGGGTGGATTTCGAGAGCCGCATCGTGATCAAAGAA
>NZ_JBILYB010000261.1:0-4592 GCF_044378005.1 Prosthecobacter sp.
ATGTGCCGGTGTCCACGGCTCGCGGCCTTCATCGCTGGCGACGGTGCGCCAAGTCTGCCCGTCCGACGACACTTGAATCCCATACTCGCACGGCGTGGCTCCACGGACTTTTTCCTCGACAATGCTGCGATCACCACGGGCATTGATGAAGGTGATGCGATTGATTTTTTCCGGCTGCGCAAAGGTCAGCGTCAGCACGGCTGGCTCGCCAATGAACCACGCTTCGCCAAGCATTCCATCAATGCAGTATTGCGGCCCGTAGGCTTCGGGGAAGTCTTCCGCCGTCGCTGATTTCGCGCCTTCAGCCTTGGTGCCATTGCTGGCGAGCGCGACGTTGCGGTTCGGATCTTCCGCGCTCCAGACTTGGAACTCGGTGAGCTTGCCACCGCTGCCGCGTTTGCCTTTTGCGGACGGCTGATGATCTCCCGTCAGGCTGTGAATGACGAACTTGACGTATTTCGCTTCCGTAGCGGCGAAGGATTCGTCGGTGCCGTTCTGGTCGATCTTCGGGCGCGTGAATTTGGTTTTGGCAAATGCCGCCTTGGCCCGTGTCTCGATGGCTTGATCGAGCAATGCGCGTTCCACTTCGAGCTTCTTCAACTCGACAGCCAGCGGCTTCGTCGAGGCGGCGAATGCGTCACGCTGTTCCTTGGTGGCGACGACACGCCGTCCATGCGTGACGCCTTCAAACGCTGCGCGCAGCCGGTAGTAGTCCTCGGTCGGGATGGGATCGAACTTGTGGTTGTGGCAGCGGGCGCAGTTGATGGTGAGGCCGAGAAACGCGCCGCTCGTCGCGGTGATCATGTCGTCGAGTGTGGCGGCGCGAATGTTCTTCTGCGCGACGATGTCCTGATTGCCCACATCGTCATAAGGCCCCGCGACGAGGAAGGCACTTCCAACTTCCACTTGGGGATTGTCTTTCCCGACCACATCACCCGCGAGGTGCTCGGTGATGAACTGGTTGAACGGCTTGTCGTCGTTGATCGACTTGATGACATAGTCGCGGAACGGCCAGAGATCATCGATCACGAAGTTGCGTTCAAATCCGTTGCTCTCGCCGAATCGAATCACATCCAGCCAATGACGCCCCCAGCGCTCGCCGTAGCGCGGCGAGGCAAGCAGACGATCCACCAATGCTTCGATGGCCTGACGGGGATTCGCCTGATGCGCTTTCGCAAACGTCTCGACCTCCTCGACCGTCGGCGGCAGTCCGGTCACGTCGTAGCTCATGCGGCGGATGAGCGCGTGCGGATCAGCGGCGGGATTCAAAGTGAGCTTTTTCTCTGCGAGCTTCGCGGTGATGAAGCCATCAATGCTGTCGTGAGCGAACTGCTTCGCGAGCGGTTGCAGCGACCACCATGATTTATCCCCGCGCTTCGCTTCGATCTTCACGCCATCGCGTGGATCGGGAGCACCCATCTTCACCCACGTCACGAGGTCCGCGATGACCGCATCGGGCAGCTTCGGCTTCTTCGGCGGCATCTCCATGTCGGCTTCGAGATGCTGCACGGTGCGAATGAGCAGACTCGCCTCCGGTTTGCCGGGCACGATGACCGGCTCGCCACTGTCGCCGCCTTTCTCCCAGCCCGCCTTTGAGTCGAGGTAAAGGTTGCCCTTGAGCTTCTTCGCCTCAGCGCTGTGGCACGAGTAGCAATGCTCGACGAGCACTGGACGAACCTTTTGCTCAAAGAAGGCGATGCCCGCCGGATCTGCGGCGAGTGCTGACGATGATGCGAGAAGGAGGATCGCGAGAGGTTTCATGGCAGCGATCATGCGAGGATGTTTTTGATGACGTGCCCATGCACATCGGTCAGGCGACGGTTCGCTCCGTTGTGGTAATAGGTCAGCTTCTCGTGATTGAGCCCGAGCAGGTGCAGCACGGTGGCGTAGAAATCATAGACGGTGGCGACATCGACGGCGGCGCGGCGGCCGAAGTCATCAGTCTCACCGTAGCTCACGCCGCCTTTCACACCCGCGCCCATCATCCAGGTGGTGAAGGCATCGGGATTGTGGTCGCGACCGCTGGTGCCTTCCTGATGCGTCGGCATGCGGCCAAACTCTGTGCACCAAACGACGAGCACGTCGTTCAACATGCCTCGCTGTTTCATGTCGGTGAGCAGCGCAGCTGTCGGCTGATCGAAGATCGGGCAATGCCGCTCGTAGTCGGCTTTCAGTGTCTTGTGTGCGTCCCAATTCAGCAGGCCATCGACGTTACTCGCACGCGAAGCGCAGTAGAGCGAAACGTAACGCACTCCTTGCTCCAGATAGCGGCGGGCGAGCAGGCAGTTCTTCGCATAGGCGGCCTTGAGCTTGTTGCTGTCGCCAGTGCCGTAGAGTTCATGAACATGCGCGGGCTCGGCTGCGATATTGCTGACTTCCGGCGCGGTAAGCTGCATCTTCGCCGCGAGTTCATAGGCGGCCATGCGCGCGCGGAGTTCGTCGTTGCCGGGATGCGAGGCGTCGTGCTCCGCATTGATGAGCTTCAGGAAATCGCGCGTCGCCTTTTCGTCATCGGCCTTGATGCTCGCGGGCCGCGCGAGATTGCGCAGCGGCTGCTGTGCGGCCATCGCCACCGCCTGATACTGCGCGGAGAGAAAGCCATTGCTCCAGTTCGCCTTTCCATTCGGCGGTTCGCCGCGCACGTCTTGAATCGCAATGTAGGTCGGCAGGTTTTCATTCGTCGAACCCAGCGCATAGCTTACCCACGAGCCTGCACTGGGGAAGCCTTCGCGCGTGAAGCACGAGTTCATGTAGATGCAGCCCGGCCCGTGCGTGTTTGTGCGCGAAGTCATGCTGTGGATGAAGGCCATGTCGTCCACATGCTTCGCCATGTGCGGCAGCATCGAGGAGATCATCTTCCCGCTCTGACCCGCTGGTGCGAAGGGCCAGGGCGACTTCATCAAGTTGCCATTCTTACCCTGAAACGTGACTTCGACATCCGCGCCGGGCATTGGTGTGCCGTGAAACTTTTCCAGCATCGGTTTGTGATCCCACAGGTCCATGTGCGACGCCGCTCCAGGGCAGAAAATCTGCAACACCTGCTTTGCCTTCGGCGCAAAATGCGGCTGGTGCAGCGGCGCAGCGGCGAGTTCGTTCGTGAACAAACGCGAAAGCGCGACACCTGTGAGTCCTGTGGTCATTTGGCCGAGGAGATGGCGGCGCGTGAGGTTTAGCGATGGGTTCATATGGCGATGTTAGCAATGGTGCCCGTGCTGCTGCCGAATGCGTCTGATTCGATGCCCATGTTCTGCATCATGGAGACGAAGAGATTGCACAGCGGCTTATTGTGCAGGGTGTCGAAGGCGAGGTGCTGGCCGTGCTTGAAGCCGCCACCGGCGAGGAGGACGGGGAGGTTGGTGCAGTTGTGGACGTTCGCATCGCCGAGGTTGCTGCCGTAGAGGACCATGGTGTGGTCGAGGAGGCGTTGGGAGTCGGCCGTGGGCGTGGCGGCGAGTGCAGTGATGAGATCGCGTAGGTGACGCATCTGCTGCAGGTCTACCTTTTCGAGTTCGGCGAGCTTTTCCTTCGACTGGCCGTGGTGGCTGAGATTGTGATAGCCGTCGCGGGTGCGGTGTTGTGCATCGATCTCAAAGACAGGCGTGGCGAATCCGTCCACCATGAGGGTGATGATGCGCGTGGAGTCGGATTCGAAGGCTAGGCGGGCCATGTCGAGCATGAGTTGGATCTTCGGGAAGAACTTGGCCTTGTCGGCGATGTCCTTGGGCTCTGTGGTCTTGGTTTGCGGTTTGGGTTTTTGTTCCCATTCGCCAGAGAGGGCGAGTCGCTGCTCCAGTTCTCGCACGGAGGTCAGATACTGATCGAGACGGCTTTTGTCGTTACTGCCGAGTTGGCGCTGGAAGCTGCTGATGTCATCGCGAACGGCGTCGAGGATGCTGCCGCGATCCTGAAGGCGTTTGAGCGAGGCGGCGGTTTGTTTGGCATCGCCTTGGATGAACATTTTGCGAAACAAGGCCGCTGGGCTGTCTTCGGCGGACAGCAGCACGCCGTCGCGTGTCCAGGAGAGGCTGCGGTTGGCCTTGTCGATGTTCACGCCGAGGTTCAGCGTCGGAAAACGCGTCTGCTGACCGAGCTTCTCGGCGGCGTATTGATCAAGCGAGATGCTGTTGCGGAAGCCGCTGCGCGTCGGATCGCGTGCAGCGGTGAGGAAGCAGTTCTCCGTGCTGTGACCGCCTGTGACGGCTGGATGCGAGAGGCCGCTGAAGATGGTGAAGTCGCTTCGGAATGCCGCGAGTTCGTTCAAATAGGGCGAGAGCGTGTAACCTGCACCTTTGTCCTTCGGGAAAAAATGCTGCGGCAGCACCCCGAGGTTGTTGGAGATGAGCAGCATGCGCTTTGGAGGCGTCTGTGATGCCGCACGGGCGTAGTTTTGCTCCAAGAGCGGCAGTCCAAGCGTGACGCCGAGGCCACGCAGGAAGCGGCGGCGTGGGATCGGGGTGGAGATGTGGGGGAAGTTCATGGCTGGAGTATTGAACCAAGGAAAATGCGACTTTGCACGAGTGCGTGAATCAGGTCCTTCACACGAAACCCATTCGCTGCGCACGCATCGAGCATCGACTCGATTTCCTCGCGAT
>NZ_JBILYB010000015.1:0-63371 GCF_044378005.1 Prosthecobacter sp.
ACGAGGGGATGCCCAGTCCGGCAATCACGCTTCCGGGGGGCACGGGAGTGGGATCGAGGAACCAAGCGTGCGGGATGACCTGCCGGAGATGCTCCAGATGGCTGGCGCGCATGTCAGCAGCCCAGGAGGGACGAAGCGCTGGCAGATGCAGCAGTGCCGCAAAGGCGGGATCATTTAGCCAAATGGGAGATCCACGGATGAGCTGCCAGCCGTGCGTGCCTTCACGCAGCAGGAGGGCAAAGTCTCCGGAATGGAGATCAGCCAGTTGGTTCGGCCAGCGGCTTTGCAGAAAGGCGGTCAGCTCGGGGCTGAAGCGGCCTTTCTCCAAACGGGCTTTCAATAATTGATGTGCAGCTGCCCAGAGTCCGATCTCGTGCCCGAGAGGCTTCACCTGCTTGAGCACGGCCCGGGTCAGGTCGGCTGGCGCACTGGTGGGCGGCGTGAAGACGGGTTCACGCAGACAGGCGGCAAAGATTTCAGGCACGAAAGGCGGTGTCATTCGGTTGCCCGCACTTCGCCAGAATGCGCCGTTTGTCCACTGTGGGGAGTCGCAAACGAAGAGCTTCCGATCACACCGTCTCGACAGCAACAGCGGCGGCTTTGCGTTTTTCTTCGGCTTCGAGGGCGGCTTTTTCGGCAGCGAGACGGGCGACGGAGGCGGCCATGCGGGCGCGCTGCTTGGCTTCGTGCTCGGCCTGGGCCTGGAGGCGGAGGGCTTCCTTGCGGGCTTTGGCTTCTTCTTCGGCCTTGCGGGCGATCTCGCGCTCGGCGTCCTGCTTGGCTTTGAGCGCGGCTGCTGCTGTTTTGACAGCTTCGAGTTCGATCAGGGCCTGGGCGCGGGCGGCAGCGGCGGCTTCTTTGGCTGCTTCCTTTTCAGCGAGGATGCGGGCGCGCTCGGCGGCTTTCTCGGCATCGGCCTGCTCTTTGAGAATGCGGGCAGCTTCTTTCTCGGCGGCGGCTTTGGCTTTGGCCTCCTCGGCAGCGGCGCGGGCGGCTTCCTTTTCTGCGGCGGCCTGGACTTTGGCCTCGATGGCGGCCAGTCGGGCAGCGGCTTTCTCGGCATCCGCCTTCTCTTTGGCGATGCGGGCGGCTTCCTTTTCAGCGAAGGCCTGGGCTTTGGCCTCGGCGGCAGCGACTCGGGCGGCTTCTTTCTCGGCGATGAGGCGGGCCTTCTCGGCTTCCTTTTCGGCGGCGGCCTGGACCTTGGCCTCGATGGCGGCGAGCTTCTCAGCAAGTGTTCGTGCTTTGGCTGCTTCTTTTTCGGCGAGTTCCCGGGCTTTGGCCTCGGCGGCAGCGACTTTGGCAGCCTCTTTCTCGGCGGCGGCTTGGGCCTTGGCGGCCGCGAGTTCTGCGGCGGCCTGTTCTTTGGCGAGGCGGGCGGCTTCTTTTTCGGCGAGCGCCTGGGCCTTGGCGGCCTCGGCAGCGGCGCGGAAGGCCTCTTTCTCGGCGAGTGCCTGGGCTTTCGCAGCTTCGGCGGCGGCCTTGGCGGCCTCTTTTTCAGCGATGGCGGCAGCTCTGGCGGCCTCCTTTTCAGCGGCGGCCTGCTCGCGGGCGGCGATGGTGGCGGCTTTTTCTGCGAGTTCAGCGGCGAGCTTTGCCTCCTGCGCGGCGGTGAGCTGGGCGGAGTAGTCGAGAAGCTGCTGGGCGAGCGCGGCGGCGGAGTCAGTCAGCGCGGGGACGGCGTCGGCGAGCACGCGGGGCTGGATCTCGAGGGTGCTGAGTTTCTGGGCAGTGTCGGAAAGAAGGGCGAGGAACTTGGGATCGAGCTTGGTGGTCATTCAGGTAGGTCGGGAAAGGGCGGCCATGAATGGACGCGGATGCCCTCCTGTAAAGCACATCATCCAAAGACCCTGCTTACTGCCAGGGCTTTGGGCGCTTGGTTGCCTTGCTCATGGGTTTTGTCC
This sequence comes from Prosthecobacter sp., assembly GCF_044378005.1. Taxonomy (GTDB): domain Bacteria; phylum Verrucomicrobiota; class Verrucomicrobiia; order Verrucomicrobiales; family Verrucomicrobiaceae; genus Prosthecobacter. Next base: position 1,905 of record NZ_JBILYB010000015.1, read on the forward strand.
GCCGATTTCGAGTCGTGGCACGGTTTGAGTGGTGGGTTTTCTCGGCACATCAGCTCCGTAGAGATCGATGGTGCGCTTGGCGATGATGTCGATCAAGGCGGGTTGCAGTGTGCGTGCTGCGACGTTGGAGACGGCCATGCCGGCCCAGGTGACGGGTGATTTATACTTCAGCACCTGCCAAACGGGCAGCAGGCGCTTGTACCATTTGCCCACGGATTGCATGGTCTCATGCGTGGCGATTTTGTGGGTCATCTCCCAGGTTTTCAAAGCGGTGCTGGCGCTTACATCGACGAGTCGGCCGATGCTGCGTGTCTGGAGAAAGTCCGCCACGTCCAAGGCCGCGAGATGCACGGCGCGGGAAAATTGACCGAGTCCCGGCGCGAGAAGGGGATCCGGATGCTGAGGATGATAGATGGCGGCGATCTCGCGCACGAGCTTTGGCACTTCGTCCACGAGAGGCGGCAGCCATTCGGGATTGATTCGTTTCTGCCAGCGCAGCCGGTTTTTGCATTCCTCCACGGCTTTATTCGCGGCGATGTCTTTGGGGTGATCACTGCCGTCGTGGTAATGCGCCACGGCTTCTCGTGCTGCTTTCAGATCTGCGGCAAAGCGAAGCCCGACCCAGATCAGCCACGTCGCTACGCCGACGATGAATCCAGCGAGGAAGGTGAGGAAGTAGGTCATCACTGGGTGGAGTTTACAGTGGTTTGCTGTTGTTGACGATGGTCAACGGTTTGACTTCCCCCCCCTACATCTCCAGGAAGTTTTTTAGCAGGCGTTTGCCATCCTGAGTGAGGATGGATTCGGGGTGGAACTGGACGCCGTGGATGGGGAGTTCCTTGTGGCGCAGGCCCATGATCTCGGATTCGTCGTCATCGCACAAGGCGGTGATCTCCAAGCAGGCGGGCAGGGTGGCGCGCTTCACGAGCAGGGAGTGGTAGCGCGTGGCGGTGAAGGGCTCGGGCATGCCTTTGAAAACGGACTGTCCTTGATGCCGGATTTTGGAGACTTTGCCGTGCATGAGCCGGTCGGCACGCACGACATCACCACCGAAGACATGGCCGATGCTTTGGTGGCCGAGGCAGACTCCGAGGGTGGGAATGCTCGGCCCAAACTTCTCGATCACGGCACAACTGATGCCCGCTTCCTTCGGCGTGCAGGGGCCGGGCGAGATGCAGATGTGGTCAGGCTTCTTCTTCGCGATCTCCTCCAGGGTGATCTGGTCATTCCGATGGATCTCCATCTGCGCGCCCATCTCGCCAAAGTACTGCACGAGGTTGTAGGTGAAGGAGTCGTAGTTGTCGATGATCAGGAGCATGGAGGCTGAGGAAGTTGACGGTTGTTTACCGTGGTTGACGATGGTTGACAGTTGTTTTTCAAACCACCGTAAACAGCGGCCAACGGCGCGGCTTCACAAAATCCCGCACTCACGAAAGCTGAAGTAGGGCAAAGCACGCCCTTCGGCGGGGCTGCCGATGATCATGTGGTCGCAGAAGGTGAGGCCGAGGAGATCGGCGGCTTCTTTGAGACGACGGGTGAGACGCTTGTCGGCGTCACTGGGGGAAGGGTCGCCAGAGGGGTGGTTGTGAATGAGGATGAAAGCGGGGGCGCGGTGAGCGAGCGCTTTGGTCACGATTTCGCGCGGATGGGCGCTGGATTCGTTGATGGTGCCGCGGAAGAGTTCTTCATGGCGGATGAGGCAGAGGCGCGTGTTCAGCAGCAGGATGCGCACGGACTCGTAGCTGAGGGCCTGCATCTCGGCACCGATGAAGCGGTAAGTCTGCTCTGGTTTCTCCAGTGGCACTTCGCGTGCGGCGGCCTGCTCGGCACGACGTCCGAGCTCGAAAGCTGCGGCGAGGTGGGCGGCTTTTGCCGGGCCGAGGGCTCGCATGTGGGCAAGTTCACCTGCCTCGATGCGGGAGAGGTTCCGCAGTGATCCTTGTTCACGAAGGAGACGCTGGGCTACTTGCAGGGCGTTCTCGCCTTTGACGCCGGTATTGATGAAGATGGCGAGCAACTCCGCATCTGAGAGCGCACCGGCACCCAGCCGCAGCAGCCGCTCGCGCGGGCGATCATCTTCGGGCATGTCATGGATGCGGGACATTCTGGCACGTGATCAAAAGGGGGACTTTAAAGCCTCATTGTCCTGTCACTTGGACCCAAAAAACAGCCCCAGGTCAAGGAAGGAGTCGCATCGTGCTGCGCGAAGATAGCCACATCCGGCGCCGTGGTGGTAAGCTTACGAAGCGAGGCTGAGTACGCCGACACCCATCAGTCGGGTTTTAGAGGAGTCTGCAGCCAATTCACCGAGACGGCGGTGCGTCCAGATATCAGCCGGTGAGTTTTCCTGATCATCGAACAGCAGCAGTGCGGTATCATCCGTCTGGCCTGGGAAGGGAAGCCCCCATGCAGGTTGAGTGGTGAAAACCTCGTCGAGTTCGACCTCGTCCCAGTTCCCTTTGGAGAGGCCCGGCGTCATCCAGACGGTCAGGGTGCTATCGATCTGTGCATGAAGAGAAGCAGTGCCGCCATCCAGGAAGATGCAAGCGGGGCTGACTTGATGGGCAATCTCCACCAAGCGTGCTTCGGATGCGTGGGCAGGCACGAGAGTGACTGTGGCACCAGTGTGGGAGGCTGCCATGAACAGGGTTTGGGTGTCTGCGTGGTCAGCCGACAGGCAGAAGAGAACGACAGAGCCGCGTTCGACTCCATTTCGCTGCATCCAGGTGGCAGCACGAAGCACATCATCCCAGACTTTTTCAGCTGTGGTGAGTTGTCCACGGTGCAAACATGGAAGCTCTGGTTTGGATTCAGCCAGTCCAGCCAAGTGCTGGCTGTAAAAGAAGGGTTTCTGGTATTCGGCCAAAGAAGATGACGGTCCTTTGTTCATGATTTGTAATTATTATAACTATTGTCATTATGTCAACCAGCCAGATGGAGCGCGATGGAGATGCTTTGTCGGCCTCGAATGTGAAATCTACTCATTTTCATGGATCCAATTGATGGTCGCTTAGTGGAAATGCCTTCCCTGTGCAAAGGTATCAGCAAATCATAGACCGTTGTCGGTTCACAGTTTGTGATCCGCATCTTGTCAATAAACGAAATCCCCCTGAGCGTTACACTCAGGGGGCGATTAAATTGGAAATTCTGACGCTTGGCGTCGCGAAACCGCTACAGCTTAGCTGTGCGCTAAACGCCAGAGAGCAGCTTTTCCCAAAGGGCATCATTCACGAGCACTTTGGTGACAAACTCCTGACTGCTTACCGTGACATTCGCTGACTGTGTGCAGGTGACTGGAAGTTCGAGGGCATAGGTGACACCTTTGCCGTCGTTGTCCGTGGCCCGGACAGAGCCGCCGTAGTGATGAGCGAGGAAGAAGACGCCCAAAAGATTGAGACCGAACTGCTGTCCTGCGGCGTCGCGGGAAGTGAACGGATCGAATACCGAACGGAGGGAGTCAGTCGGGATGCCAGGTCCGTCATCGGTGAGTGTGAACAGGATCCTCACGGGGCTGCCTGCCACGGCCTGGGTGCGAGCTTGAAAGTGGATGGTCGAACCCGTGGGAAGATTGACCAAGTGATCTTCAATGAGGAGTTCGAACATGCGAGCAAAGCGTGCTGGCTCGACGTGTAATGAGGGCAGATCGGAAGGCAGATCGACCAACAGGCTGATTTGCTTTTCATCGAGTTTGGGTTTGGCAGCCTTCAGCACTTTTTGGATGATCGCCACCGGGTCTGATACTTTTTCGACGGGGGGCACGGCTACGGCCGCGATACCGTCGAGATGATTGACGAGTTCACTGACATGCTGCGCATGTGCCAGCACTTGAGCGTGGAAGTCACGCCAGAATGCGGGATCTCTGAGGCGGTTCATGTCCAGCTCCTCATAGCGCAGCTTGGCCGGTGTCTGGTGAAGGAAGGTGCGCACGGCATCCAGAGGATTGCGCAATTGCTGACTGAGACCGGCTGCCAGTACTCCAAGGCTGATGATCCGGTCTGCAACGATCATGTTCTGAACGACGGAGAGTTTCTCCAGAAGCAGTTCATCTCGCTCCCGCTGAAGCAGAAAGTACTCGAGGGCTCGTTTCAACGTGTTGCGCATGTCCTCCACCTGGATGGGCTTGGAGATGTAGCGGAAGATGTTTCCATTGTTCACGGCATCTACGGTGACGCCAAAATCGGCATAGGCGGTGATCATCATGCGCACCATTCTCGGGCGTAGCTGGCGGGCACGCTCGATGAGCTGCAGGCCTTTCTCACCCGGCATGCGCTGATCCGTCAGCAAAACGCCAATTTCTTCGCCACGCTCCTGAATAATGCGCATTCCCTCAGCGGCGCTGGAGGCGGTGAGGACGGTGAAATCATTTCCAAAACTCTTCTGGAAATACTTTAGAGACATCTCTTCATCATCGACGTAGAGGATGCAGTAGCGCTTGTAGTCGTGCATAAGAATGGGGGTAAACAAGGGTGGTCTTCTACGAGGAGGTACGATAAGAAGATGCTTCTGGTAAATCCAGAATAAATTCCGTGCCGACTCCCTCTGTGGAATAAATGGTGATGATGCCTTGGTGGTCGGCGAGGATACGGTGGCAGATGGAGAGTCCGAGACCAAGTCCCTTTCCTACCTCCTTGGTGGTGAAAAAGGGATCAAAGACATTCTCCTGAGTTTCACGGCTCATTCCTGAGCCGTTGTCTTTGACTGATAACAAGACGCGGTCCTGCCTCATCATGGCTTGGATATGGATGACCGGCTTTTCTCCGGCCGGGTATGTCTTCTCAGCGGTGGCATCAATGCCGTTTTGCAAAAGATTCACCAGCACCTGGGTGATATGCCCATGGTTGCCATGGATCGGCAATCCTTCAGGAACATCGACAACGAAACAGACTCCGTCCTTCTCGTGGTGGGAAAAGAAGCGAAGAGCCGTTTTAACCAGGGGTTGAAGTTCAAAATCAGAATAACCTTCCTGGTTGGGCCGGGTAAAGCTGCGAAGATCGGTGATGATCGTCACGACACGCTTCACACCTGTGTCGATGTCGTCCAAAGTCTCGGCAAACTCTGCTTTTAATTCATCTGGCAGCCGACCGGACATCTGCTTCAGCCAGTAAAGCCCCTGGGTGGCGAAGTTGAGAGGGTTGTTGATTTCATGGATGAGACCTGCACTCATGCGCCCGAGGGAGGAGAGCTTTTCATGCTGCACGAGGATGGACTCGGCTTCCTTGAGTTGTTCCAGTGTGGCTTCGAGGCGCCGTTTCTGATCGGCGAGTTCGCGCTGATAGCGGTTGGAGTCGGCGAGGTTCATGAGGCGGACGCGCACCTCGGTGAGAGAGAAAGGCTTGCCGATGAAGTCAGTGGCACCTGCGGTGAGAGCCTCGATCTTCGTGCGCTCATCCGGGCGCGCGGTAAGCAGGACGACAGGGATCGTGCGCGTACTGGTGCGCTCTCTTAACTCCCGGCAGACCTGCATGCCGTCTTTGTAGGGCATCATGAGATCAGAGAGTACGATGTCCGGCAGATATTGGCTGGCTTTGGAGACGGCATCGCTTCCATCGGTGGCCTGGATGATTTCGAAATCTGCGGAGAGCTGGGTGCAGAGATAAGTCATCATGTCCGGCTCGTCTTCGGCGATGAGGAGTGTGGGAGCTTTTTTGCCATCTTTGCGGATTATCTTTGGAGGCACGCTCGACGTGGCAGAACGGCGAGGTGTGTCGGCCAGCGAGGTTGAGAATTCGGCACGGCGATAGAGATCGATGATCCACTCTCCTGTGCTGGGCTCTCCATCAGCTTTCAATCGGGACTTGGGAATCGATGCGGTGCCATTGGCTGGCTCATAAGGCAGGCGGGCGGTGAAGGTGCTGCCTTTGCCGACCTTGCTTTCGACGCTGACGGAGCCGCCATGCAATTCGATGATCTCTTTGACCAAGGCGAGACCGATCCCCATGCCCTGAAAACGGCGCTGAGAGGAGGCATCCGCCTGCCAGAAGCGGCTGAAAAGGTGAGGCAGGTGCTCTGCTGCGATGCCAACGCCAGTGTCCCGAACCTGGATGCAAATGTGACCATCTTCACGGAGGGCGCTGAAGCTGATCCGCCCGCCGGCAGGGGTGAATTTGAGGGCATTGAAAAGCAGATTCAGGCACACTCGCTCGAGCTTTTCGACATCAGCCATGATGGGTTGAATGTCCGCTGCACAGGAAGTCTCGATGGTGATGCGCTTGTCCTGGGCGAGCGCGAGGCAGGCTTTCCCGAGACCATGGATGAAGTCGGCGAGGACGACCGGGACTTTCTGCAATTCGACAGCTTGAGTTTCCAGTCGAACTAGATCCAGCAGGGTGTTGATGAGCTTGAGCAGGCGCATGGCATTGGCCTGCATGGTGCCCAGCATTTCATGGCGCTCGGTGGGTGAGATGCCTTCCCCTTTGCTCAAAAGGGTCTCGACGGGGGCGATGAGGAGCGTCAGCGGCGTGCGCAGTTCGTGGCTGATGTTGGCAAAGAAGCGGCTCTTGGCCTCATCCAGCTCGCGGAGTTTTTGGTTGCTCTGTTCGAGCTGACTGTTGGCGTCCTGGAGCTGCTGATGCTTGGTATCGAGCGACTGGCGGAGGAGGAATTCGGAGAAGCGGATGTTATTATAAAACCAGGTGCCAGCGACGGTGAAGACACCTGTGACGAAGAGGAAGTAGCAGTTGTTAAAAAACAGGCTCAGATTTGAAATGGGACCGTGAAAAAAGCAGGCGGCGAAGTAGATGCCTACGGTGAGGAGCACGACGAGCACACTCTCAAAAAGCGGCCAGCGCATCAGGATGGCAGCGCCGAGCATGACCAGATTCAGCCCGGCATAGTAAGGAGATGCGTAGCCCTCCATGACATAGATCATCCAGCCGATCGAGCCCATGAGTGGCACGGACATGCAGATGCCCAGGGTGCGGTGCCATTCACGTCCCCATTTCGTGCCGAGCAGGAAGCTGATGAACAGCAATGTGACTGCGGACATGATGCGGAAGGGCAAAAACTGCCACATGCCCGGCAGCTTATAGACGATGAGGTCCAGCGACGCACCTGCGACCATGAAGAAGGAGGCGAGTCCCGAGCACAGCCTGTAGTTCTGGATGCGGATGTCCCGCTCGTAGAACTGAAACTCTCGTCTCAACTGCGAGTCCGCACCGTATAGGCTGGTCTTCGCGGGTGCCATCATGCGGGATGCACGGGTTTGCGGACTTCCAGGAAAATATTCACTCCTGTGGAATCAGGGATCACTCGGATGTTCTCAGCCGGTGCGGAGGAAGGTGCGATGTGGAGGAACTGCGCCTCGTCCCGATAAACCAAGTGCCATTCGGCGAGATACTCCATCCAGTTTCGCCAATCATTGCTCGGATGCACGTTCGTGGCGATGAGCAGCCCCCCAGGGGCGAGCATGTCATAAAAGATCTCCAGCAGCCGTCGGCAGATGCGATCTGAGAGATAATCAAAGAGCCCGGCGCAATAGACGAGGTCATACGTCATGCGCCCGCTGTCAGAGCTTCTCACGGACTCCTTCATCACTTGCTGAACTGATTTTTTGACGAAGCTCAGACCGGTCCGGCGCTGATGAAGGTGGACGTTTTCCTCCGTCGCGCGGCTGGTGTTTTCGATGGTCTCGTCATTGAAGTCGAGGAGGGTGAGATCTGCCTCATCACAGATGTCGTGATCTTTGATAAAGCGCTGCGCCTCCTGCGCGGGACCACAGCCGAGATTGAAGACCTGGGCACGCCGCCCTTCCGCGTGCGCCCGGCCTGTCTCTGCACAAAGTTGCTCGACGAGGTAGGTGATGCGGTTGCGGTGGGCGATGACCGGCGGGATCTCGAGGTAGAGTTTGTTCAGCAGCTTCGCGTAAGTGGTGCTGCCCTCGTAGGGGTCGCGCAACATCATGCTGACCATTTCATAGTCTCCTGCATAGCCGAGTGGCTTGGCAAAGGTACGGTAAACGAAGGGCGCACAAAGCACGAGCGGGTGGAGCTGGCGTTTGATGTAGCTGCGATGCACGGGCTGGAGATCTGGCGGGATGGCACCGGCGATCTGCTCGAAGCGGCGCATCAGCGGCAGCATCACGGGTACCACAGGCTCTTCCAGGTTTCGGATGATCTGGAGTTCGAGATGGTTGCGATCTGCCGTGGGCAGGGAGCGGACGCCGAACTCCACCTGCTCCATCCAGCGCCGCAGGTCGGTGAGGATGGATTGGATGTCCGAGACCACGACTTTGAACTCAGGCTCCACCCGGAAGATGCGCGTGCTGTCCCGGAGGAATTCAGCGAGTTCTGCCCTGAGATCGAGGCCATCCCGCAACGGGTTGAAGACATCCACGTCCCGCCAGCCGTCCTCTTCCAGCGCGGCCTCGAGGATGAGCATGATACCAGCATTGACGAGATTGCTGATGACGGCGCGTCCAGAGTACAGCGTTCGTTCATTGACGCTGATTTGGAAATCACTGAGCACCTCCGAGAGCTGGAGGATGCTGTAGGGGTTGTACACTTCAAAAACAGCGACATGACGTGTGAGGCGCAACAGCGTGCCACGCACCTCCGCTCCCTGACTGTTTCGGCAGTAGATGATGCCCAGGCGATCTCCTGCGAGCGGGCCGCTGGAGGCGGTCTGGGGGACTATTTCAAGGGCCATATCTTATATTAGCGAATTGACCAAATCTTCCATCGCTATACAAGCAGCGTTCATACTTGGGTCGAAATAAACTCAGTGATTTGGCTTCGACACAAACTACTTTGCTGAAAGCTGGCGCGCTTTAGAAGAGATGTGTAAAACTCAGGCTAAGCACATGCCACTGATGACGGTAGGAACCATTGAAGGCAGCATTGCTTGCGCCTGTGACTGTCCTGTCCGGGTTGTAGATGAATCCGTAGGTGGCATCGACGCGGTTGCTCTTTCCACGCCAGCCCAGGCCGAGACTGAAGATGTGGCGATCATACGCTGGAATGGATGGCGTGTAGGTGCTGTCAGGCATGGAGTTTTCGGAAAACAGATAACCGGCACGCACCAGCCAGGCCGGACTCAGCTTATAGGTCGCCCCCATGCCGAGGTCGATCGAGTTCTTCCAGTTCAGCGGAATGGTTGTCTGTGGGAGGGCAACATTTTTAACATCAAGGGGGATGTCATCGTGCGAGTTGTTGGCACTCCATTTGAAGTCAAAGCCCAGTGTGAATCGATCGGTAAGGTCGATGCCGTAACCCAGGGCGATGGAGCCAGGGAAGGTCATGTTCGTCTCGAAGTCGGTGACGGTGGTTCCGAAGGCGCGCACCTGAAGATCGCCGTCCATCTCCAGCCGTAAGGGGAGGCGGCCGACCAGTGAAAGCCGCTGACGCGGGGTGAGCTTCCAGAGGATGCTGCCAAAGCCGCTGGCACCCCAGCCCTGGGCATCAAAGCGGAGTTCACCATCAAAGCCGGGGATGATGGGGAAGAGCTGATTGATCTGCAGATCTCCATACATGAAATCGAGCCCCAGCCCGGCGCTGACGCTGTCAGAAAGCCGAAACGCGACGGATGGCGTGATGCTATAAGTGCGCAGGCTCGACTCATAGGGCACGAAGTAGCGCAGAGAGCTGGTCTTGGAGTACTGGGATCCGAGACCGTAGGGTGTGGTGAGACCGAGTCCGAATGCCACATTTTTGCTCTTTAAGGGAATGACAGCGTACAAGCTGGCCGGATACACCCAGGGATCGTCATTATGCAGGGAGACACCGGCGGCTGACTCCAGGCCGATGTCTGACCGCCAAATGCCTGTGTTGAGCTGAATGGTGGCCTGTTCGATATCGATCATGGATGCCGGTGCCACCCTGGCTGTGGTGGCATCTTGCAGGTTGGCAAAACGTCCACCAGCGATGCCGAGAGCCTCGGCGGAGTCCGGGATGAGGGAGAGCGACTCAGCTCCGCGGCCCGTGATGGGGAGGCCGAGGAGGCTGATGATCAGGCTGATCTGTAGAATGCGGGAGTTTTTCATCAGAGGATGGAGTGATGGGAGGTTTTAGCGATGGGAGGCAGCGGCGTTATGGAGAGGCGTTGTCATTGTCATCAAGGGAGCAGGATCTGCTGGTGTGCGGGACACTCTTGGCTCGGTTTCCAAGGTTCGCGTCACGACATTCAGCAAATCCAATACATCGAATGGCTTGGTCAGATAATTGACCCCCACCGTCAACTCTTCTCCTGCGGTGATCATGGCTGGCTGATAGCCGCTCATGTAGATGATGGGCAGCTCTGGGGCTGATGCCCGGAGATATCCTGCCAGATCGAAGCCCGTCAGACCATCCGGCAGATAGATGTCTGTGATGACCAGATCGATCCCGTCCCGGTTTGACTGCCATAATGTCCAAGCCTCCATGGCACTTTGCGCTTTCAGGATCCGGTGGCCCTGGCTGCCGAGGATATACCCCAGAATGTCACAGACCGAGCGTTCATCATCCACAACCAGGAAGGTGAACTGTCTCTCGAGGCTGGAAACCATGTTTCGTGCGGCAATGACGCGCTGCATGGCCTCGTCAGGCTGGTTCGGATCTGCTTCCAGCAGTGAGAGGGACATGATGCAGTTGAGATTCGCGCCGATATTGATGTGCAGCCTGCCCCCCAGGCTTTCTGAAAGCTTCACGGCCGGCCGCATGCTTTCGGAGAGATCTTTCAGCATCTGGGAGACTTCCGCTTTCGGAACCATGTCGAATGACAAATGAGCCATCAACTGCCGGACGCCATTCGAAGCCTCCAAAGGCACCTGGCTGACGAGAGTGATGCTGAGGCTGCCTCCGCGAGCTGCCTGCTCCTGCGCCCGGATCACCATGAGATTTAAGAGTCGCGTCAGATGACTCTCTGATGCGCAGATGAAGTGGTCGGTGCCACTGTAGTAGAGATCGATGCGCACTTTTTCCTTCAAGACGCGGCCCATCATCTCGACCTGCTTGGTGATCACCGGCAGTGCATTGAAAACATGCATGTCTGCGGAGATCTCCACCTCGGAGGTCAGGGCCATCATCTGACGGCTGAGCAGGGATGCGCGCTCGGCGGCCTCCAGCATCTGCTCCATTGGCAGGCTTGCAGCCAGACCAGAGGGGTTCAACAGCGCGGAACTCAGATGCCCCTGGATGACGGTGAGGGCGTTGTTGAAGTCATGGGCGATGCTTGAGGCGAGGCCGGACATCACATCGATGATCTCTGCGTCGGATTTCTTCTGATTGAGGTCGGTCCGGAAATTTCTCTCCTGGTAGAGCTCCCCCGCCATCTTTTCGGCACGAAGGGAAGTCCGCATCAGACGGCTTTGCAGATCGATCTGGCGGCAGGCCATTTCCCTTTCAGCCACCCACTTGATGCACATGGCCTGGCAGAGCTGGAGGACTTCGATCGGGTCGAAGGGTTTTTTCAGGATGACGAGACGATGGCTGGCCCCAAGCTGCTCCACGATCGCCTGCCAGGAGTAGTCGGAGTAGGCCGTGCATAGGACGATCTGCATATCACTCTGCACTCGCCACAGACGCTTCACTGTCTCCACCCCATCGATGCCGGGCGGCATGCGGACATCGACAATCGCCACGGCAAAGGGCATGCCCTGCTCGATGGCTGCTCTGGCGAGGCTCTCAGCCTCCTCTCCCTGGCTGGCGAAGGCCGTCTGAAAATTTGGGCGGAGCTTCGATTGATGATCTCTCATTTCGTCGAACAACATCGCTTCCATCTGCTCCAGCTCCTCGACTCCGGAAGTCGAAGGGCAGAGGATGCGCCGGTAGTCATCCCGGATGGACGGGTTGTCATCGACGATAAGCACGCGGGAATTGGAATACATGATCAGGTTGGGATGGAGTCTTCAGGCAGGTTTGGCGGAAGTAGTATGGATCAGGCTGGGCAGCGGGCCTGTGCTGGCGGGCCGGCTGGCGGCCGCCAGAGATGGCGGTGCAAAGCGTGCGGGGATCTCCAGAGCGAAGCAGGCCCCTTGTCCTTCGCCCTCGCTCTGGGCTTTGAGTGCACCGCCCATCTCATCCACCAGCAGGGCTGCGTGGTGCAGGCCGAAACCGTTTCCGTCTTTTCGCGTGGTGAAGCCATGGGTGAAGATGCGCTGGAGGTTGTGCTGGTTGATACCACAGCCGCTGTCCTGCACGGCGATCATCACAGTGCTGGTCTGAGGCTGCATGATATTGAGGGTGATGCGCCTTTCCTTCACGCCGGTTGCAGAGACGGCATGACGTGCGTTGCTGACGAGATTGACCAGCACCTGTAGAAGCAGGTTTTTAGGCAGCATCAGGGGCGGCATGTCGGCAAAGTTGCGCTCGATTTTGATGTCGTGGTCGCGCAGGACATCCCCCTCAAGAGCCAGAGCCTGCTCGAAGAGGCAGGCCAGATCCACGGCCTCCTCGACTTGGGATGCACGCCCATGCACCTGCTGGAGAGAAATGACATCCCGCATGTGCTCGATGTGCTGCACCATGCTCATGGCATCGAGGTAGAGCTGTCGGCTTTCCTCGGCGAGATGATCGCTCAGGGTGATCAGGTAGCCGGGCAGGCGTCTCCCCTGAGGATGCTCTTTGATGAATGTGGCGAGATCGGCCTCGTTTTCTCTCAGCAGTCGTGCCGCTTTGCCCAGGTTCGCCCCGCGTGAGCCCGCCAGTTTTTCCACATGCAGCTTGGCGCTGACGTTCAGGCTGGTGAGTACGTTGCCGATGTTGTGCAGCACACTCTTCGCGATCTCTGATTTGCCGGCTTCACGAGCCGCATCGACCTGCTGCTTATGCAGTCGTTTTTGCATCTCCGACTGGGCGTGACGCTGGGATATATCCTTCAGCACGCCGCAACTGGTGAGTTGGCCTGTGGCATCTGGAAGAGTGACGCCGTCCTCAAGGAGCATGGCGTAAGTGCCGTCCTTCTTTTGGAACCGAAACTCCACTTGGTATCGCTTCACCTCGGCCAGGGAACTGCTCCAGGCCGACTGCACATGTCCCAGATCCTTCGAGTGGATGCGGTCGCGGAAGAAGGACCGGTCAGACATCCACTCCCAGTCCTGATAGCCCAAAAAGCCTTCCGCCTGAGGGCTCAGCTTGACGTAGTGCCAGGTTTTAGGGCAGCGCTGCCAGAGGACTCCTGTGACTGAACTCACCAGGAGGTGAAGCTGCGCCTCTTCGAAGCGCAGTTCCGCCGCCATCGTCTCCATGACCTCTTCACGCTTCCGGCTGCGCTGCAGCAGCGAGGTAAAGACAGCGATCAAGGCGGCACAAAACACCATCGTGATCGCAGCGATCAGGCAGGCACCTTTGATCAAAGGGGTGGCGGATGCTGAGTTCGACTGCGTCTGTATCAGTGCCCCCACCTGAACGATCCCCCAAAGTCCCGGCACAAGCGGGAAAAGCAGTAGCCCGAACCTCTTCTGGCGCGACAGTGGCCGACTCACCATGAACCTGGCGACGACAGCGTAGCCGACGAGACTGAGGAACATGATGAAGAGTGGGACGGGCATATTGACCTTTTGCGTGAAGCTAGATGTATTGAATTACCATATTTCTTACACTCACAGACTTCTATAGGACCAAAGTCCTATCGTTGCTTTTGGATAGCCCACGGAAGGTCCATTGCCCATTCATGAAGCATCCATTGACGCACCTCTGTGTTCTTGTTAAGCAGGCCCATGCTGCTGGATGAGCCCCCTAACCCACTTGAGCCTTTGCAGGCATTCACCGATGTAAGATCAAAATCGCCCCAGTGCCTGGATGCACTCGTCGGAGTCTCACTTGGTTTTTCCTCCGCACTTCTTCATGATCTCCGGCAACCCGTGTCAGCGATTTTGTTCAACGCCCTGGCCGCCCTCCGTCTCCTCCGTAAAGAGGAACCTCGCGAACAGCCTGTCATTGAGGACAGCCTGAAAGATATCGTCAGCGAGGTGGATCGTCTGAAGACCCTGCTACAAGGCTTCGGCACCTATCTCGGGCTGGGTGGTGATGACATCCCCGGTCTGGATGTGAATCAGACCGTCACCAGTGCCATCGGCCTGCTGGCTGGTGAGAGCGTCCGTCGGCAGATCCGTCTGAGCACGGACTTGGGCAACGACCTTCCTCCGCTGCTCATTTCTCCCGCGCTGCTCACCCGTGCCATGATCATGCTGGCGCTCGACATCTTCTGGATACTGAAAAAATCACCCTCTGATCTACGGCACATCCGGGTCTGGACGCAGCAATCCCAGGCTCGGGTCAAGATTGGTTTCCAGTTCGCCGCCCAGGCTCTTTCGGAAGACGAAAGCCCATCAGCGCAACTTCAGTCGCAGGTGCAGCTTTGTGCGGGTGATCTGTTCGTGAGCAAAGATTCGCCCGAAGAAATCACCTGGGGTATTGAGTTACCGTGCCTCTCTGAATCAGGCTCATGAAAACCGATCTTCCCATTGTCTATGTCGTCGATGATGATGCCGCCATCCTGCGGGCTCTCACACGACTTTTACAGGCAGCCGGTTACCGGGTGTGCCCCTACCAGTCGCCTGCTGACTTTCTGCGTTCCGCAGCGCTGGATACTCCCGGTTGCGCCATCCTGGACATGCACATGCCAGAGTTTGACGGGCTGGAAGTGCAACGTCAGATCCTGATGCGCCAAAGCCCCCTGGGGATCATTTTCCTCACGGCACATGGGCGCATCGATCAATGTGTGGAGGCGGTGAAATCCGGGGCCGTGGACTTTCTCTCCAAACCTGTGGAAGACACACTGCTGCTCAGTGTGGTCGATCAGGCCCTGATCAAAAGCCAGGCACGACACTTGGAGCAGTCGGAGAGCCATCTCCTCCTTTTGCGCTACCGCACACTCTCTCCACGGGAACGTGAGGTTTATGCCCTCGTCGTGACTGGTCTGCTGAACAAGCAGGTCGCAGCGCAGCTCGGTGCCAGTGAAAAAACCATCAAGATCCACCGTGGCCGTGTGATGGCAAAGATGCAGGCCGAATCCCTGGCGGATCTTGTGAACATGGCGGCCCGGCTTAGGCAGGATGGTTTGCATCAGTGAGTAGATCGTAGTGCATCACTTTTTTGGTTAGCATTGCCTTGCGCAGGGTTTCTGCTGATTCATATTCATCCATGCATTTCAGCGCGCCTTCACCCCTCATTGCCATCGTCGATGACGACGCCTTGGTGGGCTTGTCTCTGGCGCGGCTGCTGGAAGCCCTGGGCTTTAGGAGTCAGCATTTCCAGTCTGGCGAGGAGTTTCTGGCATCCCTCATCAGCACGGTGCCGGACTGCATCCTTCTCGATGTCTGCATGCCTGGGTTCAGTGGTCCTCAGGTCGTCCAGGAGCTTCGCCGGAACCGGGTCATGGCACCGGTCATCCTTATTTCAGGAGATGCGGACATGCACCTCGCCACTCCCGCGGATGAAGTCGGCAGCCGCAGTATCCTGAACAAGCCCTACTGCGTGGATGACCTTTTCATCAAGGTGAACAACGCCCTCGGCTGCCGTGGCTTTGTGCCCCAGCGCTGCCCCTGGCCCTGCCCCATCATCGGCCACGCCGTGTGGAACTGCGCCATGTCTGGATATTCCGAGGAGGAGCGCCTCCGGCTCAATGCCACCCTGCCGCCACCCGCCTTCCGCCTCCGCGAGCAGGATCGACACGCTCCTCTGCTGGTCTTTTAAACCGCAGCCTGTTCGATTTCCACCCGATACCTCGGCAGCTTGGGATCGATCTCCTGGCTGTAGGCGTCGATGCCACCAGCGAGGCACTGGGTGCTGGTGAAGCCATGACCAATAAAGTAGGCAGCCACATCCATGCTTCGGCTGCCGGTGTGATCATAGAGGATCACTGGCGTGTCTTTGGGCCAGCTATTGAAGGCTGCCTGCACGACTTCCTGAGTCATCAGTGTGGAGCCGGGGATCTTCACGGCTTCGTGCTCCTCTCGCGTGCGTGCATCCAGCACGCGGACGGTGCTGCTCGTGCGCATGAGGTCGGCCAGTTCGCGCGGGCTGATCTGGAGCTTCACATCCTCGCCATGGCTGCTCTGGATGTGCTCGATGACCTCCGGCACGCTCAGATCATTCCGCGCGCAGACCTGGGAGATCGACTCCGTCGGCTGGAAGGCACAGGCGCTGCACCCGCCGATGTGGTAGCGGGCAAAGAGCGCCCTTTGCGCTCCTGGGTAGGCGCGCAGCACCTCGGCCAGGGTGGTCTCAGGAGTCAGCGGCGGGAGGGAAGGGGGGCTCATAATGAATGGCTCATCCATAGTCGTGATCCGTCCAGTTTCCAAGGCCTGGAAAATGGAAAGAAAACCGTGCTCGACTCCTGCTGCGGAGCACGCTCTGATGCCGCTGAATCCATCATGCCTGCCGACTTCCCTTTGCGCTTCTCCCACCTCCTTTTCAGCCTCATCGCCTCCCTCGGTCTCTGCCAATGCGCCAGCCAGAATGGGCCACCCCAGCGGGCTGACGATGGCACCTACTGGGCATCGGAACCAGGCAGCGGCCCCACCAAAATCGTCATCAGCCTCGACGAACAGCGCGTCGGTCTTTTCAAAGGCGGGCAGCTTGTCGGTCTCTCCCCCATCTCCTCCGGGCGCGAGGGCTACGACACGCATCCTGGGAACTTCCGAGTGACCGAAAAAGATGTCGATCACCGCTCCAGCCTCTACGGCGCGTTTGTCGATCAATATGGCAACGTCGTCGTGGAGGACGTCAGCACCCGCACAGACAAAGCACCTCCCGGCACGAGATTCGTCGGGGCCGACATGCGGTACTTCATGCGGTTCAATGGAGCCATCGGCATGCATCAGGGCTACCTGCCTGGTTATCCCGCCTCTCATGGTTGCATCCGCCTGCTGGCGAAAATGGCACCGCTCTTCTTTGAGGCGACACCGCACGGAACGCCGGTGGAAGTGAGATCCAATGCCAGCCTCCTCGCCCTGCGTCCCATCGTGGTTCAGCCCGAGGCACCTGTCGTCAAAGCTGTGCCATCCGTTGCCACAACAGTTGTTGCAGCGCCCGACCGCAAGCCCTCTGCCACGCCAAAGCCTCTCCCGGTTAAGCGAAAGGGGAAGTCTAAACTCGACACTCTTTATCTCGAAGGTTACGGCCCGAATTGATGGGGTGCCTACCCGCCCGCTTTGGCAGGCAGCTTTGGCTGGGAGACGACCCCGTAGCAGCCTGCGAGAATGAAAGCGGCCCCGAGGCTCTGCATCAGCGTGAAGGTTTCCGCGAAGAGCAGGCAGCCCATGGCGGTGATGAGCAGGGGCAGTAGCATCTGAAAAGCACCGCCCACACTGACGGGCAGGAAGCGGAAGCCTTCCGTCATGCCTAGCTGACCCACAGCGGCGAGCAGCGCGGCGAGGGTGAGCAGGGCAAAGTCCATGAGCCCCGGCATCCGCTCCATGAGGCAGAAGGGCAGCGCCAGCAGCGCGGAGTAAAGGCACTGGCTCGCAAAGATGGTGCCGCTGGTCTCCGTGCGCGTGAGTTGACGAATCACCACGACCACACAGGCGGCGATGAGCGCTCCTGCCACAGCGATGACTTCATATCGACCAAACTGGCTCAGGTCGCCCCGCTCCAGTTCCGTGATCAGGGCGATGCCGCCGATGGCCAGCAGCAGCCCGACGACTTTTCGTGAGGTCATCTTTTCCCCGAGCATGGGCACGGCGAGGATGGCGGCCCAGATCGTCCAGGTATTCCCGATCAGCGTGGCCTTGCCTGCGCCGAGCTTGGGCAGGGTCAGGTAATAGGCAGCCGTCCCCAGCGCACCGAGCACCCCGCGCGAGACGAGCAGCCGCCCCGTCGCCGCACGCCGAAAGCTCACGTTGTTCCCCGGCCCATAGATCACAGCCACGACGACTATCCCCACCAGCGCGCGGAACAGCAGCGCCCACCAAGGGCTCACCGCCCGCGTGCTGCCCAGATGCATCACCAGCAGCGCCATGCCGGTGAAACCAGCGAGCGAGCCAAGCATCCACAAGGCCCCGCGACGGAAGTCGTAGGCGTTGCGGTCGGTGGTTGGGGTGTCTGACACGTGGTTGTGTGGCGCGGCGACGGCGGCATTGCAAGGCATCCCATGCATCACGAGACAGCAGCATGGGAGTGGGTGACAAGAGTATCCTTGGCGCAGCCGTATGACCTTCATGCGCACGCTCCTCCCTGCCGCCCTGCTCTTTCCACTGCTGCTCACAGCGGCAGACATCCCCCCGCTCCGTGGCCTGAGCCGTACCGACCTCCTGGAGTATCGCGATGCTTCGGGGAAGCTGCGCCGTGCAGAAAAAGTCTCCGACTGGGAGCTGCGACGCGCCGAGGCCCTGGCCGGTTTCCAGAACGTCTCCGGGCCGATGCCCGGCGCAGAGCAGCGTTGTCCGCTCGACCTCAAGCTGGAGGAGGAGGCCGACTGCGGGATCTATGTCCGGCGGTTGATCAGCTATCAATCCACGCCGGGCGGCCGCGTCCCGGCCTACCTTTGTATTCCGAAAACGGCGCTGGCGGGAAAAGCCGTGCCCGCCGTGCTCTGCCTGCATCCCACGGAGAACAACATCGGCCATAAAGTCGTCGTCGGACTCGGTGGAAAGCCGCACCGGCAGTACGCCTCTGAACTGGCCGAACGCGGCTACATCACCCTGGCACCGAGCTACCCGCTGCTGGCGAAGTATCAGCCGGACCTGAAGGCGCTCGGCTTCACCAGCGGGACGATGAAGGCCATCTGGGACAACATTCGCGGGCTGGATCTGCTGGAGTCCATGCCTGAAGTGAAGAAGGACGCAGGTTTTGCCGCCATCGGTCACTCACTCGGCGGGCATAACAGCATCTTCACCGCCGTCTTCGACACACGCCTGAAGGTCATCGTCTCCAGTTGTGGCTTTGACTCCGTGCTGGACTACTACGGCGGCAACATCAAGGGCTGGGTGCAGGAGCGCTACATGCTGAAGATGGGCGACTACCTCGGACACCCGCAGGACGTGCCGTTTGATTATTACGAGCTGATCCCCGCACTGGCACCACGTCGTGTTTTCGTGAATGCGCCGATGAAAGACGCGAACTTCAAGTGGGACAGCGTGGACCGCATCGCCACCGCTGCGGCCCCGGTCTTCAAACTTTATGGCGTCGAAGGGAACCTGACCATCCGCCACCCAGACAGTGATCACGACTTCCCCGACCAGGAACGCTACGAGGCGTATGAAGTGATCGGGCAAGTACTCGGGAAGCCTTAGCTGCTACGCACTGAATGCAGGAGGTGGAGCGGATTTCCCGAGGCGTCTGGCGGCACGGAATATGAGCCGTGTCACACCCCAGCCGACGAGTATGCCCATGGCCATGGACGGGGCGATGTCGCTCGGCCAGTGGGCTCCGCAATAAACTCTTGAGTAGGCCACGAGCGCAGCGAGCACATAAATAGCGATGCCCCAGCGACGGTGAAACATCGCGATCACGGTGGCGAGCGCGAACATGTTCATGGTGTGGCTGCTGGGGAAGGAGTTGCCTGTCTTCAGGCCGCGAGGCTGGCTGGGGCGCTGCGTGGGCGGCACGAAGAGGCGCATGGTAGCGGGTTTGGCATCGCCGAGATCCCGCACGGTCACGCCTGTGATGGCGCTGCGGGGACGCACGCGCCCGATGGCTTCCTTCAGCGTATTGGAGATAACACCGTCCGCGATGCCAAGCGACAAGCCGACGCAAAGGCAGAGCAGCACGCCGCGTGCGCGGCCACGCCAGAGCACGAGCAGCACGGCCAGCGCCATGAGCGGATACCAAGCTTCCACGGCTGACACAGCGGGCATCAGCCAGTCGAGCACGGGATGTGCCCAGTCGCGGTTGATGAGGTGCAGGAGCGTGAGATCCCAGGAAATCATGGCTTGGCTGGCGGAGGTGCGGGGACGGGCGTCCAGCTCTTGAGATTCCTGCCGAGGGAGACTTGAAACACGCGGGTCTTGTCGCCGAGCGGCACTTCCACGAGGCCCAGTTTCTCGATGCTCTCGAAGCATTCGGCCACTTTCGGATTCACGATGCCGGAGCTGAAGATGAGCCCGTCATCGCCGAGGCGGGTTTCCACACCGGGCCAGATTTCATACTGCGACATCGGATGCCCCGAGGGCTCCCAGCGATACACGCGCGGGTTCTGTGGCATGTTAAAGGCCATCTGCGCGGCATTGTAGCGATGCCCGAGCGCCATGACAAAGGTGTGGTCAGGGCGCGGCACCTTGTCGAGGAACTTGCCCGCCTGCTCGCCGGTCTCGCGCCAGCCACGCAGTTCGGCGAGTTTCTTGTGCCCCTTCAAGCTGGTCAAAAAGACCACGGGGATGATGACGTGCGCCAGCAGGACCACGAGACCTGCCACGCGCAGTGACCACTTCCGCCAAGCCTGCATCCCGACCAGCGGCAGGTGTCCGCTGAACCATGCCGCGACGAGCAGCAACGCAGGCAGCCAGAAGACGGCGGGCCAGTTCGGATTGATGCGCTGCCGCAGGGCCAGCAGGGTGAAGACGATCAGCGCTGGTGCCGAACAGAGCAGCAGGTAGCGCTCACGCCGCCCCATCGTTTTCCAGCGAGTCATGCCGAACCAAAGAACGAGCACCATGGCCACCAGGGTCACAGGCGAATACACCAGCGCCTGAATGCCCGGCCACTCCAGCGTGCGGGTGAGCCATTTGCCGAGGCCGAGTTCCTCGGTGTTAAAGTGATGGGCGGTGTGCTCCAGCGTGATCCAGTGGTGCTGCTGCTGCCACCAGATCACCGGCGTCAGGAAGGCGGCACCGATGACGATGGCGATCCACATGCGAGGATTGCGCAGCAGGGCGCGGTCGTCTTTGGAGACGATGGCGAAGGCCACCATGAGCACGGGGAAGACGAGCATCATTTGTTTGCTCAGCGTGCCGATGCCGATCACCACGGCGAGCGCCAGCCAGCGTGTCCAGCAGGTGGGTTTTTCCACCGCCAGCCAGAACAGCAGCAGCGCCAGCGACCAGCAGAGCAGCAGAGGTGCATCGATGGTGAGGAAGAGATTTAACCCCGTGTTCGCCGGAGTCAGCAGCACCACGAGTGCGGCGATGAAGCCCGTGCGTGCATCGTAGAGCCGCCGCATGAGCAGGAAGACCACGGCCATGGTCAGGGTGCCGAGCGTCAGCGCGCAGAGACGGATGCCGATGTCACAGGCTCCGGTCATCCAACCCACAATGCCCATGAGCCAGCCGATCATCGGTGGCTTGCTGTAGTAGCCCCAGTCCGGCTGGCGGCCCCAGTCCCAGTAGTAGGCTTCATCGCCAGCGAGGTCGGCGTGAGCGCAGAAGAAGAGCGTGAAGAGCACGCGAAAGAGGAAGACACCGGCTAGCAGTGCCCAGAACCGGCGGTTCCAGTTGGCGGAAGAGTCGTCGAGAGAAATCAAAGCGCCGCGAGGCTAGGCCGCGTTCGCAGGCTGGCAACGGCCTCGTGGCGATTAATCATGCGAATGGGACAGGATGCCCGCGATCTACTTTTTACTGGTCTCGGCATCGCGAACCGGGGCGGCCTGGGGCCAGTCGAGGATGATGTTGTATTTGAAGATTCGATCCTTCGGCAGGGTGGGAACTGTCTTGTTGTCGATCTTGTCATAGACATTCACCGGAGGTGTCAGGACGGTGTCCTTGCCAAAGAGGTAGTCCTGGTCCTCGACGATGGTGCGGTAGGCTTTGTTGAGGGCGAGCGCGCGCGCTGGCGAAGGCGTGATGAGATCATAGACATCGCGTGCCTTGGCCAGCTTTTCGGCGTCAGGAGTGCCATCGGCCTTGAACCAGCGGGCCTTCATCTCGTCGTTGTTGCGGAATTCACTGCCTCCCTCGACGCGGGAGAAATAGGTCTCGATCTCCCCCTTGGTCTCCCCCTTGCTCGGAGCATCAGGCATGTCCTTCAGGCGGATGTAGCCCCAGCCTGTCGCGCCATCCATCTTGCGCGCGAAGCTGAAGGTTTTGTCGATGGTGGAGCCGACAGAGTTGTGGCAGCCCATGCAGGAGAAGTTTTCCTCATGAGTGAGGCCGCGCAGACGGCCCCGGCGGTCCTCGATGAAGCCTTGGATTGCCCAGCCATTGCCATTGTCCAGACCGTACTGGCCGATGCTCACATAGGCCGGCAGGTTGCCCCTTTCTTTCTCCATGGCTTCGAGGTCGTATTTGCGTCCGTACATCGCTTTGCCGTAGGCCTTGGCTTTGCGCATGTAGCGCACTTCCTTCATGCGCGTGGAGACGCCAATCGTGCCATCAGGCGAGACGCCGATATAGCGCACGGTGTGGAGAAACTCGGTGCCCTCGGGATAAAGGTGGGTTTCGAGAAACTGAGGCTGCGCTGCTCCGACCCAGGAGGTGACTTTCTGAATGTCGGTGATGGTCTGGAGCTGGCCGTCGCCATCTAGATCCAGTCCGATTTCTTTTTCATCGACCGGCAGGGTGCCAATACGTTTCGTTCCTTTGATAGCGGCTTCGAGGATGGCGAGGTTCGCCCGGTACACGTCTTTGGAATAGCTGCCGTCCTTGCGCGTGCGGTAGGCCGCTGGCAGGCGGATCATGACATCATCCGTGGAGCCATTCGTCGGCCAGAAGGTGCTGGGGAAGGGCTTGTAGCTGAAGGCCACCCAATGGCTGCCGTCTTTGGCAAAGCCGTGCTCATCGAAGGCTTCGGCACCGAGTTGGAGGTCCTTCAAATCGGGAATCCAGCCTTTGAACTCCTTCTCCTTCAGACGGCTGGCGAGCTCGGAGTAGTTGTTTTCAGAAACGTAGCGCAGGATTTCCTCGTCACTGATGACCTCGGCGCGCTTGGAGCGGTCTTCAAAGAGGTTCTTCCAATGATTGATCATGCCTTCATCGCTGAAGCTGTAGGCCTCCTGGAGGTCGGCATCACTCATGACATTTTCCCGGCCTTCGATCGGGTCCTGATGGCAGACGTAGCAGGGATTGGAGCGGGCCTCGGTGCGGGTGTAACACTGGGACGGCACGACGGCCTCGCGATTGAAAATGGTGTTGACGGGATGCGTGTCCGGAACCGGGGGCAGGACATCGTCCAAGTGGCGCAGGGCATCGAGAATCTCCTGATAGACGGGCGTTGCTTCTTGGGCGTCTGCGGTCAATGGCAGAATCAACGATGAGGCTAGAAGAAGCAATGTGGAGACGGAGAGATGACGCATCATGGGAAGAGGTTGAGAGTGGGCGCGGAACTGGTTGTGGAATCTGGATGACAGAGAGGAAGGGGCGGCCCCGTTTGGAACCGCCCCTTCAGGGATCACGAGTGAGCTGGATGGCTCATCTTGTGGCAAACGCGAGGATCACTGGTTGGTGATGAAGCGGAAGGCACCCTTGTTCAGGGCTTGGACGAAGCCGGTGTTTGGGATGCCGCTGAGATTGAAGGACCAGACAGCGTCACCGAGACCGTTTGGCACGTTGGTGAGGTTGGTGCTATCCGGGTGCTGAACGGCGACGACAAACTCGGTGGGGATCGCTGGATTGAAGATCATCCCGGTGGCTTCACAGCCATCAGCACGGATGCTGAGGAAGTGGTCGAGGGAATCACCCACGCCGTCGTTGTTCATGTCGCGAACGAACCAGATGTCACCACCGGCGTTATCGTTGTTAGGGGCGTCTTCGATGACGTAGATGTTGCCAGCTGCGTCCAAGGCGAGATTGTCCGGGGCGTTCAGCACAGCCGTGGTGGGGGCGAATCCGTCGTTCTTTGGCGTGCCGCTGTTGGACACGTAGGTGCGGACGATGGCAGTGCCAGGGAAGCGACCGGCCTTGCCAGGGTTGGTGATCTCGATGGAGATGACGGCCTGTTCGGAAGTGGTGGTGACGTAGAGCACTTCATTACCATTGGCCAGACGGCTGACAATCATGTCCTCTGGACGGCCATAGGGAGTGCCGCCCACGAAATCCGCAGCGGCGCGGCCACCAAGGGTGGGGCTGCCAGCAAGGCCATCAAGGAAGGGGTCTGGCACGCCAGGAAGCGGCACACCAACCAGGTTCGTGAGGGGAACCCAGGTGGCGGCACCAAAGCGAGTGGCGGTGGCGTTGGCACCTTGATTGTAGTTGAGGGCGGCGTTGCCACCGGAGGTAGCGAAAGCATCCACACTCAGCACGAAGGTCTGGCCCACGGTGTAGTCACCCACAGTTCTCATCTCGAACTTATAGATGGAACCGGAATTCCACTCGTCGATGAAGTAGATGGTATTCTTGTACTTGGCGCTGAAGTTGATGCCCTCGTGGGAGACGTTGGCGATGCTGTTCAGCACACGGGTCTGGATCTGATTGGCAGGAGCCATCGGATTGAGGACTTCAACCACGCGGCCAAGGCCGGACCATTCTTCGGCGAGGAAGAGGGTCTTGTTCGGAGTCCAGCGGCAGGGGTCAAAGGCACCGTAGTCATTGGCCCAGCTGGCGACAGTGCCAGCGCCCTGGCGGTCACCGGCGAAGAGGATTTCGGCCTTGTTGGCGGCGATGTCATAGCGGGTCACACCAGCGCCAATGGGCGTTTCGTGAGGGAGGAAGATATGAGTGCCTGAGGGATGCCAGGCAAGCATGTCAATCATGGAAGCGCTAGTGCCTGCGCCGGGAACACGGACGATGGACTGACCTGCGCTAAGAACCTGATCTTCCACTTCACGCAGGCTCACCCAGTTTGTTTGGGTAATGCCGGCCGGAGCGACCCATGGGGAAGTGAGTTCCTCCACGGCATTCGGGGTGACGACGGGGGCGGACTGGGTCAGCGGGGTGAACCAGGTGTTGGTTCCGGCCTGAAGAGCCGGGGCGACCATGAGGGCGGAGCTCATGGCGATTTCGAGCCAGCGTGGGTGATGTTTCATAAGTGCGGTAATAGTTGGTTTGTTGAATCTGCATGTCGTGCATCGCTGCCGACATTTCCGCCCTTTGCGCAATTCACCCCCGCCGTCGTCATCTACTCGGAAACGAAATCGTGATGTGAAGATTTTGTTTCACAGTGTCCGCCATGTGCCGAACCATTGATGTTTTACATCGTATCCAACGGACGGATGAAATCCACGACGCACGGTCAGATTTCCTGATCACAGACCTTTGGCAGCGAGCTCAAAGAACATCATGTGCTGCCAGGGGAGTCCGTCGAACTCACGAGCCAGCTTCAGGCCGTTGGCGTTCATCTCTTTGGTGACCTGCACTTTGGTCATTTTATGTTCGGGCTTGATGGGTACGGTGTCGTCCTCTGCGCGGAACTCGACGAGGCAGATCTGGCCGCCGGGCTTGAGCGCCTTTTTCATGCCATCCAGCATCGGCACAGGATGAGAGAACTCATGATACACATCGACGAGCACGATGAGGTCGCAGGAGTTCGGCGGAAGCTTCGGATCGTGGTATTCGCCGATGATGGGCACGATGTTGGTGATGCCTTTTTCGTTCACGCGCTCGTTGAGCATGACGATCATCTCGGGCTGCACATCGACGGCATAGACCTTGCCAGTCGGGCCCACAGCTTCGGCAAAGGGGATGGTGTGGTAGCCATTGCCGCTGCCCATGTCACAGACGGCCATGCCGGGCTTCAGGCGCAGTTCCTCACGCATCTTGGTGGTGCCCTCTTCACGCTCGCGCTTGTTGCGGATGAGCCAGTTCGCGCCCTGCCAGTGCATGGTCTGGGCGATGACACGGCCCTCATACTCAGTCATCGCCGGCGGTGGAGTCGCTGGCTGCTGGGCAGTCGCCTGCGAGAGGCAGAAAAGAAGGAGGAGCGTGTGGCGCAGCATGGTGGTGGCGTTAGAAACGATGCCACATGGGCGCTGCGATCAAAGATCAGCGTGTTTCGCCAGATCAATGATACCCGTATGCCAGTGCCCAGTAGAGGCCTTTTTCCTTCTTCGAAGTCACGGAAAAGACGATGGTGTAGGTGCCGGTCTTCGGAGGGTTCACCCGTGCGCTGGCAAACATCTTGTCTGACTTCGCGTCGATGGTGATCTCCTTGTTTTTGTCATCATAGACCTTCAGTTCAAAGGTCACGTCTTCGTTCGCGCTGCCGAGCCAGAAAGCGTACTCGTTGCCCTTGAACATCTGGTGCTTGATCATGAGCTTCTGGCCACTCTTGACCTCGCCATTCCAGTAGTCTTCGCGGACGATGAAGCCCTGCTCGACGAAAGGCACCGCTGCCTCCATGGCAAAGCTGTGGGCATCATCCACCGTGGCAAAGGCAGGCAGAGCGAAGCTAGCCACAAGGGCGAGAGCGAAGGCGCGGGAACGGGTATGGAGACGCATGGCGTTTGATGGGCAGGGGTGGCCGGGCGTTGCGAGTTACTTCGCAGAAGTGATGTCGGCGAGCAGTGTGTCGCAGGTCTTGCCGATGTCGCGCACGGCATCCTTCGTGAAGCCATCGACGGCTCCTTCCATCTTGCCGAGGATGTCTTTGAGACCCTTGGAGATGTCGGAGACATTGCCGTGCTCTTTCACGCTGCCACCCATTTTCCCAATGGTGGAGATGAAGTGCTCGACGAGCATCGGCTGATTGAGCAACTCGGCGCGGTCAGGGTTGAAATTCTTCGACACCACTGAGGTCACGCTGGCGGTGCCGCGCAGCCAGCCGCCCATGCTGACGCATTGGGAAAGGTCGGCGTCCTTCATCTGCTCCATCGTGTCGCGCACAGTCTTCTGGGTCTGGTCGAATTCCTTGCGGATGGAGGCCCAGTCGCCTTTGTCGGCGGCGTCCAGGATGGCCTGAGCATGAGGGCGAACGGATTTGATCAATCCAAGGGCGGTGGCGAGGTCGATGACATCGCGGCCAATGTCTTTGACGGTTTCTTTATCCTCGGCCTGCACGGCCACGAAGCCCTCAGCCACGGTCATGCCAAACTGAAGTGCCAGCTTGGTGCGGTCGCCCGTCTTCGGAAAGTCGATCTCTCGGAGTTCCTGCTGCCAGTTGGGTTCACCCAGTTTGTCCAACACGCTGAAGACCTCGCTCGGCACGGGGACGACGACGTCATCCACGACTTGGCCGGGGAAGGCCTGGGGATCGAATTCCTGCACACCAGCTTTGGCCGCCTGGGCCTGTGCGGTGTGGATGGAAACGAGACCGGAGACAATCGTGAGCACCGTGAGGAGGTGAAAAATGGAGCGTTTCATGGATGGGGGAACAAAGCGTCGTTTCCCTGGAGAGGCAACCGGTTTGACGGCAGCGCAACATCCATCCATGTCGCAGCGTTGATCGCCCGCCCATGCTTCCTGAACTCACCGACACCGACCGCTCCCTCTATGAATGGCAGATGTGGGTGCCCGGAATTGGCGAAGAAGGGCAGCGCAAACTCAAAGCCGCGTCCGTGCTCATCTCGCGTGTCGGCGGGCTGGGTGGGTTGGTGGCGCTGGAGCTTGCCGCCGCCGGGGTCGGCAGGCTCGTGCTCGCTCACGGGGGGCGTTTGAAGCTGGCGGACCTGAACCGACAGCTTCTGCAAACCCGCGCCCATGTCGGCGAGGTGCGCATGGAGTCCATTGTGCGGCGGCTGAGGGAGTTGAATCCCGACTGTGAAATCATCGGAGTGGCCGAAAATGCCTCGGATGAGAATGCCGATGCCCTCGTGGCCCAGGCCGATCTCGTGGTGGATGCCGCGCCTCTCTTTCAGGAGCGTCTAGCGCTGAATGCCGCCGCCCGCCGTGCTGGCAAACCCATGATCGAGTGCGCAATGCACACCCTGGAGGCCAGCGTGACCACCTTCATTCCTGGGCGCACGGGCTGTCTGGCCTGCTACGTCCCGGAGGTGCCGGAGACTTGGAAGCGGCAGTTCCCCGTCTTTGGGGCGGTGTCGGGCACCGCCGCCTGCATCGGGGCGATGGAGACGATCAAGCTCATCACCGGTCTCGGTGAACCGCTGGCCGGAGAAATGCTCTGCATGGACCTCGGTCGCATGGCTTTTCGACGGGTCAAACTGCCCCGCCGGAAGGACTGTGAGGTCTGCGGAACTTTCAAAGGCTGACGCGTCAGGTGAAAGTTTGCCCAAGCATTCCTTGAAGCTCGTATTTGACGGAGAAATCACACTGCGCGACTGGAAAGGCCAGCCGGGGTGATCATTCACCACCCCACTTCCGCCACGAGACGATGACCGCCACGCCGCCCCCCACCGCCAACGCTCCAGTGTTTCCTTTCGAGTTGATTCGTGAGGATCTCCAGGTGGTCGAGGCTGCCATCCGTGATCAGGCCAAGGCTTTTGATCCAGCCGTCGAGGGTTATGTGGCCTATGTCTGCCAGACGGCCGGAAAGCGCATCCGCCCCGCGCTCGCCCTCATGGCAGGCGGAGCCACTGGCGGAAAAAATGCCCACCACACCCGCCTTTCGGTGATCCTGGAACTCGTCCACATCGCCTCCCTCGTGCATGACGACATCATGGACGGTGCCGCCACCCGGCGTGGCATGCCCACGGCTGCGGCGAAGTGGGGACACTCGCTCAGCGTGTTGCTTGGCGACGCGCTCTTTGCCTACGCGCTGGAGCTGGCCACTGATTTCGAGGATGTGGAGGTCTGCCGCCAGATCGCCAGGGCTTCGCGTGATGTTTGCAGCGGGGAGATCCTCCAGACACAGCGTCGCTTCGACCTCAATCTCTCGGTGCCCGACTACCTGAAGATGATCGAGATGAAAACTGCGGCTCTCTTTGCCGCCGCTGCCGGACTCGGTGCCCGTCTCAATGGCGTGCCGCAAAACGTGCAGGATGCGCTCCATGGCTTCGGCATGAAGCTCGGCACCGTATATCAAATCTACGACGACTGCCTCGACCTAGTCGGCGATGAGAAGAAGGTGGGCAAGACCCTCCGCACCGACCTCATCAAAGGCAAGCTCACCCTGCCCATCCTGTATCTCCTCATGGATGCCACGGACGCACAGAAGCAGAAGCTGAACAAAATGCTCCTCCAAGGCGAACCGATGGACACCTCCATTCTCGCCGGAATCGCCGATTACGAAGGAGCCATCGAACGCGCGGTGAAATTCGCCCAGGCGATGCTTGATGATGCGGTCGCCGACCTCGTCTGCCTGACAGACTCACCCTACAAGACCGCATTTGAAGGCATCGCCTCCTACCTGCGGGCTTTGTTGGCGAACTGCATCGTCCTTTCGCACTGATTACTCCGTCGTTTCAGGCGCAGCGCAGGGCTTCGACTCTTCTTCAAACTCACCCGCGCAGCAGGAACCACGCGCGATGTAGCAGTCATCACAGATGTGCTGATCCGCTACGAGAGTTGCCTCAGGTGCACCGCAGAAATCACAGGGCTTCATCGCCGAGGCGTTTGTCACCGGTGAGATAGCCCTGCACATAGTCGCGAACGGCGTCATTCAGACTGAAAAGTGGCTCCGCATAGCCTGACTGACGCAGGCGGGCGATGTCCGCACAGGTGTAGTATTGATACTTCGCCTTCAGATGCTCGGGCATCGGCACGAACTCGATGTTCGGCTCCTTGCCAAGTGCGGCAAAGATGGCGGTGACGAGTTGCACCCAGGTGTTGGCCTCGCCGGAGCCGAGATTGTACAAACCACCGACCTGCGGATCGGAGGCGAGATGGAGGGTCATTTTGATGGCGTCCTTCACGTAAAGGAAGTCTCGCATCTGCTCGCCGTCCTTGTAGTTGGGACGGTCAGACTTGAAGAGCTGAACCTTCCCGGTTTGCAGGATCTGACCGTAGGCCTTGTGGACCACGCTGCGCATGTCCGCCTTGTGGTCTTCATTCGGGCCATAGACGTTGAAATATTTCATACCCACGATGCGCTGCGCCATGCCGGTGCGCTGCGCATGCAGGTCAAAGAGGTGTTTCGAGTAGCCATACATGTTCAGCGGACGCAGACGGTGCAGGTCCGTCATCGTGTCATCCATGCCCAGCGAGCCATCACCATAAGTGGCGGCGGAGGAGGCATAGACGAAGCGGCTGTCTTTGCTCAGCGACCACTCGGCGAGCACTTTCGTGAACTCGTAATTGTTCCGCATCAGGTAGTCAGCGTCCTTCTCGGTCGTCGCGGAGCAGGCACCGAGATGCAGGATGACATCAAATTTGCCCAGCGACTCTGGGTTGGTGCGCACGCGCTGCTCCAGATCACCACCGTCGATGTAGTCATGAAACTTGAGCGGCACGAGGTTGCGCCACTTTTCATCCGTGCAGAGGCGGTCGCTGACCACGATGTTCTCGCAACCACGACGGTTGAGTTCCCACACGAGGGCGCTGCCGATGAATCCGGCTCCGCCGGTGACGAGGATGCGGCTGTCTGTCGATCTGAGCATCCGAGCCGGTAGCGAGGCGGGGGAAAACGTCAAATCTCCGCAGAGAATCATCACAAAGATGCCTTTCTCCTTGCACGATGCTCATTGCGCCCCACTATCCAGCCCGCTTTCAACTTTGGAAGACGGTTTCGGGGCGTAGCTCAGCCTGGTAGAGCGCTTGCTTTGGGAGCAAGAAGTCGTGAGTTCGAATCTCGCCGCCCCGACCACTCTCAGAAGAGAGTGATGACAATGGAGCTTGAAGCTCCCCCACCCGAGACGCTATCAGCATGTCATGCCCACCGCGCTCTACACTGCCACACTGTCCGCCTTCAAAGCCCAAGGCTGGGCCTATCAGCCTGTGGCGGGCATGGAGGTGATCGAGGCCAACTTCGAGGCGCATCATGCCAAGGTTCCATTGCACGTGCAGATCCATGGGGAGGCGGGCATCGCCAGCGTCGTGGCCCGCACCACGCTCACCGTGCCCACCACGCATCGCCTCGCGGTGTCTGAGCTGCTCATGCGTACGAACAAAGAGCTGAACATCGGGAACTTCGAACTCGATTGGGATGACGGCGTCGTGATGTTTCGAGTGACCAATATCTTCCCTGGCGGCCATCATGACGAGCGTCTCATCGCCGGGCTCGTGCATACCGCCATCGGCGAGACGGACCGCCTCACGCCCTTCCTCGGCGAAGTATGCCGCACACCGAAGGGCGAACTCCTGCTCCTCCGCGTCCCCGAATTGATGAAGCGCCAGGATCTCCTGCCGCCGCCGATCGAGACTTAGTCATTCGTCATTCGAGCTTCGTCATTTCCCAATGCGCTACCTCCTCCACAACCACCCTGCGTTTCCGGGCCTGTTGTCCAAGGAGGACCTTTACACCCTCGTCGAGCGCAGTTCGCTGGCTCGCGGGGACCTTTGCACCGATGTGCAAACGGGTCGCGATCACACCGTGGGCGAGGTCATCAGCGGCATGAGGCCTCCACGTGCCAGCTCGCCACCGCGAGTGGACCGCCCTGCGTATCAGGAATTCCGCGCCGATGATCCTCACGAGATCGACGAGACTCCGCCGGAGGACGAAGAAGATCCCGAGGAGGAAATCGAGGAAGAAGAAGAGGAGGAAAGACCCCGCTATACCGAAAGCGGCGAGCGCATCTGGCACTTCGGCCACCCCTCCTGGTTCAGTTATTGGAAGGGTCTCTTTCTCACCTTGCTCTGCCTCTTTGCCGCTGGGATGCTTTTCAGCATGGATGAAGCCTACGCGCTCATCTCCGGGCTCAGCGGCATTGCCATTTTCATCGGGGTTAGCATCGCACGCAGTTCCCATGATTACATCGTGACCGATGAGCGCGTGGAATACGTCTGGGGCATCATGGGGCGCAGTTCCAAAGAAGTGCGTATCTGCGACATCCGCAGCCTCGATGTCTGGGAAAAGGGATTCAAAGGCATCGTGCTGCGGCTGGGTACACTCGATGTCTCCTCCGCCGGCACTGCCGGGATCGAAGTCCGCTTCAGCGACATCCGTCAGGCCCACAAGGTGAAGGAACTCATCCGCCAACTCCAGCGCGGTGCCGATCCCGAGGAGGAGTGAGTTTTCCACATCGTTAAAAAAGATCGCACGCGCCCCAAGAACCCGCGTGTCTCACCGTCATGCCTTCCGAACCCGCCCCCATGCACGACGCCGAGCACACCTTCTTCCTCGCCGCCCTGGAGCGCTTTGAGCGACCGCTGATCCGCTACGCTCACAGCTACACCAGCGATCTCGAAGAAGCGCGCGATGTGGTGCAGGACGTCTTCCTCAAGCTCAGTCAAAACATCGCCAGCATCGATCCCGACCGGCTCGCGCCCTGGCTCTTCACCGTCTGCAAAAACCGCGCCCTCGACCATCAGCGCAAACACTCACGCCTCATCGTCATGGAAACCGACTCCTTCGACCACGAAGCCTCCACCTCACCCCGCCCCGGCGATGATCTGGAGTCCCGCGAGACCGCCGCCACCCTCCGCAGCCTGATTGAAAAACTCCCCACCCGACAGCGCGAAGCCGTCGCCTTGAAATTCATCTCCGGCCTCGACTACAAAGAGATCAGCCAAGTCATGAAAACCAGCATCGGCAACGTCGGCTACCTCATCCACCACGGCGTCCAGAGCCTGCGCACCAAGTGGCAGGAACACGAAGCCAATCCGCAGTGCTCCACCGAGCCCGCCCTAGCCCTCTAACTCTCCTCTTTTTCGCTTATGAAACCCGAAAACCTCACCGCCTGGGCGCTGAACGAACTCAGCGCCGAAGAACAGGCCCGGCTCGAAGCCGAACTCAGCGCTGATCCCGCCGTGCAGGAGACCGCCGAGACCACGAAGAATTTTTGTTCCTTCCTCACCCGCGAGCTGCGGGATGAATCCATGGCGCTCACGACCGAACAGCGGGCTCAGTTTACCACGTCCAAAGCTACGCCACTCCTTTCCGGCAAACCACGTTTCGAGCCCAAGCCCCTCCGCTGGTGGCAGCGCCCCGCGATTCCCATGGCCGCTGCCGCAGCGGTGGTCGTGATGGGTGGTGCGGCGGCAGTTTACTTGAACGATGCCGCTGATAAGGGAAACACAATCGCAGGCCTGTCTGTGAAAGACGCTGGTCAGGTCCGAGTGACGGTGCTGGAAGAAAAGAGATCCGTTGCTGCCATTCCGAAATCCATCGGAGCACCGCCAGCACCCGTGAAGAAGCTGACCACGGCCACCAGCCAAGTCGCCAACATGAGTGCGACACAAGCGCCCGTTGATCTCAAGACTCCTGTGTCGCCTGGAAAAATTGCAACGCTAAGCCCTGGAGCCACTGATGCATTTACCAGAAAAAGTCCGATGTCAGCCATGTCTGCTCCAGTCGGCTTTGCGAACCAGGCTCCTGCCCCAGCCTCCCCCATGCCCATGCTGGCCTCTGCGGATGTGAGGTTTCCTGGCAATGGCTCGGTCATCGGTTCTGGCGGCCTCGTGAAAACCGGAGCTGGCACCACCACGCTCGGCGACACGACAACCTACTCCGGTGGCACTGTGATCAATGGCGGCTTGACGGGATTCGTCGATCTGAATGAACCTCGCATAAGCACGAAACAGCCGAACACCGAGTCCTACACCGCCATCACCGAAAACGCTCTCGTCAGCGTCGCTCGGGAGCCGCTTTCCACCTTCTCGATTGATGTGGATACTGCCTCGTATGCCAACGTCCGCCGCTTCCTGAATCAAAACACCAAGCCGCCGCGTGATGCGGTGCGCGTGGAAGAACTCATCAACTACTTCCCCAGCAGCGAGACTGCGCCGGAGGCGGACGCAAAGCAGCCCTTCGCCGTGAAGGCGGAGATGGCCGCCTGCCCGTGGCAGCCGCAGCATCGACTGGCACGCATTCATCTGAAAGGCCGCGATGTGGCCGCTGGCAGCAAGCCGAGCAATCTCGTCTTCCTCGTCGATGTCTCGGGCTCCATGAACAGCGAGGACAAGCTCGCCCTCGTGCAGCGCAGTCTGCGCATGTTGGCCGAGCGCCTCGGCGAGAGCGACCGCGTCTCACTCGTCACCTACGCGGGTGGCACCGAGGTCGTTTTGCCCTCCACGAATGGAATGCAGAAAGCGGACATCATCGCCTCCATCGAGCGACTCAAGGCCGGTGGCAGCACGGCTGGCAGTGCGGGCATCAAGCTCGCCTACGAGCAGGCCGTCAGCGGCTTCATCCAGGGTGGCGTGAACCGCGTCATCCTCTGCACAGATGGCGACTTCAATGTCGGCATCAGCGACCCGAAAGAGCTGGAAGGCTTCATCACCGAGAAGGCCCGCAGCGGCGTCTTCCTCAGCGTGCTCGGCTTTGGCACTGGCAATCTCAAGGACCGCACCATGGAAACCCTGGCCGATAAGGGCAACGGCAATTACGCCTACATCGACAGCGTCAGCGAGGCTCGGAAAGTGCTCGTCGAGCAGATGCAGGGCACGCTCGTCACCATCGCCAAAGACGTGAAGATCCAGGTCGAGTTCAATCCCGTCCTCATCCGCGAGTATCGCCTCATTGGTTATGAAAACCGCCTGCTCGCCAAAGAAGATTTCAATGACGACACCAAGGACGCCGGAGAGATCGGTGCCGGTCACAGCATCACCGCCTTGTATGAACTCGTCCCCACCAATCTCCCGCCCGGAGCCGCACCTCAGCCCATCGTGGACAAGTTGAAGTATCAGCCCGAAGCCCAGCAGCTTGCTTCACCACCTCCAGCTTCGTTTGCGACCTTGTCCAAAGAAGC
This sequence comes from Prosthecobacter sp., assembly GCF_044378005.1. Classification (GTDB taxonomy): domain Bacteria; phylum Verrucomicrobiota; class Verrucomicrobiia; order Verrucomicrobiales; family Verrucomicrobiaceae; genus Prosthecobacter. The sequence goes on from NZ_JBILYB010000015.1 coordinate 36,300, forward strand.
CCTCACCGTGAAGCTCCGCTACAAAGAGCCCGAAGGCACCACCAGCAAGTTGCTCGAAGTCCCGCTCAATGACGACGCCCGCGCTATCGAGAAGGCCAGCCCCGAGTTCAAATTCACCGCCGCCGTCGCCGGTTTCGGAATGCTGCTCCGCGAGTCCAGCTACGCCGGCCAGCTCACCTGGGATGTCGTCCGCCAGCTCGCTCGTGACGGCAAAGGCAGTGATGCTCTTGGTTATCGCGGGGAGTTCCTCCAGCTCATCGAGAAGGCGGCGGGGAAGTGAGGTGAAGTTTCTAGTTTCTGGTTTCTGAAGGCAATTTCGAAACTTCGTTCAGAAGGGTCTCTGTGTGCACCCTCGCCCACCGGTATTCCCAGAGAAAGGTCTCTTTCCTGCCGCTCCGCCTCTGAATGTCTCCTGTCTCAAGGTGGAAGCCGTCTTCGAGCACTTTTACGAAACGCTGGCAGCGTGAGCTGAAGGGGCTGCAAAGGTTTGGATGGGTGACTGTGGTTGGTGGTTGTTTCCAAACTGGGAACGGCGAACCTTCTGCCACCATCCCTCGCCTGACCCTGCCTGACCTCCCGCTCACCACGCCCTCACTTCTTTTCCCGGCGATTTCCCTGCTGATGCTGGCTTACACAAACCGGTTCCTGGGACTGGCGAGTGTGGTGCGGGGGCTGCATGCGAGCTGGCAGACGACGCAGGAGCCGCTGCTGCTGGCGCAGATCAGGAATCTGCGGAAGCGCATCCAGATCATCAAGAACATGCAAACCCTCGGGGTGCTAAGCCTGATGTTTTGCGTGGTGAGCATGACGCTGCTGTTCTTTGGCCGGCAGGCGGGCGGGCAGGTGACCTTTGGGGTGAGTCTGGTGCTGATGCTAAGCTCGCTGACGCTGTCACTCGTGGAGATCCAGATGTCCGGGACGGCGCTGGATCTGCAATTGAAGGATGTGAAGTGCCGGGAAGCGTGAGGCGCGGAGACGAGCAGCGTGGTTTGGATTCGGCCTGGTGTCTGGCGATTTCCATGCGGCTGCGAGCCCTGAGGTAAAACGAACTTCCAAGCTCGTTCCCCAAAGGTGGCTTCACGTTGAGACCGAACTCGGAAGTTCGGTCTCCGTTTGCTGCGGCCTGCTGATTACTACTGACCCGCAGGCTTTGCGGGAGCAGCGGGTGCCGGTGCCGGAGTGGCTGGTGCGGCTGCTGGTGCAGGAGTAGCTGGAGCGGGGGCGGGTTTGATCTCGATGCTCGGAACTGCTGGCGCTGCGGGGGCAGGGGCGGGCTTCACTTCGATCTTGGGAGCGGTGGCAGGTGCCGGAGCAGGGGCGGCTGGAGCTGGCATGGTGGCACCGGGGGTGACGGTGACTGGGGCGCTGGTGCCGCCAGGGGTGAGGTTGATCACGGGCGAGGTGCCGCCAGGGGTGACGGTGGGAGACAGGGCTCCGCTGGCGCCGTTGAGTTTCAACTGGGGTATCCCTGGAATCGTGGGGGCTCCAGGGGCGGGGGCTTCGACCTTGGGCTTCGGCGGGCCATCGACTTCCATGGTGGGCAGCTTGGCGGCGATCCACTCAAGGCGGGATTCGCTTTGTGGGATGAAGGCGTTGTCGGCGCTGACTCCGGCGAACTTGGCGGGGAGGCCTTCGTAGATCTTCTTGGCTTCTTCTTCCTTGCCTTCTGCCCAGGCGAGATCGCCGAGACGGAGTTCAGCAAGGGCGGCGAGATCGGTTTTGCCGAACTCATTGACGAGGCGCTCGAAGACGGGCTTGGCATCGCCACGCTGGCCGAGGGCTTCGAGCTTGGAGCCGAGGCCGAGCAGTGCCTGAGCAATCAGGGGATGGTCTCCATGGCTCTTCACGAACTCACGCAGAGCGTCGATTGCGCTGCTCTTCTTGTTTTGTTCCCAGAGGAGGTCGGCCTTTTGGAGAAGGGCGCTTCCGGCAGCGGCGCTGCCTTTGTGGGACTGGATGACGAGATCCAGGTCCTCCACGGTCTTCGCCGCGGCAAAGGCCTCACCGGCTTTCACCTCTGCACGATGGCCGAAGTAACGTGCAGCTCCATAGATGCCGAGGAAGATGACGACGGCGATGAAGAGGATGAGGAGCTTCTTGAAGTTGTTTTCGAGAAACTGTTCCCAGGCGGGTAGGGATTGGGGGGCGGTGATGGGGGCTCCGTGGGACATGTGGGGGCGTTTGGGGAAAGGAATAACGAAAGTTGGAATCAAGCACCCACTTTGGCGCGGGCTTCATCGGCCAGGGCGGTGGAGAGGTAGCGCTCGCCGGTGGAGCAGGCGATGGTGACGATGAGTTTGCCGGCGTTCTCCGGACGCTGAGCGACGCGGATGGCGGCGCAGACGTTGGCACCGGTGCTGATGCCGACGAGAAGGCCTTCTTCAGCGGCGAGGCGGCGGGCCATGGCAAAGGCTTCGTCGTTGCTGACCTTCACGCACTCGACGATCTGGGCGTTTCCAGCGGCGTCTTTGAGGTGGAGATTCTTTGGCACGAAGCCAGCACCTGTGCCTTGGATCTTGTGCGGGCCGGGCTGCACAGGTTCGCCAGCAAGGGTCTGATTGATAACCGGGGAGGCTTCGGGTTCGACGGCGATGGCCTGGAAGCTGGGCTTGCGGGGCTTCAGCACTTCGCAGCAGCCGGTGATGGTGCCGCCTGTGCCGACTGCGGCGACGAGGATGTCCACTTTGCCATCGGTGTCCGCCCAGATTTCCTCGGCGGTGGTTTTCATGTGGATGGCTGGGTTGGCCGGGTTTTCAAATTGCTGCGGCATCCACGCGTTCGGGGTGCTCTTCAAAATCTCTTCCGCCTTGGCGATGGCACCTTTCATGCCCTGGGCTCCAGGAGTGAGCACGAGGTCCGCGCCCAGCAGGGCGAGCAATGTGCGGCGCTCGGTGGACATGGTCTCAGGCATGGTGAGGACGAGTTTGTAGCCCTTGGCGGCGGCCACAAAGGCGAGCGCGATGCCGGTGTTCCCGCTGGTGGGTTCGACGATGAGGGTGTCCTTGGTCAGGATGCCACGAGCTTCGGCGTCCTCGATCATGGCCAGGCCGATACGGTCTTTGACGCTGCCGAGGGGGTTAAAGAACTCGCACTTGAGGGCGATGGTGGCATTCAGCCCGGCGGTGACTTTGTTCAGTTTCACCAGCGGAGTGCGGCCCACGGTTTCGACGATGTTGTTGTAGATCTGGCCCATGACGAAGGATGTTTTGGAGGGATTGTGAAAAAGAAGACGGTCCGCACCAGCCATGCCCGGCGCGGAGGGCGAGGTTATAGGGGGAAGCCGGGAGCCTTGCAAAGGAAAAAACCACCCCAGCGGAGGCACCCGGTGTTGCGGATCATGTCACGAGGCAGGCATCAAAGCTTCCCCAGATCATGAACGGTTCGGTTTTTAGGTCAGGCCTTGCGGACGAGCCGCGCGGCATAGGCTCCATCGGTGAGGTCTTTCGGGGGGAAGAGGAGGCGGCTTTCGGCGAGTTCGAGCTCGGGATGAGCGGCGAGCACGGCTTTGACGAGTTGCTGATTTTCCTCGGGGTCGATGCTGCAGGTGCTGTAAACGAGGGTGCCACCGGGCTTGAGGTAACGAAGGGCGGACTCGACGATGGCGCGCTGAGTTTGGGCGAGAGGGGCAAACTCATCCTCGCTGAGCCGCCAGCGGACGTCGATGCGGCGGCGCATGACGCCGGTGTTTGAGCAGGGGACATCGAGCAGGATGCGGTCGAAGAGCAGGGAACCGAAAGGTGGTGGACTGTCGGAGAGGAAGTCGTGCTGATGAACCTGGGCGATGTGTGCGTGCAGGCGGGTGAGGTTTTCCCGGAGGCGGGAGAGGCGGGTGGCGGAACTGTCGCAGGCGAAGAGCTTGCCCTCGCCACACATGAGCTGGGCGAGGATGGCGGTCTTGCCACCGGGGGCGGCGCAGGCATCGAGCACGGTTTCGCCGGGCAGTGGGGCCAGCATTCGCGGAGCCATGGCGGTGCTCGGGTCCTGGGCGTAGCAGAGGCCTTGTTTCAAGGCTTCGCGAGGGGTGTTTTCACACTGGAAGAAGTCTTCTTCGTTATGCGGGGTGAGGCCGGGCAGCTTGGCGAGGCGCTCGTCGGCTCCGTCGTGGAGGCGATTGATGCGTACGAAGGTGGGGGCGAGGCTCTGGTTCCACTGGCAGAGGGCTTCGGCCTTGTCTTTGCCCATGATCTTGATCCAGCGGCGGATGAGGAACTCGGGATGGGAATAGGCGACCGCGAGCGGCAAGGTTGGGCGCTGGGCGAGGAGCTTGTCATGCTCGCGTCCGGCGCGGCGGAGGACGGCATTGACCAAGGCGGCAGCACGTCCGGCAGCGGCGACGGTTTCATTGACAGCAGCGTGTGAGGGGACTCCAAGGAGGAGGAGCTGGATGAGGCCGACGCGGAGGATCCAGCGGGTGCGGTGGTCGAGGTGCTTGCCGTTGGTCAACTGCTCGATCCAATGATCGAGCAGATTCAAGTGTCGCAGGGTGGTGAGGACGATGTCGTGGAGGAAGGCTGCGTTCGGCCCGGAGAGGGCGGCCTGGCGGACTTTGTCATCAAGGAGGTCGATGGCGAACCGGGGGCTTTTTTGCCAGGATTCGAGGACATCGACAGAGAGGCGGCGGATATTCACAAGCGGAGAGGGGCGGGGGCCAAGGTGCGTAAGTCCTCCTGGCGAGGGGCAGGGGAACGAGGGGGCGGGAGATAAGCCACGGTCTGGCAGTTTGGGCAAGGCTGAGTTCGCAGGGCAAGCCCTGCACGATGTGGATGGACCCTGCCCGGTATGCCGGCCTCGTCCTCAACTCGAATGTCGAAGTTCCTCGGGCAGGAATGCCTCGGTGACTCGGGTTCAATCCACAAACATGACCTCGTTCGCGGCGAGGAGGACTTGAGCGTATTGGGACCAGGTGGCGGGGTCGGATTCGCGGCCGGTGAGGAAGCGGTGGGCGGCTTGAAGTTCGTGCTCGGTGGGGAGACGCTGGAAGAGGCGGGCGTAGGTGAGGGGGACGCGGTTTTCACCTTGGGACTGAATCCACTTCCCGAGGGTGTCGGCGCGGGTTTGCATGAAGGGGGAGTTTAACGCGAAGAGGCCCTGGAGCGGGGTGATGGTCTCGGTGCGCCAGGGGTTGTGGGCGCCAGGATCGGGGACGTCGTGGATGCGGAGCATGGGGTCCATGTCCTGGCGGTCGGAGGCTCCGTAGAGGGAGCGGCGGAGGTTTTTGGCATCGCTGATGGAGGCGGCGGGGCCGCCGGATCGGAGGTCGAGCTCGCCGGTGGCGGTGAGGACGGCATCGCGCCAGGATTCCCAGTCGAGGCGACGGCGGATCATGCGGGCGTAGAGTTTGTTGTCGGGGTCGCGGCGTTCGCTCTCGGCGGCGAGGCTGCTTTGCTGCCAGGTGGCGGAGTTCAGGATCTCGCGGTGGAGCCACTTTAAGGACCAGCCGTTTTCGATGAAGCGGCCCGCGAGGTCATCGAGCAACTCGGGATGGGTGGGGGCTTCGCCGAGGTTGCCGAACTCGCTCGGAGTATCCACAAGGCCACGTCCGAAGTGGTGCTTCCAGACGCGGTTGACGATGACGCGGGCGGTGAGCGGGGCGGCGTCCTCGACGATGGCCTGGGCGAGCTCCAAACGACCGCTGCCGGTGCTGAACTGGCGCGGTCGGCCACTCTTTGACGGAAAGGCGGAGAGGAAGCGGCGGGGGACGGCATCGCCGATGTCGTTGGGGTTGCCGCGCTTCATGAGTTCGAGATCGCGGGCCATGCCCATTTTGTAGTCGAGCTTGGTGCCTTTTTTGGTGTCGGCTTCGACGACGTAGAGCGCGGCATCGACGACGGCATTGGCCATGGGCATGGCGTAGTGCGGCGTGGAGGTCTTGAGGGCGTCGATCTTGGCCTGGAGGGCTTTGGTTTGTTCGGCGAGGTCCTTGGGCTTCTTCTTTTTCAGCTCGGCGATCTGCTTTTCCAGGGCGGCGACTTCGGCGCGGGCTTTTTCCACGGGCTTCCAGAACTGCGTGTCCATGGTGGGCAGCTCGGTCTGCTTCACGGAGGCAAAGACGCCGGCGAGGGCGTAGTAGTCCTGCGCGGTGATGGGGTCAGATTTGTGGTCGTGGCAGCGGGCGCAGGCGAGCGTGAGGCCGAGGAAGGTGCGGCCGATGGCATCGACATGCTCTTCCCATTCATCGGCGACGGTGGTGCGGATGATGTCGGGCGGGAGCTGGAGTTCTTTAAAATAGGTGGGGCTGAGGCCGATGAAGCCCATGGCGACGAAGTCACGCGGGCTGGCCTCGGGGAGGGAATCAGTGGCGAGCTGGCGGACGACGAAGCGGTCGTACGGCATGTCGTCATTGAAGGCCTGGACGACCCAGTCGCGGTAGAGATAGGCGAACTTCGTGGAGTCGAGCCAGTCGGGGGTGATGTCGGTGTAGCGGGCGAGATCGAGCCAGTGGCGTGCCCAGCGCTCGCCGTAGTTGGGGGAGGCGAGGAAGGTGGCGATTTGAGATTTGGGGTCGGAGTTTTGAGATTGGCTCTGCGGTGGAAGCCCGGTGAGGTCAAAGGCGAGTCGGCGGCTGAGGGTGCGGGCATCGGCCTGAGGGGCGGGTTTGAGCCCGGCGGCCTCGAGCTTGGCGAGGATGTAGTGGTCGATCCGGGTGCGAGGCCAGGAGGTATCTTTCACCGCAGGTGGGTCGAGGCGGCGAAGCGGGGCGAAGGACCAGGGGATAGGCTTGGGGCCTTCGTCCTTGGCCAAAGCGGGGCTGGCGAGGAGGAAGAGGGTGAGGAGCCGTTTGAGGCCTTGAGAGAAAGTCATGCTTCAACTACACACTGGCAGGGCGGCGGCTTTCATGAGTCTTTTGCCCCCACGTCGAGCGTTTTGCCGGGTGGACAGTGTCACAGTGGTCACTTAGAATGGCTACCTCATCTCCCGGCCCACGAATGGAACCAAACTCTCCATCATCTCTACCAACCATACCTGACCTGCCATCGGCAGCAGCTGCCTTCAATACCATGACTACGGGCTCCGGTGCTGAAGACTACATGGACCGCACCATCGTGGTGAAGATGCCTGGCTCGGGTATGACGATCTTTAACCGCTACAAGCTCGACCGCGTGCTCGGTCGCGGTGGCATGGGGGTGGTGTGGCTGGCGGATGATTTGAAGCTGGAACGTCCGGTGGCGCTGAAATTCCTGCCGAGCCTGATCGGTCTCGATCCAGCGGCAGTGAAGGAACTCAAGACCGAGACGCGGCGGGGCCTGGAACTCTCCCACCCGCATATCGTGCGCATCTATGACTTCGTGGATGATGAAGACGCAGCGGCGATCTCGATGGAGTTTGTCGATGGCAAGACTTTGTCCGAAGTGCGTCTCGGCACCGAGGGCGGCGTTTTCACCACGGAGGAAGTTTCCAAGTGGCTGGTCGGCGTGTGTGATGCCCTCGATTATGCGCACTTCCAGCGGAAGGTCGTGCATCGCGACCTGAAGCCCGCAAACATCATGATCACCACGAAGGATGCGGTGGCAAAGATTGCCGACTTCGGCATCGCGCGCAGCCTTTCGGACACGATGAGCCGGCTCTCGGTGGCAAACTCGGGTGCCAGCGGCACGCTGCCCTACATGAGTCCGCAGCAAGCGATGGGCGAACGCCCACTGCCGACGGATGACGTGTATTCGCTCGGTGCGACGCTTTACGAACTCTTCACCGGCAAGCCGCCCTTTTATCGCGGTGATCTGCCCATGCAGATCAACTCGAAGATCCCGCCCACGGTGGCCGAGCGCCGCAAGGAACTGGAGGTGCAGGCCAAGGAAGAACTCCCGAAACTGTGGGAGGATGCCATCGCCGCATGTCTGAACAAAGACCCGCATCAGCGCCCGACCTGCGCAGGTATGCTCGCGGAGATGCTCGGCCTGAAAGCCAGCACGGGAACCTCACGCTCGATGACTTTTGCCAACACTCAGCGCTCCTCCCCCGCGGCCAAAGCGGAAAAGAGTTCGATGCCCTGGGCCGCAGCCGCCGCTGCCGTGGTGGTGCTGGGTGGTGGTGCCGCTTTCTTTTTAAAAGACAAGCCTGCGGAGGTGCCTCCAGTCATCGTTCAGAAGCCCTCATCGACAGAGGAGAAGGCAAAGCCAGCCCCAGCCAAAGAACCCAAGGCACCCGAGCCAACACCGAAGAAAGAGCCCGAAGTGGCTCAAACCAAGTCTGCGGAAACACCGAAGCCGGCCGAACCAACCCCTGCGCCGAAACCAGTGGTGTCCACCCCGACCCCGGCCATGCCCGCACCTGCTCCAGTGGTTGCGAGCACGCCACCAGCGCCGACGATCAAACCATCTCCTGCGGCTCCTTCGCCTTCGCCAGCCATGCCCGCTGCATCCGCAGGCACGGTGGTCACTGCCGCATCCCCGGCTTCAACGATCCCGCCAGCGTTCGGCTCTGCTGCGGCCATCGTGCCGATACCCACGGCTGCACCTCCGGCCATGCTTGCTGCAGTGCCGAGTGCCACAGCAGCAGTCGTGCCGCCACCTGGTCCCACGACCGGTGTGCCTTTGCCTCCTGGCTATGTGCCACCACTGGACATCGCCAGCCAGATTCATCTTCAGCCCATCGTTGCCGATCCGCCGACGGGCTTCTGGACGGTGGAGCAGATGTTTCCCACCGTGCCGTTCACGAACTACTCCGCCACAGGCAAACGCTACCTGCTTTTCCGTGCGCAGACCTTGCTCAAGGAGAAGAGCCTCTACACCTCCACCGTCGATGGCAAAGAAGGGAAAGGCACCCACAACGCGATCCAGCTCTTCCAAGCCAAGAGCGGCCTGCGCCCCACAGGATTGCTTGATGTACCCACACTGGCCGCGCTCCAGCTTTCCACTGAGCCTGACAATCTCGCCTGGACTATGCCAGCCCCCATAAATTCCGGCAGTTCCGGCAGCCGCAACTTTGGCCGTTCACCAGCTGGCGGGCGCTACACACCGCAAACCGAAGAGCAGCCCAACAGATTTAAGCGGGCGATCGATGGCTTTCTGGGTAATTGATGGCGTCATGGATTCATGCAGTCCCGGCGGACAGTCGGCACCAACCATAAAAAAATCCCGCCTGACTTTCGTCGGGCGGGATGGATGACAGTCTGTTAAAGAGAATTACTTGCGGCCTTTTTTGGCGGCTTTTTTCACCGTCTTTTTGGCTGGAGCTGCCTTCTTCTTTGCTGGGGGAAGTTTTTTGGCGGCGGAGGCCCTCTTCACTGGGGCTGCTTTTCGGGATGCGACAGCCTTCTTTTTCTTCGAAGGGGCAGCTTTTTCCACGGGCGGCAATTTGGCTGCGGCCTTCAGAATGCCAGCCACGCCACCTTCGCGCTTCAGACGATCCATGAGCATTTTCTCACGGAAGGCGATGGCCTCCTTGAGGATGGCGTCATGAGTTTCCTTCGTGTAGCGGTAAACCTTCGAAACAGTCCTGCCCTTCTCGGCACGAACGGAGACAGCGATCAAGCGGGTGAGCTTGCCTTTCGAGGTCTTGTATTTGCGGTAGGAAATGCCGACGTGACCGCTCTTGTTCTTTTTGTTCGTCGTGTGGGCGATGCGGCTGGCCTCCAGGGGAGGCATGTCTGCGAGCATCGTGTCGCGATAAGCACGAGCAGCTTTGATGGAACCTTTGATGCCGCCGAACAGGCTGTCTGAGAAATGCTTCGTGTGCAGACCGCCATCGCGGGAGATGCAAACTTGGAAGCCGTGAGTCTGCTTGGCAGCGTCAGGGCGAGTGTCGATGCGTTTGATGTTACGTTCGGAAAGGGGATTGGATCGGCGGCGCATATCTGGTTTGTATTGAGGGCGGGAAACGGGGTAGAAGGTGGCGGCTACGGATGACAGCGCAACATGAAATGTGTCGTAACTATTGTGTTATGGTTAGTCTGCCCTGGTCATCGCCCGTCAGCTCTTGTTCATTGATCTTCTTCCGAAAGTCTGGCGGCTTCACGCTTAAGGATGCGCCCCACGCGATGCTTCGCCAGATAGACCTGCGCAGCATTGACGCCGAGCTCTTTTTTCACCCGTTCCGGGCTCCAGCCTTTGAGGACATAACAGGAGAAGATCTGGAACTGACGTGGCGAGACAAGCGCACGCACACGGCGCAGGGCGATGTCCATCACCTTGTCCTGCCACTCCTTGTCCCAGAGTTTTTCCAGCGCCATACCATTTGGGTCGGCGCAGCGGTCGATGGGAGCGGTACGACGCTCGTCCGTCTCGTCGGCATAGAGGTTGGCTTCGCGGCTCTGCTGCTTCTTGCGGCGGCGGAACTGATCCAGGATGCGCCAGCGCGCCTGATTCAGGAGGAAGGATTTGAAGGAGCCCAGGCTGGTGTCGAACTTCTTCTTTTGGAGGTTCTTCGCTACGCCGATGAAGGTCTCTTGCACGACATCGTTGGCTTCATCGTCGCTAAGCCCTGACTTGCGGGCCACATGGAAGACGAAACCTGAGTAGGTGCGGTAAAACTCATCCCAGCTCGACCAGTCGGACCAATTGTCCAATCGCTCGATCAGCGTTTTACGTGTCGGGATGCCGCCTGAGGCTTCCTTCACGATGTCTTCTGGGATGTCTTTGGGGATGTCGTCCTCCATGGGGGTGGGCGCGGAGTCTATGGCGCGCCCCGAAGGTGGCAAGGGAAGAAAACACCGGCTACTCTGCCAGCAGCAGCTTCTTTGCGGCCTGAAGCTCAGTGATCTGCTCACTAGGCAGCTCGGGATACTTCAGTTTCATGGTCTGCATCTCGGCGAGCACGGCGGCACTGACGATGAGTCGCATGTTCTTTTTGTCATCGGCTGGAACGACATACCAAGGGCAGTCGTCGGTTCCGGTGGCGCGGATGGCGTCTTCATAGGCTTCCTGATACTCTTTCCAGTAGCCGCGCTCCTTCACATCGCCCTCTTCGAACTTCCAGTTTTTGCTCGGCGTATCGATGCGCGCCAGAAAGCGCTTCTTCTGCTCTTCCTTCGAGACATGCAGGAAGAACTTCACGATGCGGATGCCGTTGCGGTCGGAGTACTCCTCGAAGTTGCGGATGTCCTTGAGACGATCCTTGAAGAGCTTGTCGATATTCTTCGTCGTCTTCGCAGGCAGGCGTTGGATCTTCGTGACGATCTCGGGATGCACCCGGCAGACCAGCACCTCCTCATAGTAGCTGCGGTTGAAAATGCCGATCCTTCCGCGTGGCGGCATCACTCGCGTGGTGCGCCAGAGGAAGTCGTGGTCGAGTTCATCATCGGTGGGCCGTTTGAAAGCATGGCTTTCGACCCCCTGCGTGTTCACACCACTCATCACATGCTTGATGGTGCTGTCCTTGCCAGCCGCATCCATGGCCTGAAAGATCAAAAGAAGTCCCTGCCGGTCCTGCGCATACATCTTCTGCTGGAGGTCATCGATCTCCACGCGGAACTGCTCGATCAACTCCTCGTAGTGCGCATCATCCGTGTAGAGCTTCTTCACCTTCGTCTTCGCTTTGGCGATGCGGAACGGTCTGCCATCAGGCACGCGGAAATCGTCGAGGTTGAGCTTGAGTTTCATGTTTGAGTGGGAGCTGGACTGAAAGTGGGAATGAAGAGGTAACAGGGTTCCAATCCCGTGAACAGAAAGACTTTGAGGCAAGATTCGCGCCGATTTTGCGCGTTCATCCTCATTCCGAAGCGGCGCTCGAATTTACGGGCACGCTGCCTTGAACCCTTGGGTAGAAAAGCTGCGCCGCACGGCGAAGTTCCTGGGACTGGCGGCTCGCACCATAGATGGCATTCGGCAGATGGCGGTGTTTGGCCAACAAATGATAGGCACCCAGGGTCTCGAATCCGGCATTGAGGGAGCCATTCATCGCGAGATAACTTTTCCCCGTGACGGATGCTGTCTCCACCATGCCCCAGGGAGTGAAAAGGCCCGCCTTCTCCATCCGGCGCAGCAGTGAGTAAGTCTCCGTCGAGTCCGCGAGCGCGGCAGACATGAGGACATAGTGCGGGTGAATCACCGCCTGATCGGGCAAGTCAGTGCCGCCAACGTAATAGGAGTCGCCATACAAACCCTCACCTGCGGACAGACCATAGATGCCGAGTTTGGCGGCGAGTGTGTGAGGCCAGGTGCGCGCGATGTAGTCCTTCTGCGTTTGCAGCATTCGCTGACGGGCTGTTTTCCAGCGCACGCCATCCACGGCATCGGGCTCATCACTGTCGAAGTCAGGGTAAAAGAGGCTTTGCATCTCCGTGATGAAGCCCGAGCCCTGCCAGGCTTGGCCGGGACGCTCCATCTTCCGGCGCGGCGCGTTTTCATCGACGATGTTTTGCAGCATCATCACGAGCGCCGTTTCACCGCCCCAGTCACGCCAGCCATGTGGCAGCAGGGTGCGGCCATCTTCCTTCAGACCATGGGTGATCTCACCGTCTGGCAGCCGCAGCTTCGCGAAGTCGATTTGATCCACCGCGGAAATGATCTCCGCCTTCAGATCCGCATCCGCGAGCATCTCGGAGCCGAGCAGTAGGCTGTGGTAATACAAAGCCGTGTCCACCGTACTGTACTCGGTGCCGGGATGGATCATGTAACCTGTGGCACCGCGGCGCACAAAGTGTGGCAGCACGCCCGAGGGCCGGTCCAGCGCCTTCACCGCCGCATGAATCTGCCGCAGCGTCTTCTGTGCCTGCTCTGGCGTCACGATCTGCAAAGGCGGCTGTGAAACCGCCGCTGTGGCGAGAGCAAAAAGCCCCGTGGATGCGAGCGACTCGAAGGCGCCGTCCTCAAGATGCGCACGATCTTTGACGAAACCGGAGCTCTCATCGTAGCAACGCGCCAGCTTGGCATACGAGGCGGCGACCACATATTCCTCGAAGGGCACTGCGGCTGTCTCCACGCCGAGATGCAGGGCATCGACGCAGATTTCCGATCCAGGCTCCGCGATCCAGGTGATGAGTTTCGCCTTCGTGCAGGCCAGGGGCGAGATCGCCAAAGTCACAGGGCGTGGCGTGGATGCCTCCAACTCAATCAAGGACGACCATAGCAGCTCCTGCCGGTCGGATTTGATCTCCAGCTTGAGACGTCCGTTGCCACGGGCATCCACACGCATGCTCGCGATCCTCGGCTGATGTGCAGCACTCACGAGCGTCGGCCATGCCGCGTTGAAATTCAGCGACTTCTGTGACTCACGCGCCAGACCCGCCAGACTGTGCCACATGCCCGACCACGCCTCCGGCTCCTGCCCGAGATGCACGCAGACTTCATCCTTTTCCCACTCGATGTCATGTTCCGCCGGCCCCATGAAGCCAAAGTCCGTGCCCAGATGCGTGTAGGCCGTGAAGGAATTCAGCCGCCGCTTGCCAGCCACCGGCATGGGCTGCCGCCCGGGCTGGGCATGAATGAAATACTCCTGCACCGGCTGCCAGACGAGCCGCGACTCGTTCTGGGCCGGCAACGAAGACAGCAATCCCAGAAAGATCGCTGCGCATGTGGTTGGAAGCAGGCGCATCAAAGGAAAAACAAAAACCTAACGGCAATACGGGCCGCGAGGCAATGATGTTCGCTTCAAATTGCCCAGATCATGAATGAGCAGCTCATGTTTCTACATGCTGCCGGAACGGGAAGTCAGACTGCTTTCCACAAACTCGAGTGTGGGTCAGTAGTGATTCCGCTTGATCAGGTCATTGCCTTCGTTGGGAAATACGTGGCCCACACGGAATGGCAGGATTCACAGGCCGGGGACTTGCTTGAGATGAAAATTGTCAGCAGTTGTAGCATCCATGTTCTGCAGGGGTGCTTTTTACCAGGCCTCGAGCAGCCTAACTAATCCATCCGCACGTTCCCCGAATGAAGCGGCGTGTTCTGCAAGGTTTCGCCGACGGCATCCGGCAGCTCTGGGAGGAGGAGGTAACCGTAGGCCGTGCATCGACGCGGGGTATTGCTGAGTGGGACCATGAGCGCCGAAAAGGCAGCTTTTCGGTCCGTCTTCACCGTCTCTCCCCGCAACACAAAATCCCCGGTGGCCAGACCGGAGGTGCGATTGAGTGTCACGCGAATGGCTTGAAGATTATCATCGAGGGCCTTCGCCGCTCCTGACTTGAATCTGAAGCGCTCCGAAACCAGCCCCATCAGCGGGTCTTGTGTGAGATCCACACTGAAATAGAAATGCTCCGAGCCTCGGATGATCACCGGGATAGGACCCGGAGTGAAATCGTAATCCAAAGAACCCATGTAGGCGTTAGCGAGCAAGAGACCGCCTTCCATGCGCATAGGTGCCCGTGTTTCTGCGGGAAGGGCACGCACACCCGGAGTCTCAGCCTTGTAAAACATCGTGGTGCCGGAGAGGCGATCACCTTCAATAAAGCAATCTCCGCCAGTGAGAAAACTGCCTCGGTTCCTGTGAGTATAGACCTGCACCATGACACGGCTCAGGCCGTCGCCAGCATCACCATGCCAACCGGCCCCAGTGAAGCTGGTGCCATCCGGGAGTTTGCCGGTCCAGGTGATACTGCCTGAGCGCGCCACTTGCAACGAGGCGTAGCCGTCTCCCATCCGCAGCGGAGGTGATGGCGAGCCAGGGTCCAGCTTGCTTAGACGCACATTATACCGGCCTGCGGGCGTGGCTGGCGGCAGGCCGGTTGGGCGGATCATCTGCTCCCAGGATTCCTTGCCATCCAGAAATACGTGACACATCCAGCCCGAACCTTCCCCGGCCACCATCGTACGGACAATCACATCACTCAGAGGTGCCTTGCGGCGGACCGTGAATTTGCAGTGGTGAAGTACACTGTAAGGCTCGGAATTCCCACCAATGCTGCCGCTAAAGGTCAGCTTTTGACCAGCGAGTATGATCCAGCCTGTGCAGCGGCCCAGGGCCGTGGCGGTGAGGCTGACGGAGGTGCCGAGCTCATGCTCCAAGGGCGGCTTTCCTTCGTAGGAATTCATAGTCGCCTGAGGACCTAAGACGGAATAAAAGGTGCCCACGTTGATGGCATCCAGCGGACGGACAAGCCAGTCAAACTCGGTCACCGCCGCTCCGGCAGCGTTGCTTGCCGTGACCTTCACCTTGTAAGGGATGGGCACACCTTTGAGGAGTCGTGGTGTCGTGGGCAGGCCGCTGATTTTTCCGCTGGCGGGGTCCAGTTTCAGACCTGGCGGCAGCCCCGTGGCCGTGTAGCGAACGGTTTCCAGGCTGAAGGCGGCCAGTTGAAGCGACACAGGCGACAAAACATAGTGGTCCTGATTCGACACTGCCTCCACGACCGGGGACTGGGTGACCAGCAGACGGGTCACATTCGTGGTGCGGGTATGTTTTCCAGCGGGACTCTGCAAAGTCAGTCGGCAGGTGTAGTCGCCATTGTCAGGGATGATCACGGACTCGAGCTTCAACTCAAACTGGGTGGCACCCGGTATCTCTTCCCCGTCCACCAGCCATTGGTAGCTCAGGGAGCAGTCTTGAGGAACCTTGGCCACTGTGCGTAGAAGCGCGTCATTTCCAGCCAGCACCCGCACCAGGGCAGGCGGTGCCACCACCACGGCCAGATAGGCGGGTGAGAGGTCCACGGAACCTTCGGGATTGGATACATTCGCGCGAAACACCCCGCCACCATCGAACGCCACGGCCTTCAAGGTTAGGGCCGCTTGTTTGGAACTGAGTGCGACGCCGTTTCTCGACCAGCCAAAGGTCGCCAGAGGACTGGCCGATACCTTGGGCGCAAAAACCCAGTCCTGTCCTGAAAGCACAATGCCTGACTGCGGCGGCACCGTCTCCTCAGGTGCCCCTTCCTCCGAGGTGACCTGGACCACGGCCACGTCACTATCGAGCATGCCTCCCTCATGTGTGATGCGCACCTGGAATGACCGTGATGCGGCGTCTGCTGATCCGGGCACCTCGCACTCAGGCCCCGTGGCGCCTGGAATGAGCTGTTTTTGATTCTCGCCCACCAGCTCATACCATTGATAAGTCAGGCTTTTCCCGGAAGCTGTGACAGCCAGGCAGATGGGGTGTCCGGTCTTGACGCTGTGCGAGGTCGGCTGGCGGGTGATCTCTGCCTCTGGCGGAGTCTCCGGCTGCCAGGTGCCCACGATGATGCCGGGTGAGGCCACTCCATCCACCGAGCCAAAATTACCCGCCATCACTAGCATCTTATCACTTCCGGTCATGTGCTTCACAGCAGCGTCTGGAGTCCATGACAACGGATAAAATCTCCGCCCCGACCAGCGGAAAATACGATTCTCGAACTCGTAGGTTCCGAGCCGCAGCGAGCCGAAACTGTAAATCTCCTGGCCAACTTGGTGGATGTCCGAAGTCTGCCCGGCAAGTCTGTACCATCGGTCCGCAACCTGCACACACATGTATGAGCCACTCCCGAAAGCTGTGGGTGACCAAAGAGAGGGCGAGGCATCTGGAATGGCCGCTGACTGGATGTAAGTAGCTTCATGAGCGAGGGACTCCTGCCAGTATCCGAGCGGCTGTTTGCGATAGACGCTCAGCGCCCAGCCCAGCCTGTTGATGAGAATCCGGTCCTCTGACATGGCCAGGATTCTGGAGTGACTGCTCCCGGTGACGCTTCCAACCGGCGACCATTCATCGCCACCTTCTAGCATCATCATCTGTGTGTTAAGGCCGGTCTGGCTCGCCATGCCATAAAGCACATTTTCATAGGAGTAGAGCTGAACAAGCTTTGCCATTGGACCTTCGTGAATCCGAACCGCGCTCCAAACGCTCCCATTCGACTTTGCGGCTGTCTCATATTTGCCATCAAGCGTGAAGCTCCCTGTGGCATAAAGCTCCCCTTGGTGAACCGCGAGTGTGTCCACAATCCCGGGTGTGCTGGCCAATCCTGCCCCCAGTGTCTGCCATCTTTCCCCATCCCAGAGCGCGACATTGGGCGTCGTGATGTCACCAATACTGCTGAAGCGCCCACCCACATAAAATGAGTCCGCATCCCTCATGACCACGGCATTGATGAAAAACTTGGGCTGCAGAGGGGGAGCCCAATCAGCCCCGGTGTTCACACTCCGCCAGCTTACCTGATCGGAAGCAGCGAATACCTGGGAACAGATTACGCCCAGGATCAGCACCGACAAAACCAGGCATTTCTGGGGGGATGCATTCAGGGGGGAAGTCATAAGAAATGAGTCCGCCCGAATACCATGTGACCTAGTTATACGCCAACTTGATTTTCCTAGCTCACTCCTGAACGAGGCCAAGAAAGAATGGCAACGGGGAAGGTAATCACCTGAAAATTGGACCTCTTATCTTTTCCTGCCACAGGCGTTTACCACCCGCGCGGCCCCATGTTCAACGGATCTGGATCAGGTGGCGGTGGCCCGAGGTCGGGCTGATCTAGGATCGTGGCGAACTCGAAGTCGATCAGGCAGAAGCGGCCCAGCCTCGCATCGTAGGTCACATTGCGCGTGTAGGGGTCTTCATGGCGCACGCCATACTGCTCCAGCTCCGCGTAGATCTGGCGCAGCTTGTCTTCGCCGAGATGCTCCACACGCTTGCCGCAGTTCGTCGTCACGAGATGCAGCGTGGCCTCATCTGCTTCGATGACGCGCGGCACGAAGTTGCAGCCCTGCTTCTCCAGATACTTCAGCACGCGCAGTTCGTGATCAAAGCGCTCCTTCGCCATGTGCCCACGGAAAGTCTTGTACACCTTGCCGTCGTAACCCAGACGGACCAGTGAGCGGGCGGTGTTTTTGGCTTCTTGCATGGGGTCTGATACATCGCGTCTGAAGACCGCTTTCGCAAGGTGCGAAACCAGTCACAGAGATCATGCTTCCTTTCGATAAAATGGCTTCTTCACCACCTCGGCGGGGAACTTCCGGCCGCGGATCTCGATCTCGATTTGCGTGCCGATCTTTGCGGCAGCTGTCGGCAGATAGGCCATGCCGATGCCCGTGCTGAGGCTGGGGGATTGGGTGCCGCTGGCGACTTCACTGACGATCTCCCCGCCAACGGCGATGGGATAATGCGGGCGCGGTAGTGGAGCGGTACCGATCATTTTGAAAGCGGCGAGCTTGCTCGGCAAACCGGCGGCTTTTTGAGCGGCGAGCGCGGCTTTGCCGATGAACTCGGGCTTCTCCATCGCCACGAAGAAACCGAGGCCTGCCTGGAGCGGCGTCTTGTCTGGCGCGAGGTCGTTGCCATTCAGCGGGTAGCCCATTTCGAGGCGCAGCGTATCGCGTGAGCCGAGTCCACAGACAGCGCCACCTTCCTCACGAGCCGCAGCGACGAGCTTGTCGAAGAAAGCCGGGCCGTTCTTGGCAGGCAGGAAGAACTCAAAGCCCTCCTCGCCTGTGTAACCCGTGCCGCAGAGCCACATGAAGCCCTCTTCATCGGCGGAGACAAAGATGCTGTTGTGCGGTGGGAAAGGAGCCGCTTCGCCGAAGACCTTCTCAAACACCGCGCGACTCTTCGGCCCCTGGATGGCGATGCCCGCTGTGCATTCGCTCAGGTTCGCCATCTGCACTTCCTCTTCAGGCGTGAGCAGGCTGCGCAGATGCGCCCAGTCTTCGTCGATCTTCGAGGCATTCACCACGAGGAAAAACTCACGCGAGCTCGTGCGGTAGAGGATGAGGTCGTCGATCACTCCGCCTGCCTCATTCAGCATCAGCGAGTACTGCCCCTGGCCGAGTTCCAGCTTCGCGACATCATTCGTCAGCGCGCGATTCAGGAAAGCCAGCGCGCCTTCACCACTGACGATGAATTGCCCCATGTGGGAGATGTCAAAGACGCCCGCGGCCTTCCGCACGGCCTGATGCTCCGGCACGATGCCCGTGTATTGCACCGGCATCTCCCAGCCCGCGAAGGGCACCATCTTCGCCCCGAGGGCGAGGTGATTTTCATACAGCGGAGTGCGGAGCAGTGGGGCGTCAGACATGGCCCTCAGGTTGGCGGGCGCAGGTGGATTGTCAAAGGTGCGCCTTGGAGCAAACCGGCCCGGCTTTGGACAATCAGAGCCGCGGCTCGCCAGTCAGGACATCGTCTGTTTAGGCTGCGCCCATGTCCCAGCCCTCCATCCTCACCACCACCGTCGGTTCCTACCCTGTGCCTGACTGGCTGGCGGCGCTGCCCAGCGAGCAGGCCGTGATTGATGCCACCCGCGTCGTCTTTGACACCCAGCGTCAGGCCGGGATCGACCTGCCGACCGATGGCGAACTGTATCGCTTCGATGTGAACCACCCGGACACGAACGGCATGATCGAATACTTCGTCCACAAGCTCGGCGGCTGCGATGCCCGCGTCGGGCGGGAGGACTCCGCGAAGTTCCGCGCCAAGCAGGAGATGGGCTTCCGCGCCAAACCCGCCGCCATCGTCCGCAGCGCCATCACCGAGGGCGTGCTGAATCTCCCCGAAGACTGCACCCGTGCCGCACGCGTCTCCGGCGGCGCCTTCAAGTTCACCCTCACCAGTCCCTACATGCTCGCCCGCACCCTGCTGGACGAGCACTACCACGACTTCGAGGCCCTCACCCTGGCCGTGGCCGATGCCCTCGCGGCGCAGGCTGCGGACCTGCGCTGCGACTGCGTGCAGGTGGATGAAGCCAACATCCCCGGCAATCCCGCCGATGCCCCCCTCGCCGCCCGCGCCATCAACCACGTGCTCGATGCCGTGAAGGTGAAAAAAGCCGTCCACTTCTGCTTCGGCAACTACGGCGGCCAGAGCATCCAGCGCGGCGAATGGGCCGCGCTCATCACCTTCCTGAACAGCCTGCGTGCCGATCACCTCGTGCTCGAGCTCGCCCACCGCCCCGGCTCAGATCTCGATGCCCTGCGCGACCTCGACCCCAGGATCGGCGTCGGCCTCGGCGTCGTGGACATCAAGGTCAACCACATCGAGTCCGCCGACGAGATCGCCCGCCGGATCGAAAGCGCCGAAAAAGTCCTCGGCAGCGGCCGCGTGCAGTTCATCCACCCCGACTGCGGCTTCTGGATGCTGAAGCGCAGCATCGCCGACCGGAAGATCGAAGCCCTGGCCCTCGGGCGGGATCAGTTTCTCGGGAGATAAAAGCCACGCAGCGGGGCGACCCCTTTCACAAAACAACTGCGGGCTTTTCCTGGAGTGCAGTTTGTGGTAGGACGGAGGCGCTATGAAACAAGCTGTTGTTCATCCCTCTCATTCCTCGGTGCTCGAAGTTCTGGAATCCAAGATCGCTCCTGCGGGAGTGGTGAATCTCACGCTGGCGAATGGCGTGCTGACGATCACGGGGGATGGCGGGGCGAATGAGCTCTTGTTTAGCCTGACGGGAGATTATGGCTGGGCGGTCTCTGACAACGTGGGGGCTGCGGATACGGAGATCAAAGTGAATGGCGTCAGCCAGGGCTTCGCAACGACGATCCAAGCGCCCACCTCGGTCAAAGGAAACCTGGGGGGCGGGAATGATGAGATCTCGTTCGTGATGGCGGCGGTCTCGGGAAGCTTTTCCCTCTTGGGCGGCGATGGCGATGACAAGCTGACGCTGAACCAAGTGTTGATCGGTGAGAGCGCTACTTTTGATGGCGGGGCTGGGACAGACATCGTTTTCTCAGAAGACCTGACGCTCAGCGGTGACCTGAACATCAAAGGCGGCACGGGCATGGATGGCTTTTTGCTGAAAAGTCTGAATGCTGGCAAAAACGTCAACATTGATATGGGCACGGGAGTTCTGGAGGGCGAGCTGGGCACAGGCTCCAAGGTGTCTGGCAATGTGAAGATCACGGGCCTGAATTCGGCGTCTGAGGGGGCTTTTGTGGGGGTCCAAGGGATGGATGTCTTGATCCAGGGCTCCCTGACCATCAGCGTCGGCAGCGGTAATTCGCTGATCTTTCTGGGTGGGGGGCTGGGAGACTCTGTGACGGTCGCCGGGTTGACCAAGCTGACTGCGGGCAATGGTCTATCCGCGCTATCGATGAAGGGCTCTTTGTTCCTCCATGGGGGACTGAATTTTGCCGCTGGGGGGGGCGCGAATAGTATTTCCACGTCTGATCTCGGCACCCTGAGGACGGGTGCCTTTACCTACACGGGCGGCAGCGGAGATGATGTCGTGATGCTTGGGGGAAGTGATGTTTTCTTGGGCGTCACAAATGTGACGCTGGGAGATGGCAACAATGCTTTCTACGTCACGACGTCGGGTCAGGCGGTGATCAATGGCGGCGCCACCTTCACCGCAGGCAAGGGCAATGATGCCATCGAGTTCACCTCCACTGATGTGAAGGTGGTCGGCCTGCTGAAGGTGACCGCAGGGGCTGGTAACAATCAACTTTATGTCCAACCGACCTCGGGTGGTAACATCGGTGCGCTGACTTACGTGGGAGGCACTGGAGACGACAGCCTGCGCCTGCACAGCAATGCCGGGGCCGATGAGCTGGCGATCATCGGTGCTGTGAATGCCACGATGGCGGCTGGGAATGCCTCCGAAGTCATGCTGCAGAAATGCCGGCTCCTGGGCGGGCTGAATGTCAGCTCCACAGCCACCAACGCGGAGTTCTTTGTCATGGAAGACACTCTCGTCTCCGGGGCTGTCAGTCTGAAGGTGAATGGCGTGGCCGGTGCCAGCCTGCGGCTGGACGATGTCTCGCTGGCTTCCACGATTTTCGTGGACACGGGCGCTGGCAACGATGGCGTGACTTTTGACAACACCGTGGCGGGCTCCACCCGCACCAGTGTCTTTGCCGGCGCCGTGAAGGTGCTGCTGGGCACAGGAGATATCGATTACTTCATCGGCGGGCGCAGCGGTGGCGGAGCGACCTTTGGCTGTGTCTTTGGCTCTTCCATCCTGATCGACGGGGGCCTCGGCGCGACCGATTCGGCGGACTTTATGTCCGACTACGGGAATACCTTTGCCATCGTTCCCACGGCGGCGAGCCATCCTGGGGTCGAGTTCTTCTCGTGAACCTGAGCCCGGTCGGGTGGAAGCCAAAGCCCTCGCGCTAGGGCGGGATCAGTTTCTCGGGACGAAGTAAAGCGCTGCCTGCTGCCTGCGCTCGACGTGCCACACCATTCCCATCCAGGAGTGTCGGGAGGTCCATCGGCGGGTGGAGGTCTTCGATCATGCTCTGGAGATCTTCCGGGGTGCCCAGCCGCTAACTTAAAGAGTGGTGTTTCACCCCATGGAGCATTCAGCAGGCCCCGCCTAGCATGACACCGATGACTCCACCAAGGACGCCATCAACCCAAACCAAACAAACATGAAAACCCTATCCTTCACCCTCTTTTCCTCCGCCACCCTCGCCATGTGCGGGCTGCTATTCCTCGGCGGACAAAGCCGTGCCGAAGACAACAAAAGCGGCCTGACCTCGGATGAAGTGAAATTCATCAAGCACAGTGCTGCTGACGGCATGGCTGAAGTGAAAATCGCCGGTCTGGCGGTGAAGAAAGCTGAAAATGCTGAGGTCAAGGCCTTCGCCGAAATGCTCGTCACCGACCACACAAAGGTGAACGAGGAACTCAAGATGCTCGCGACCAATAAGAATGTGGACCTTTCCGCCGTCATCGATCCGAAAGACGCCGGCACCTTCCAGAAGCTGGAAAAGTTCAGCGGCGCTGAGTTCGACAAGGAATACCTCGGTGAAGTCGTCAGCAGCCACAAAAAATGCCTCGGTGCTTTTGAAGACATCTCGAAGGGGTCAAAGGACGCCGACGTGAAGGCCTTCGCTGACAAAATCATTCCTACCCTCAAGGCCCATCACGACAAGGCCAAGGAACTTCATTCCAAGTAACACTACGTGGAAGCGGCGGCTGAGTATCTCAACGTTCGGGAGACATTGAATACTCGGCTGCCGTCACTGGATCACTCTTGAAAAAGAGATCTGCAGGCCCCCCCCCCTGCAAAACGGTGGCAGTGGCGCTGACTTCAGCGCTGCTGTCACCTTTTCTGTTTTCGGAAGAGTCTGCAGACTCATCCATCCCCCGTGCTCCGGCCTGCACCCATCGGCTTTGCTGGCAGCCGCTCCACTCGGTGGGGTCTTCACCCCATGGCCCGCGCCGGGTTCCTGCGGCACTCTCATTCCCCAGTTTCCCCTTCCGCCATGTCTTCGCTTTCTGACCTCCCCCCGCGCGCCAGGCCCGGCATCATTCGCAGCCTCCCCATGCTCGCGCTCGCACTGCTGGCCTACAATGCAGCCCTTGCCATGGGACACGACTTCCGGCTTGCCCAAGAGCAGCCGCTATGGAGTGCCCACCTCATCTCCGGCGCGGCCTGGTCCGCAGGCTGGAATGAGGTCATGGTCGCCAGCGGTCTCGCCCTGCTTTTCATCGAAATCCTGAAGTCCACCCGCACCACCCAGAACTCCACTCTGGAGCACCTCCTCTCCATGCTCGTGTTCATCATCTTCATCGTCGAGTTCCTCGTCGTCGCCGGGGCTGGCACCAATGTCTTCCTTCTCCTGGGCATCATGTCGCTCATCGATGTCATGGGCGGCTACGCCATCTCCATCGCCGTCGCTCGCAAGGACTTAAACATCAGCTAGCCCGGCCCCGCCTTTCCCCTCATTCAAAGCTTACCTCTCTTCAACCTCATGAAAACCTCCCTCCTCCTCCTGCCACTCCTTCTCATCACTCTGGCCGCCCTGCCTGCCTGCCGCAAAAAAACCACCGGGGAGAAGATTGGCGACAAAATCGACGACGTGCTCGACCAGCGCCCCGGCGAAAAAATCCGCGATGCCGTGGAAGACGTGAAAGAGTAGCCGCAGCCATCGGCCATGAAAAAGGGGCAGGTGTTTCATTTTGCGGAATTCCAGAAATCCAGGCGCTCGCTTTCAGCGATCTCACGTCGCCGTTTGAGCAGCTTCCGTGATCCGGGCAAGACTTTCTCCTGCGCCTCCAGAAACCTCCGCCGGTCCTCATCATCCCGGTCAATCTCCTCCCGTCGCTCACCCCGCGCCGTCACATGATCAAGCGCTCCCGGAGACTGAAGGCGGACCTGTCTGGGCATGGCTCAAGGGCCGTCTAAACACAGGAACCTTGCCATTTGCAACACCAGGGCTTGATCCTGCGTTTCACATTGCATGAAAAGCCTCCTGGCGTGTTCAATCATCGTCACGTTTTGGCTTGGGACACTCGCCCGGGCCGACCCCAAAGTTTCTGCCGCCGCCGCTGAAATTGACGCGCTTCTGGCGAAGGACTGGGCGGCTAACAACTTGACGCCCAATGCCCCGGCGGATGACAGTGTTTTCGTGCGCCGCATCTATCTGGATGTGGTGGGCCGCATTCCCACCACGCGTGAGGCTGATGAGTTTCTGGCTTCCAGAGAAGAAGGAAGGCGTGCAGCACTGATCGACAAGCTCCTCGATTCCGAGGGCTATGTGCTGAACTACTTCCACTACTGGGCGGACGTGCTGCGTGTGCAATCCAAGGGCCAGCGAACAGGCCCCGCGTATGTTCATTTCATCAAGGATGCGCTGCGCAGCAACAAGCCGTATGACGTGTTCGTGCGGGAGATGGTCGCCGGAGATGGCAAGGCCTGGTCCGATGGGGCGATTGGCTACTACACACGTGATCGTGGCATGCCCTTGGACAACATGGCGAGCACGTTGCGCGTCTTCCTGGGCACCCGCATCGAATGCGCCCAGTGCCACAATCACCCCTTCGACAAGTGGACCCAGAGGCAGTTCTACGAGATGGCGGCCTTCACCTTTGGCGTGGAGATCAGAGACTCCGGCGGCAGTTTCGCGGGCGGCATCAGCGACCTTCTGCGTGATCAAGGCATGGCCATTCGCACCACGTTCAAACTGCCTGAATGGCCCAAAAACCCGACCACCGAGGCCGACCAACGCGCTTACTGGACGGAGGTGGCAGATGTGGGGCGGGCACGCCTGGCGGCTGAGGAAGCCTTGCGACAGGCTGAGGGTTTATACAATCAGGCCATGAGCGAGCCTCGCGGCATCGGGAGCTACCCCAAGGTGACCTTTGACGAGAAGCGCAAGCTCACTCTGCCACCGGATTACAAGTATGACGATGCGAAGCCCAAATCCGTCGTGAAACCGGCAGCCATGATGGGCCATGCCTGTACTCCTCTGCCAGGTGAAACACGGGTTCAGGCCTACGCACGCTGGCTGGCGAATCCCGATAACGACCGCTTCAACAAGGTCGTGGTCAATCGCCTGTGGAAAAAGGCCTTCGGCCTCGCCCTGATCGAGCCGCTCGACGATCTCACGGACAATACCATGGCGGTGAATCCCGAACTGTTGAGCCATCTTGAAAAGCTGATGGTGCGCCTGAATTACGACATGAAGGTGTTTCTGCGCATCCTTTTCAACACGAGCACCTACCAGCGCCAGGCCTCCCACGAGGAGGTGGCGGCCGGGACTGCCTGCCACTTCACGGGCCCGGTGCTGCGCCGCATGACAGCCGAGCAACTGTGGGACAGCTTCGTGACGCTGATCAACCCGAATCCCGACATGCTAAACATGACCACCCACGAAGTCTGGGAGCAGCGCAGGCTGGCTGTGGAAAAGGTCGCCGATCCGGCGGAGACGTTCAAGAGCATTCAAGTGGCCGCCAAGATGTACCAGGAGCAGCCGGAAGGTTTGGAGGCCATGCAGAAACGGTTGGCAGAGGCCAGCGATGAGGCCAAAAAACACCAATCCATCGCCGCCACAGCCACCGGACCTGAAAAACAGGCGGCCACCGCCCACGCTGCTGCTTGCCAGGCGAAAATCAAATCCATCAACCGTGAGATCACCGACCTTTACAGCCATGCCCGCCGCACCGTCATGGCGGAAGTGATCATTCCCGGCCAAAAAAAGCTGTTCGAAAAGGTCACCGGCAAGCCCTGGGAGCCCCTTGCTGATGAACCCAAACGGGACGTTCCGATTCCAGCCGCCCCCACTGCCGAAATGCAGGCGGCCGGTGCTGCCGAGGGCGGGCTCACCATGGCCCCTGGGGATGGCAAGACCAAGCCGACCAAGGCGGAGGCCGCCGAAGCTGAGATCAAGGCTTGGACGGAAGAGGCCATGTACTATGCCATCCCCCGGAGGCAGTGGCGGGACTACTTTCGTTCGCGGGGCCAGCAGTCCCGGCAGTGGCTGCGCGCGGCGGAAATCGAAAGCCCCGCCCCGCGCGGCCATTACCTGCGCGAATTTGGCCAGAGCGACCGGGAAATCATTGAGAACAGCAACAGTGATGCCTCCGTTCCCCAGGCCCTGGCATTGATGAATGGAGAGCTTCTGCCGCAGATCCTTCACCGCTACAGCCAGCTCATGCTCACCGTGGGCAAGGCCCAGTCTGCCCACGAAAAAATCGACGCCGCTTACATGGCCGTGCTTTCCCGCAAGCCCACCGCCAGGGAAAAGGGCCTTTGCCTTCAGGCCCAGGACAAAGGCCTCAGCACCATGGAGGACCTGATCTACGCACTGATCAACACCCGGCAGTTCATCTTCAATCAGTAAGTTTTGTTCGGCTGAGACGGGACGGCCAATCTTCCTGGGGCTCCCCAGACTCTAAAAACTGGAATCTCGCCATTTGAATCACCTGCCCCTTTCACTTCGATGCCTGGGGCATCCCTGTGAGTTCATCCGCCAAAGCAGAAGTCGGCAAGCTTGAGACGTGGATGGATGCCGAAGGGGATGTGCCGCAGGGCAAGCTTCTCAAATTCGGATCAATCCACGAATCGGCCGGCCATTCGGCACGATGGGTGTGGGGCGTCCCGCGAAATCATTGATCGTCTCCTTGCCGGAGTCGATGCCGAGATGGTGATAGATGGTGGCGAGGAAATCATGCGGACTGCACGCATTCTCGACCACTTCTTCACCACGCTTGTCACTGGCACCAATGACGCCACCGGTTTGCAGACCACCACCGGCCCATAAATTGGTAAAGGCACGCGGCCAGTGATCTCGTCCTGGCTGCACGATGCCTGCGGCGGCGCTGGCCTCTCCGGCGCCCGAGCTGGCCACATGACTGATCTTCGGCGTGCGCCCAAACTCACCGCTAACGACGACAAGGACGCGCTTGTGCAGACCACGAGCATGCACGTCCTCGATCAATGCCGACACGGACTGATCAAAGGCACCGGCTCGAAAGCGCAAGGCGTCGAAGACATGATGATTGACCGCGTGATCGTCCCAGTTGCCCACGCGACCACATTGCGGGCCGTCGAGACAGCTCGTGATGATTTCCACGCCA
>NZ_JBILYB010000016.1:0-63073 GCF_044378005.1 Prosthecobacter sp.
CCTGGGCGTCCTGCATCTGATCGGCGCTGCATTGCTCTACTGGGTGTCCACGTTGAAGGATTTCAGCAGCTTCTATCCGGTGCTCATCGCCTACACCATCACTTACATGGCTGGGCATGGACTCACGAATGCTCTGACCCTGCATCACTCGAAGAATCCGGCGAAGGAGTTCCCCTTCGTCATGTGGATGGCCAGCGTCGGCTGGATCGTCGCGGGCCTCACGGTGAACTGGCTCAAGTTCGCCGACAACGCGGGCATGTTCCAGCTCGCGTCAGCCGCGGCACTTGTCATGGGCCTCTACTCGCTAACCCTTCCCCACACGCCACCGAAGGGGGCCAACACGCCTGTCTCAGTGGGCGCGCTGCTCGGGTTCGATGCGATCAAACTGTTCCGCGACCGATCCTTCGCGACCTTCATGATCTGCTCCTTCCTCATCTGCATTCCGCTCAGCTTCTACTTCACTTGGACAAATCAGTTCATGACCGAGATGAACGTCTCTGATCCCACTGCCAAGATGACGCTCGGTCAGGTGTCCGATGTCGTCTTCCTGCTGATGCTGCCCTTCCTGCTGCCACGGCTGAAGGCGAAAGGCATCCTCATCATCGGCATGGCTGCCTGGGCCGTTCGCTTCAGTTTGTTCGCGCTCTTCCATCAACAGCCGACCGCGCTCTGGATGCTCTACACCGGCATCCTGCTGCATGGCATGTGCTATGACTTCATCTTCGTGATGGGACGCATGTATGTGGACAAGCGCGCAGGTGAAGACATCCGCGCCGCCGCTCAAGGACTGCACGCCATCTTCACGCTCGGAGCGGGCATGTTTGTCGGCTCCTGGCTTTCAGGCATCGTCGCGCAAAAATACACGCACGGCACCATGCACGACTGGCAGGCCATCTGGCTCATCCCCGCCACGATGGGCGCAGTTCTGGTGATCGTCTTTGCCCTGCTCTTCAAAGACAACACAGCGAAGGAACCCGCAACGACTTAGCTTCACTTCGCTTCTTCCAAGATCCTGTTCATGGCCTCGGTGTGGGCTTTGACGATGCCATCAAAGGCGGTGTATTGATCCTGACGAAGCAGGGCGCGGACGCGCGGGTAGTAACGATGGAAGATGTCGAAGCGCTCGCGGGTCGCGGGCTCGGTGTCGGCGATCTCGCGCACGAACTGCTGCGCCTCGGGCAGGAGTCGTTGCTTCTGTGCGGGTGTCAGGCTGAGCTTTTGATCAAAGAAGAGGATCAAGGCGCGCGGTGTGATGACGCGGCCCGAGGTGCTGGAGAACTGAGCGGCTGATCCAGCCGGGGCTGGCGGCATGGAGTAGCGCCCGGTGGCGATGCCTGCGGCGAAAATGCAGGCAATCAAAAGCGCGATGCGGAGTGTGCGGAAGAGTTCCATGGTGAATGAAGTGGAGTGTTAGAATGGAAAGCCGTCGTCTGGAGCCGGACGGGCGGTGAAGAGCGAGAGTATGGCATCCGAAGGTGGTGGCTCGGGGCGCAGCCAGATCGTGACGCCGCAGATGATCAGTGCCAGCACCAGCGCACCTGAGGCTGTGCGTTCCCAGATCAGCGAAGTGCTCGGACGAGCGGCCCAGCGGGCAGCGATGCGGGTGACGAGAGCAGGCGGGAAGTCACTGTCATCCGGCTGTGACGCGGCGGATGCCTCACGCTTGAGCGACCAGAGTTGATCCAAAGCTTGGCGGGTATTTTTCTTCATGACGTGGGTGGTTCAAGTTTCTCAAAAGCACATTTCAAACGATGCCGGGCGCGGAACAGACGGACGCTGGCGAGGCCGAGATTCCATCCCGCTTCTGCCGCGACATCGGGCAAGGTGCGCTGCGCGAGTTCGACTTCGCGCAGCAGCCAGGCATCAAGCGGACGCAGCGTGGCGAGAAGTCGATCAAGCAGTCCAGAGGCGGTATCCACGGATGAGCGAGTCACCTCGCCGGGCATGTTTTCCAACAACGAGCGCTGCTCTTCACTGAGATCACCGAGTCGCTGAACGGGACAGGCTTTCTTCCGCCGCAGTCGATCAATGCAGGCGTATCGCGCAAGCCGCGATGCCCAATGCTCCAGCGGCGCATCACCGCGATAACTGGAGAGCTTTTGGAAGATCTTGAAGAAGATGTCCTGCATGAGGTCTTCGCTGTCCTCACTCAGCGTGGGGTAGGAGTGAACAATCCGGCGGAGGTCCGGCCCGAGGCGTGCCACGAGCACACGCGCCGCAGATTCATCACGCTGCTGCACGCGCGCGATGAGTTCGCTGAGTTCGTCACGGGTGTCGGCCATTCGTTGACGAAGATGCCTGCGAGTCGCTGTGATGAAAAGGAAGGATTCACGGCCCGGCCCTCCGCAGTCTGAAGAACCCACGCGTCGATGTGTCTTTGTTGATGCTTTGCGTGGTGGTCGTGAGCGAACTCGTCGGCAGTCCGCCCATCGGCAGCCACGCGCTGAGGTCGGCACTTGCCTCCACCGACCAGCCCTCATGCGTCACCGGCCACGCAAGCTGGAGCAAAGGCGGGTTCGGTTGCGTGATCGAGATCTGTGGCCACGCGCGCCATTCGCCGCGGGCGATCCAGGCGGTATTCGTCGTGGGAGCGACGCTGTTGTCGTAGCCGCCGATGTAGAGCGCATCTTCAGCGAAAGGCGACACGGCGATGCAGCGCGTGGCGCGCAGGTTGGGCGCGTAGCCGAGGTCGGCGACTTCATACGTTGCGTCGCGGTGGCGGATGAGGAAATGGGCGTCGCTGTCAATCCAGAGCGTGATGAGATGCACGAGTTCGCCGGTGACGGGATGCGTGACGGGCGTGAAGGCGTTGTAGCCGATGCGAATGGCGGAGGAGCGCAGCGTGTTGTTGTTCCACTGGCGCGCGAGGAAGTCGCGCACATCGAGTTCGACGGTGGCGGCGTGGTCCTTTGCAGGATCGATGCGCTCGATGGAGCCGGTCCACGAACGCGCCACGAGCAGCACCTCACCCGTGGAACCGCGAGGATCGAGCACCGTCGTCAGTCCGCGCACGAGGCGGGCCTCCTCCGGCGCGGCGGCCACGTTTTCCTGTGTGAGCCAATGATACACGGGCGACCATAGATGGGTAACATCGTCGCGTTTGTAGAGTCCTCCGGTGCCGCTGGTGCTCAGGCCGCAGGCGGCGTAGAGATCGCTGTTCGCATTCGCAAACCCCGTGACAGGACCAGTGCCCGTGAGTTCCGGTCCGCTTGCCCAGATGAATCGCTCCGCCTGCAACGGCGCAAACACGCCGCTGTGAATCTCGCCGCAGGAGATGCCGGCGAAGATGTTCTGCACGGTGATGGCAACGCTAGCATCATAGTGCGCGCCGATGCACAGCGGCACGCCGCCGGAAAGGCTGTGAATCTCCGAGTGCTGCCAGTTGTCCGGCCCGAGGCGCGTGCGGATGCCGACTAGTGCATTGCCCTGCGGCACCACATCCGAGAAGCTGGCGACCAGCACGCCGACACCGCTGCCAGGGAGCGGCGTAGAGTCGGCGAGTGTGAAGCGCAGGTTCTCCATCGCCTCCATGCGCAGGTGGGCGATGAGTTGCGCGTCCTGCACCCACGAGCCAGTGGCGTTGTCCAGACAGAGAATCTGCACGCCGGTGAAGCTACCGTTCACTGGTAGCGTGGAGCCTTGACCAGCAAAGAGCATGTCGTTGTAAGCCGTCATGTGCGTGATCTCCGTGCCACGCAATGCGGTGCTGCCACTCGCATGATGGCTCTCGGCAAACGGCATCGTAGTGAACCCGCTCGGTGATCCTGGGTAGTCCGGCAGCTTGATGCCGGTGCGGCAGCGATGCGCCACGCCACTGCGGTTGTAAGTGACATACAGCTCATTGCCGATGATCACCGTGTCAGGCTGGCGATGATCCGTGCCGCCCGCGTCATCCACGCGGCGCGCGAGCCGATGTGTCGTATCGGGTCCGAGGCTGAGCAGCCAGATCTCCGTCGCACCGGAGGTGAGCGGATCATCATTCTCATAGGCCGCGCAGGAGAAATAGGTCGTGCCATTGAGCACGCGCGGCTTCATCGAATAGAGAAAGCGCGAGGGCACACTGAGCGTGGCGAATGGCGCTCCTGAACTCCGATACAACGTGATACCTGCGTGACCCGTGATCGACGCGATGCACGTTTCGTTGTTCAGCTCCGGGCACTGAAACGCCACGCTCGTCGGTGGCTCCGTGTAGGCTGCGGCGACACCCGTCGGCACGTCTTCGAGTTCAAACTCAGGCGTCGAGTAATCGAGATCATCCCAGGCCCAGCGAGGCCGCGCGAGCTGCGCGGTCCAGGCTTTGTAGTCGGCGATCATCTGCGTCACGCGCGTGGGATCAGTGCTGGCGATATTGTTCGTTTCGCCGGGGTCTTCGTACAGGTTGTAAAGCTCCCACGACGAGGCTGCGCTCATCTTCACGAGCTTAAAGTCGCCTTGCCGGATCGCTCTCATGCCGTCCTTCACATCCGGTGCAGTCGATTCCGGTGGTGGTGGCAACTTTCCATCGGTCTCCACGCGCCAGTAAAGCGTGCGCACCGGAGCCGGTGCCTGGCCTTTGAGCCAGGGTAGCAGATTCACACCATCGAGCTGCCACGCCGCAGGAATCACATGGCCCGTGGCGGCGATGGCGGTGGGCAGAATGTCCAGCGTGCTCACCGGCGCGGACTGCACCTGAGCCGGGATTGTGTCCTTCCATTGCACGATCAAGGGCACGCGGATGCCGCCTTCATAGAGGTCCGTCTTGCGACCTTTCAGCCCGCCGTTGTCAGCGCCGAAGTTTGGATCGCCGCCATTGTCGCTGGTAAAAAAGATGATCGTGTTCTCCAGAAGATTGTGCTCGACTAGTTTCGCCACCAGCGCCGCGACAGCGTGGTCGAGACCGAGCAGCGTGGCCGCCATGTCGTTGCGAATCCCTGTGGACGGCGCTGCGTGCAGAGCCAGCTCGTCGCGGAGCGATAGCGGAGTCGGCAGTTCACCGCTGTCATCGAAATGCACCGCGCTGAATGGCGCGTAGAGGAAGAACGGCTGCGCGTGATGAACCTCGATGAACTCCAAGCATTTAGTGCCCAGCTCCTGCGTCAGGTATTGCAGCGGCGGATTGGCAGGCACCTGCATGAAGTCGTCGAGAATGGGGTCTGTCTGATTGGCGGGCTGGTTGGCATTGAAGTAGTTGTGATGGCTGCGCAGGTAGCCCCAGAACCTGTCGAAGCCGCGATTGCGCGGATGATACTGCGACTGGCTGCCGAGGTGCGACTTGCCGATCCATCCCGTGGTATAGCCGAGTTGAAGTTCTTTGAAGCGATTCCCCATCGTCGCCTCTTTGACCGGCAAGCCAAATTCATCGACGCCTTCGAGGCTCGGCCCCGGATTCGTCTCATGCCCAAACCGCTGCTGGTAGCGCCCCGTCAGCAATCCAGCGCGCGACGGACTGCACACCGGAGCCGTGGCATACGCGTTGGTGAACTTCACCCCGTTCAGCGCCAATGAATCAATCGCCGGCGTATAGACATCCGGCGTCCCCATGCAGCCCAGGTCGTGCCAGGAGAGGTCATCCGCGACGATGACGATGACATTGGGAACGGCGTCTGCCGGTGCGTGGCAAAGGAAGGCCAGGAGGAGCAACAGTGGGAATCTGAATCGGGAAGATGAAGGGATCATACCTCTCACGACGCATGAGTGGGTGGTGGATTACACCTCTGCACAAACTTCTTCACGCACTCATGCATGGCATCAAACAAGACCCGTTCGATTGGCGGCGTTGTGTGTTCATGCGCTACCTCTTCCTCACTTTTCTCTGTCTCCAAGCCCACGCCGCCGACTTCCGTGTCGGTGCGGCCCAGGTGGACATCACACCACCGCCGGGGACACCGATGGCAGGCTACTATGCCTTCCGTGCAGTGGGCGGCACGCTGGACCCGATCTTTGCCAAAGCCATCGTCGTGGAGCAGGACGGCACTCATGCGGCGATGGTCGTCATCGATCTCTCGGGCACCACGCGCCCCATCGTTGAGGCCGCGCGCAAAGCGGTGCAGGAGCAGTGCGGCATCGAAGGTGATCATGTCATGATCTCCGCCACGCACACTCACACCGGGCCTCAGCTCGCACGCGGATCGCTGATGGATGACATCACGAAAGCGAACTCACCGCCCGGCCTATCCTACATGCAGGCACTGCCTGGCTACATCGCTCAGGCAGTGAAGGCGGCGAAGGCCAATCTCTCCTCTGCCCTGCCCTCGGTGGCCATGGGCAAGGCGGAGGGCATCAGCTTCAATCGTCGCGTGCTGCGCGATGGCGTGGCCGAGGCGATCTGGCAGCCAAAGACGATCGACCCCACCAAAGAACGCCCCGCCGGACCGATTGATCCCGAGGTCGGTGTGCTGGTGTTTCAGGCGGAAGGCAAGCCTGTGGCGAGTTATCTGAACTTCGCGATGCATCCGACGAGCATCGGCGGTGGCGTCAAAATATCCGCCGACTATCCCGGCGTCTTCTCGCGCCTCGTGGCCGAGCGTCATGCACCGGGCATGGTCTGCCTCTTTGCCAATGGCTGCTGTGGGAACATCAACCACGGCGACTACATCACCGGCAAGCGCCGCACCACGCTCGAACTCGGCAGCGCGCTTGCCGATGCCACCACCGCCGTGTGGCCAAGTTTGAAACAAGTAAGCACTCACAAGCCCCGCATCCGCAGCGAGCAGGTCACCCTCCAGCGCCGCAGAGTGAGTGAAGCGCAGCTCGCCAAGGCGAAAGACATCGCCAGCCGCATGATGACCGAGAAGCTCGGCACCGTGCCGATGGCCGAGGCCGTGTGCGTGCTGGAAACCGTGGCAAAGAAGGACGTGCCACTGCGCGCTGAAGTACAAGTCATCTCCTTCAGCGACGATCTCGCCATCGTCTCCCTGCCTGGCGAGATCTTCGTGGAGCTGGGGCTCGCGTTGAAAAAAGCCTCGCCCTTCAAGCACACACTCATCGCCGAACTGGCGAACGGCAGCATCGGCTATGTGCCGAACCGTGAAGCCTACCCGCAGGGCAACTACGAGATCGTCAGCGCACGCGGTGAAGCGGGCAGCGGTGAAAAACTCATCGAGACAGCGCTGAAGCTACTGAACGAGGTAAAGGCGGGCAACTAGCTCGGGCGGCAGTACGGCGACCTCCCGCGCCCGCATCTTTGCCAGCATGGTCATGGAGCTTCAGTGAGGCGGAGTGGGCGATCCAATGTGAGCCTTCACGATTCGCACGATCACGAGGAATGCCACGACCAAGCCGATGCCGACGGCATTCTCCCGCCACGAGGGCGGGAACACCAGCATGTAGCCTGCATCCTTAACCAACGCAGCAAAGCTGGAGACACAGAACGGCATCAGGAACAGTCGAAAGACCACCCACGGGTCCATCTTTGCCGCATTGCCGGATGACGACCTCGTGCTGAGGATCAGCGCCACGCCGATGATGCCGCTGAGGCCCAGCGAGGTCAGCCAGATACGCGGCGAGGCATCGAAGTGATGGATGATGCTCACCGCCCACCAGATGAAGTAGCACCATAGAATGGTCCGCCCCGTGGAGAGGTTCTGGAGGTAGCGGACGAGAGGCATGGAAGAGAAATGAACATCTTCCATGCCATGTCGAGGACTGCGCCGAAAGTGTCACCCCTGGCGCAGGGAGAACAGGCGAACGGACTTACTTCAGCTCCTGAATGCGGATGTTCCGCCACATCACTTCCTTGCCCACGGCTTCCGTCTTCTTGCCGATGCCATGAACCTGGAGCGCGATCACGCCTTCTCTGGTCAGGTCATCGGTGAAGTCAGCGGCAGCGACGCCGTTGATGAAGGTCTTGATGCTGCTGCCACGGCACTCGATGCGGGCCGTGTTCCACTCGCCCTGCTTGAATGCCTTGCGCGCGGCCTCGTTGTTCTTCAGGTCAAAGAGCCAGCCGCGGCGGCCTTCATCATAGACACCACCGGTGTAGGCGCGGGCGCTGGGGTCGATCTCGAACTGGTAGCCATGCACGCGGTCGGCAGGGAATTTCTTTTTCTTCCCGGCGATCTCCACCTCCGTCTCCTGCGTGTAGTAGTTGCTGCGGAACTGCACGCCCGAGTTCATCGAGGGGTCCACCTTGAACTCCAATTCCAGGATGAAGT
This sequence comes from Prosthecobacter sp., assembly GCF_044378005.1. GTDB lineage: Bacteria > Verrucomicrobiota > Verrucomicrobiia > Verrucomicrobiales > Verrucomicrobiaceae > Prosthecobacter. Next base: position 8,133 of record NZ_JBILYB010000016.1, read on the forward strand.
CGGCATACTTCTTGGCGGTGCAAAGGAAGGAATTCCCCGTGCCCGCCACCGTCTTGCCCACCACCGCGCCGTCCTGCACGCGATACTCGGCCGTGCCGCTGTGCTGCTCCCAGCCGGTCAGAGTTTTGCCATCAAAGAGAGGCACAAAGGCATCTTCGGCAGAGGCGGAGAAAGCAAGACCAAGGAAGGCGGCGGCAAGAAGTGGGCGGTGGATCATAGGGCCGTGGTAAACGACCCCTGCCAAAGACTCTTTCGCTCGAGTGACATCAGGAAACCTCACGTCCGAGTCATAAAGCGCGTCCGGTTTTCTCTCGCCATTCGGGAAGCTCATGCGCACACTCAGCGCTCACTTTCCAACCACCCGCATGAAACGCTACGCCCTCGGCATCGACTATGGCACGAACTCCTGCCGCTCCCTCCTCATCGACCTCGACAACGGCGCGGAGGTGGGATCGACAGTCTTCAACTATCCCAGCGGTGAGATGGGCATTCTACTTGATCCGAAGGACCCGCATGTGGCACGGCAAAACCCACAGGATTACCTCGACGGGCTCGAATCCGTGACGCGCGGCGCTTTGCAGCAGGCGGCGGAAAAGGTGCCTGGCTTCGATCCCGCCCAGGTCATCGGCATCGGCATCGACACCACCGGCAGCACGCCCATCCCCGTGAACAAGGATGGCACTCCATTGGGCTTGCTGCCCGAGTTTAAAGGCAACCTCAACGCCATGGTCTGGCTGTGGAAGGACCACACCGGCCACGCAGAGGCAGCAGAGATCACGAAACTCGGCCAGGAGATGCGGCCCAACATCATGGCCAAATGCGGCGGCATCTACTCCAGCGAATGGTTTTGGAGCAAGATCCTGCGTCTGCTCCGTGTGGACTCGAAGGTCTTCGAGTCTGCGTTCAGCTTCGTGGAGCATTGCGACTGGATTCCCGCCGTCTTGACGGGCAACACGGATCCCCTCACGCTCAAACGAAGCGTCTGCGCTGCCGGCCACAAAGCCATGTTCAGCACCGAATGGGGCGGCCTGCCGGACAAAGAGTTCCTGGGGAAACTGGACCCGTCCTTGTCTGACCTCCGAGATCGTCTTTACAGCGAAGCTCACACCACGGACACGAAGGCTGGCGGTCTCTGCCCTGACTGGGCCACGCGCCTCGGTTTAAAGGAAGGCACGGCGGTTTGTGTCGGAGCCTTCGATGCGCACACTGGCGCGGTCGGTGCGGGCATCAAGGAAGGCACCTTGGTGAAGATTCTCGGCACCAGCACCTGCGATCTCATGATCTCTCCCACCAGCAAACCGCTGGCAGACATCCCAGGCGTGTGCGGCATCGTGAATGGAAGCGTTTTGCCCGGCTACTATGGCATCGAAGCCGGGCAAAGCGCCGTGGGTGACATCTTCTTGTGGTTCGTCAATCACCTCGTCCCCGACAGCTATGGCGCGACGGTGGGCGAGAAGTTCGCCAACATGGAAAAAGCCATGGAAGGCAAGAAGCCCGGCTCCACAGGCCTGCTCGCACTGGATTGGAACAACGGCAACCGCACCGTGCTTGTCGATGTCCGCCTCACCGGCCTGCTACTGGGTCAAACACTCCACACTGAGGCCCACGAGATTTACCGTGCCTACATCGAGGCCACTGCCTTCGGCGCGCTGACCATCATCAAGCGAGTGGAAGACTACGGCGTGAAGATCGAGGAAGTCATCAACACCGGTGGTCTCAGCATCAAGAATGCCGCGCTCATGCAGTGCTATGCTGACATCATCGGCAAGCCGATGAAAGTCAGCCAGAGTGAGCAGACCTGCGCCCTCGGTGCCGCCATCTTCGGAGCCTGCGCCGCCGGAGCTGGCACCTGGCAGGAGCTTCAGGCCAAAGTCACCGCCGTGCGTGAAAAGGTGTATCACCCGATCCCTGACAACGTCGCCGTCTATGCCGAGTTGTATGCTTTGTATCGCACCTTGCATGATGCCTTTGGCACCGCCGACTGGAGCGGCAAGATGAATCACATAATGAAGCAGCTCCTGGACATTCGGGCGAGGCAGAGTTGAGGTAGTGACTCATCGCCATGAAGCTCATTGGGACAATTTTGCTGAAGTATCTGAAGTGGATACTGCCCGTGATGCTTCTAGACGGATGCTTCAATCGAGATCCGAATTTGATTATCAATGAGAAGTTCAGCATGTCCGCCATCTGCGGACGCTGTCCGATGACGCTTCATAACAGAGATCCGAAATGGAAGGAAGAATGGACGGCAGTAAGGGACCTGGAAGGCGAAGAGTTTAACAAAGCTGCTGATGCACTACAGGCCACTTCGCGCTGGGATCTAAATGAGATCGTTGAGTACAAGCTGTCGGACAAAGCCGTCATCGGCAGATCTGATGATCAAGGCTACTTCATCGCTGATCTTCGAGACGGAAGGCTGCATCTCTTCCCAGGGAAAGGTGAACGAGACCGAATGCTGCGGGAACAGTACCACCTGGACTCGGAAACCTCTTTTCACGCTCCTCCAGAATGGATGTGGATGAAAAGCCGACTTTTCTGGCCGTGGGTGGAACTCTATTATCTATGCTGTCTCGTAGTGATTCCATGGCGACTGGCTCGTTTGCAGAGTCAATCCGCGAAACGGCTGTACAAGCTATCCTCATCATAGCAGCCCAGGCAGAGCCCTTGAATTTCATGATTTAATCCTTAACCTCCTGCAATGCTTACCTGGGAACAACTCTGCGAAGACTAACGGTTTCAAGACCTGCCCTTCCAGATTGAAACCAACGCTCGTGGTCAGATTCTCATGATGCCGACGGCCTTGCATCAGGGCAATAATGCCAATCGAATCTCTCGCCAGCTGGGCGATGGTGAAGTCATCGTCGAATATGCCGTCGAGACGGCGGATGGGGTGAAGGAGATTGATCAGTCCGTGATGTGCCCAGGCTTTCCGAAAATCCTTCCAGCGAAAAGGTGATTTCTCAGAATCTGCGGATGCACCATCTCATGATCTGTCAGCCAAATTCAGGGTATCCATGCTCCGTAGCAATCCCGGATTGTGGAACTCATAAATGATTCATGCGATTTCGGCCATACCATCGAATTCAAATTCCGAAAAGCGTTCACTTGAACACATTCGAAACAGCCGCACACTACCCATGTGCCTGCTGCTCTCCATTCCCCTGCCCTGCGCTGGCTTTACCTCGATCTGAACTGCTTTTTCGCCAGCGTGGAGCAGCAGGAGCGGCCTGAACTGAAGGGGCTGCCGGTTGCGGTGGTGCCGATGGTGTCGGACTCGACCTGCGCCATTGCGGCGAGTTTTGAGGCGAAGAAGTTCGGGGTGAAGACAGGGACAAACATCGGCGAGGCACGACGCATGTGCCCTGGGCTGGTACTCGTGGAGGCAAGCCACGGGCGGTATGTGGAGTATCACGAGAAGATCAAAAAAGAGATCGAGCGGCATTACCCCATCGAGGTGGTGGCCTCGATCGACGAAGTCGGGCTCCTGCTCGACTCGCGGCATCAGAGCGAGCCGGTGGCGCTGGATCTGGCGCGGCGGATCAAGGCGGGGCTGCGGGACAAGGTGGGTGAGTGCATCACCTGCTCCGTCGGTATCGCGCCGAACCGTTACCTCGCGAAGGCGGCGAGTGATTTCCAAAAGCCAGACGGGCTGACGGTGCTGCGCCTGGAAGACATGCCTGAAAAGATCGCTCACTGGAAACTCACGGACCTTTGTGGCGTGGGGCGGCGGATGGAGCCGCGACTGCACGCGGCGGGTATTTTGACCATCGAAGATCTGTGGAATGCCGCGCCGGAGGATCTGCATCAAGTCTGGGGCGGCGTGGGTGGGGACCGCTTCTGGCACGAGCTGCACGGAGAGGATCTGGGACACTTCGCCACGCAGACGCGGAGCATCGGTCACAGTCATGTGCTGGCCCCTGAGTTTCGGAAACCGCCGGAGGCCGTGGTGGTGGCCCGGCGGCTGCTGTTCAAGGCTGCCAGCCGCATGAGACGCGAGGGCTACCGCACGAGCCTAGTGAGTCTGAGCGTACGCACGGAGGATCGGAATCGCGGTGATGCGGACCTGCGTCTGCCTGGCCACGTTTCGGATACCATTTCACTCATGCAGGTGATGGATCAGCTCTGGCCCGTGGTCATGGGCCAGGTGCGCTGGGCGCGGGTGAAAAAGGTGGCCGTGACGCTGCTCGATCTGAAGGCAGCCTCCACACCTGAACAATTGGAACTCTTCCCCGAGATGAACCCGACGAGCACCGAGGAACTGGCCCGGCGTGATCGCCTTTCCTCGGTGATGGATTCGCTGAACCAGCGCTACGGGCGGGACAGCATCGCGGTGGGCTTCGTCCCGAATCAGGTGAAGACCTTCTCCGGCACGAAGATCGCCTTTACGCGCATCCCGGAGAAGGCTGAATTTCAGGAGTGAAGAGAACCAAGCCCGGCGGGTTTCAAACCCACCGCACCAGATGACGAGTTGAAAACTCGTTCTACGGCCTACATCCGGCAGATGAGAAGCTCGCGCTCGTAGATCAGCTCTTTGGGAAGATGGGACTTCAGATCGAGGAAGAGTTCTTCATGCGAGAGGATCTCCTGGCGCCAGGCCGCACGGTCGAAGGCTTGCAACTCTTCGAACTTCTCTTTCGGGAAGTCGAGTCCGGTCCAGTCGATGTCCTCGTAGTGTGGCACCCAACCGACGGGGGTTTCTTTGGACTTTCCGTGACCGGTGGCACGATCGACGATCCACTTCAGCACGCGCATGTTGTCGCTAAAGCCGGGCCAGAGGAATTTGCCGTCTGCGCCTTTGCGGAACCAGTTCACATGGAAGATGCGCGGTGTCTCGGTGAGACGGCGCTGCATGGAGATCCAGTGGCGGAAGTAGTCGCCCATGTTGTAGCCGCAGAAGGGCAGCATGGCCATGGGATCGCGGCGCACTTTGCCGATGGTGCCAGCGGCGGCAGCGGTCATCTCACTGCCCATGGTAGCTCCGGCATAGACGCCGCCGCTCCAGTTAAAGGCTTGGAAAATGAGCGGCATGGTGGTGGCACGACGGCCGCCGAAGATGATGGCACTGATAGGCACGCCTTCGGGTTTCTCCCAATCAGGATCAATGGTGGGGCACTGCGAGGCAGGCGCGGTGAAGCGGGAGTTCGGATGCGCGGCTTTGATGCCTTTCTCCTTGGCGATCTCAGGCGTCCACTGGTTGCCCTGCCAGTCGGTGCATTTCTCGGGCGGAGTATCCGTCATGCCTTCCCACCAAACACCGCCGTCGGGCGTGAGTGCCACGTTAGTGAAGATGGTGTTCTTCCGCAGCGATGCCATGGCGTTCGGGTTCGTGTGATCGCTCGTGCCGGGTGCCACTCCGAAGAAGCCAGCTTCAGGATTGATCGCGTAGAGTCGGCCATCAGGGCCGGGTTTCAGCCACGCGATGTCATCACCCACGGTCCAGACCTTCCAGCCTTTGTCGGAGAAATGCTTCGGCGGGATGAGCATGGCGAAGTTCGTCTTGCCACAGGCGCTCGGGAACGCGGCAGCCACATAGGTCTTCTCTCCCTGCGGATTTTCGACGCCGAGGATGAGCATGTGCTCGGCCATCCAGCCTTCATCACGAGCCATGGCGGACGCGATGCGCAAGGCGAAGCATTTTTTACCAAGGAGGGCATTGCCACCGTAGCCGGAGCCGTAGCTCCAGATCTCACGCGACTCGGGGAAGTGAACGATGTACTTCTCTTTGTTGCAGGGCCAGGACACATCCTTCTGTCCTTTCTTCAAAGGTGCGCCGACGCTGTGCACACAGGGCACCACGCGCTTCTCGCCTTTGTCGATGATCTTGAAGACAGGCTTCCCGATGCGGGCCATGATGCGCATGTTCACCACGGCATAGGCGGAGTCAGTGAGCTGCACTCCGATCTGTGACATGGGAGAGCCGAGCGGCCCCATGCTGTAAGGCAGCACATACATCGTGCGACCTTTCATGCAGCCATTGAAGAGGCCACGGAGCTTCTTCTTCATCTCAAAAGGGTCCATCCAGTTGTTTGTTGGACCCGCACCTTCTTTGGAATGACTGCAGATAAAGGTGCGCTCCTCGACACGGGCCACATCGCTCGGATCGGACTTGGCGTAGTAGCAGCCGGGCCACTGCTTCTGATTCAGTTTGATGAAGGTGCCGCCGGCCACCATTTCATCGCAGAGGCGATCATACTCAGCTTTGGAACCATCCACCCAGTGGATGCGGTCCGGCTTGCAGAGGGTGGCCATTTTTTTGACCCATTTGATCAGGTGCGGGTTTTTACTGAGCGGTTTCGAGGGATCGGTCTTGGTACTCATTGGATTGGGGGGAGTTAATAACGCTAGTTCTATGCCACGGTTCCAGCTTCCGCGTCTCACCCGCTTTGGCGAGGTGATTCTTGCCGACAGATTTGCCTCTTGATGTGCAAGTCCTGCGGCATGTGGCTCGTGATGTTTTTGCCATCTCATCATGCGTGCCATTATTGTCCTCTTTGCCACCAGTCTCAGCGCCGCTGAGCCGCTGACGTTTCCCAGCACGCCGCCGACGGAGGCCAAGGATGCATCGAAGACCTTCCATGTGCTCGATGGTTTCGAAATGCAGCTCATCGCCGCCGAACCGCTCGTCACCGATCCCGTCGCCATTACCTATGACGAAGATGGCCGCGCCTACGTCTGCGAGATGAACGACTATCCTTACACGGACAAGTCCACGCACAAACCTAGCCAGGAGAACCCCACGGATGCCAACATTGGCAAAGTGCGCCTGCTGACCGACACGGATGGTGATGGCGTCTTCGACAAGGCCAGCGTCTTCGCAGAAGGCCTCTCCTGGCCCACGGGCCCGGCTTGCTGGAAGGGCGGCATCTTTGTCACCGCCACGCCGGATGTCTGGTATCTGAAGGACACGAATGGCGATGGCGTCGCGGATGTGCGGAAGAAGGTCTTCACCGGCCTGAAGAAGCTGAACGTGCAGGCCGTGATGAACAATCCCATCTGGGGTCTCGATCACCGCATCTACATCGCCGGAGGCACGAATGGTGGCGAGATTCGTCGCGCGGAGGGCAGCGAAGACGTGATGCCTTTGCCAAAGGACTCGAAGCCGCTGCCGATCAAACGCAACGACTTCAGCTTTGATCCCAGCACAGGCGATGTGCGCCTCGAAAGCGGCGGCGCGCGCTTTGGCAATACTTTCGATGACTGGGGCAACCGCTTTCTCTGCAACATCCGCAATCCCTGCCAGCACGTGGTCATCCCGCATCGCTATCTGGAAAGGAATCCCTATGTCAGCATCGCGAGTCCGCTGAACGACTGCGCCGAGGCGGGCGATCAACTGCCCGTGTATCGCACCAGCCCCGTGGAGCCCTGGCGCGACTTCCGCGCGCAGCGCTGGAGCAGCGAGGGCAGTCATCTGCCGAAGAGCGAACTCGTCGGCGCCGGCGTCGTCACCTCCTCCGCAGGCATCACCGTGTATCGCGGCGATGCGTATCCGCCGGAGTATCGCGACTTCGCCTTCGTGGCCGATGTGGCGGGGAATCTCTTCTACCGCATGAAGCTCGTGCCCGATGGAGTGACCTTCAAAGCTGTGCAGGTCGATGGCACGAAGAACTTCTGCACCAGCGACGACGTGTGGTTCCGCCCCGTGAACTTCACCAACGCCCCCGACGGCTGCCTGCACGTCTGCGACATGTATCGCGAAGTCATCGAGCACCCCTGGAGCATCCCGGATGACATCCATGAGGGCCTCGATCTGCTCAAAGGCAGAGATCGCGGCCGTGTGTATCGCCTCAAACCCAAAGGCTTCAAATCACGCCATCCCGCCATGCTGAGTCAGGCGACCACCGCCGAGTTGGTAGCTCTGCTGGATCACGCGAATGGCTGGCATCGTGAGACAGCGCAAAGGTTGTTGTTTGAGCGAGAGGATGCGGATGCACTTCCAGCACTGCGCACTATGCTCACCGAGGCCAAGACAGCCCAGGGCCGAATCCACGCGCTGTGGAGTCTCGAAGCCGCAGGAGCCATAGGAAAAGCCTCGACTGTGGATTTCCGAGCTGCGGGTCGTTTAAGCGAAACCAGCCAGCCGAAAGATAAAAAGGCTTGGCTGGCAGACGCGGGTGTATCCCAGTCCGGCTATGCCCTGCTGCTGCAAGCCGCGCAGGACAAGGATGCCAAGGTGCGACAGCAAGCTGTGCGCATGAGGCCGGAAGCCCTGATCGCCCCACGTGAAGTCGCTGAACTCTACAAACTGCGAACGGATGCGGATAAACTGCTGCGCGATGCTTCGATCATGGTGCAGATCGAGACGTTGATGGCTCACAGCCTCGTCTTCAGCCCCGCCGCTCTGCCACGTTTCGGTGAGGTTTGCATCGAGCATGATCAGCAGGCGCAAATCTTCCAATCCGCCCTGCTTGGCTGCGCAGAGTCATCCTTCCCGATGTTTGAGACAGTGCTGAAATCACCCAAGCTCACCCAGTCCCCTGCTCTTCAAAGCTTCCAGGTGGACCTAGCAGGCATGATCGGGCGCGCTTTCAAGAAAGGCGATCCTGATGCGCCCTACCATGTCATGCATCACCTCGTGCTCCGTGGCGCACCGGACGCCTTCAGTCGTCGTGTCGTGCAATCGCTCGCGTCGTCGCTGCGTCGCGGTGCCTCCTCTCTCGATGAAGCTGCGCTCAAAGATCTGAAGGACGCTGAGTCACGCGCTTGGATGGACAAGCTCAGGTCCGACACCCTCGCTGAATTGGGCGATGCCAAACTACCCGCCGAATCACGCATCGTGGCCCTGGGCCTTCTGCCCGATCTCATGCAAGCCAGCGATGCCTTGCCTCAGCTCACCGGTTTTCTCGCCGCTACTCAGCCTGCCGAACTCCAACTCGCCGCCCTCGATGCCCTGAACACCTACCGCGAGCCCGCCGTGGCGGACATCATCGTGGGAGCATGGAAGTCCTTCACGCCTGCGCTGCGGGACAAAGCTCAGCTCGTTTTACTGAGCCGAGCAGAGCGCATCCCCGTCCTGCTGGCGGCGCTCGAATCCGGCGCGATTCCGAAAACCCAGGTGTCCGCTGCCTCACGTGCCACGCTAGGACGGAACAAGAACGCCGACATCTTCGCGCGGGTGGCGAAGCTTTTTGGAGATAGCTCGAATCCGAATCGCAAGGCGGTGATCGACAAGTATCAGGCAGCTTTGACGACAAAGGGAGACGCCACCCGCGGAGCCAAAGTCTATGAACTGGCCTGCATGGCCTGCCATCGCCACCGCAGCCGTGGAATCGATGTCGGCCCGCATCTCGCGACGGTGAAGGCTTGGACCCCGGAGCAGCTCCTCACGAACATCCTTGATCCGAACCGCGAGGTCTCGCCGAACTTCGCGCTCTACATCATCGAGACGAAGGACGGGCGCACGCTCAGCGGCCTCGTGATGAGCGAGACAGCTGGGAACGTGGTCCTGAAGCGTGCCGATGGCGGTCAGGAGAGTCTTTTGCGCAGCGACATCCAATCGATCTCCAGCACGGGCACGTCCTTGATGCCTGAAGGTGTGGAAGCAGCGATCACGCCGGAGCAGATGGCGGATTTGATCGAGTTCCTGCGGCAATAAGCCGGGAAATGGGTGGAATCGGGAGGACTCATGTCCATCCCCTGGATTTCCTTTCTGGACATTCCCGGCCGAGTGTGAAAGCATTCATTCATCATCGGCGATGTAACGCCGATTTTGCTCTCCAGACCTCAGCCGTGCCAGTCGCTCCCTCCAGCACCAAAGTCGCCTCTGATCCTCACGCCGAATATCGGGAGGATTTCCTCCAGGCACTGCGCTGCATGATTCTCTCCCGAACCTTGGAGGAGAAACTCGGCAGCCTTTACCGCGCTGGGGGCCGCATTGTCGGTGGCGTGTATCTCGGGCGTGGTCAGGAGGCCTTCAGCGCAGCGGCTGGCATCCACCTCCGCTATGGTAAAGACGTTTATGGCCCTCTCATTCGGGATCAGGCGGGCCGAATCGCCTATGGCGAACCGGTGATCGACGCTCTGCGCACCTATCTAGGCACAGTGACCGGCCCCATGCGTGGCAGAGACGGAAACATCCACCGTGGCCGGCCAAAGCAGGGCTACATGGCCATGATCTCCCACCTCGGGAGTCTCGTTTCTGTGGTGGCCGGTGCTCTTTTTGCCCGTCGCCTGAAAGGCACCCTCGGCGACTCAGTCGGGGCCACCAGCATTGGCGATGGCGGCACCTCAACGGGTGCTTTTCATGAAGGTATGAACATGGCCGCTGTGGAGAAACTTCCCCTCGTGGTCAGCATCGCCAACAACCAATACGCTTATTCCACTCCCACGAACCGCCAGTTTGCCTGTGAAAACCTCGTGGACCGCGCCAAGGGCTACGGCGTCGAAGGTTACAGCATTGATGGCACCGACCTCCTTGCCTGTGTGACCACTTTCCGCACTGCCTTTCAAAGAGCCCGCGCCGGGCATGGGCCCCAGATCGTCGTGGGCCGTCTCCTCCGCCTCGGCGGTCACGGCGAGCATGATGACGCCTCTTATATCCCTGACCTCAAAAAGCACGAGCACGAAGGCCGTGACTGCCTCGTCGTCGCCCAGGAGCAGGCCATTTCCCATGGCTGGTCCAGTCAGGCTGAACTCGATCAATGGTATCAAAGCGCCCGCCGTGAAGTGGATCAGGCCACTTCTCTGGTCATGAAGGAGGCCACGCCCGATCCCTACCGGGAAAGCTGGCAGGCACTCTCGACCGTCGCGCTTGTGGAAGGGAATGAAGGATGAGCATCACTTATCTCGAAGCCATCCGCGAAGCCCAATACGAAGCCCTCCGGGACAACCTGGACGTTTTCCTTTACGGGCAGGACATCGGTGCCTTTGGCGGTGCCTTCAAAGCGACAAAAAACCTTAGCCGCGAGTTCCCAGGGCGCGTCTTTGATGCTCCCATCAGCGAAGATGCCATGATCGGCATGGCCGTCGGAGCTGCCATTGAGGGCGCGCGGCCCATCATCGAGATGCAGTTCGCTGACTTCTCCTCTGTCGGCTTCAATCAGATCGTCAATCAGGCTGCCACGCTCTTCTGGCGTACAAACACCCCCTGCCCCATCACCATCCGTCTGCCCTCCGGCGGCACTGCTGGGAGCGGACCCTTTCACAGCCAGAGCATGGAGAGCATCTACGCTCACTACCCTGGCCTCGTGATCTTGACGCCAGCCACTGTCGAGGACGCCTACTGGATGATGCTGGAAAGTGTGAAGCTGGATGATCCCGTCATCTTCTGCGAGCACAAGTTCCTCTACTACCACCTGAAGTCCGAAAACTTTGGCGAGGCCATGCCCATCGGCAAAGCCCGCATCGCCCGCCCTGGGCGGGATGCCACCATCGTCACCTACAGCGCCATGCTCCATGAGTGTCTCCGCTCCGCCGAGGAACTCCGGCTCGATGGCTACGAAGTCGAGGTCGTGGACCTCCGCTCCGTGAAGCCCATGGACAGCGACACCATCCTGGCCTCCGTCGCCCGCACCGGGCGATTGCTCGTCGTTGGGGAAACTTTCCCTTGGGGTGGAGTCACCGCCGAAGTCATCGCCCGCGTCTCCAGCGAGGCCTTCCATCTCCTGGATGCCCCGCCCATGCGGCTGAACTCCAAGGACACCCCGATCCCCTACCACCCGAACCTCTGGAAAGCCCACCGCCCGACCACGGCGAGCATCAGTTCGGAGCTCAGGAAGCTGTTGCGCTACTAAAAGAGGCGTTTTGAGGGCAAAAACCCGCTTGCACACCGGGCGGTCACCCCCATACTCCGGCCCCTCGCGAGCCAGCCCCCTCAGTTAAACTCGCCGTTGGTTTCCAGATCCACCTCCTCGGAGGTATGGATGGCTCGTCTGGAGGTAACCCGGCAACCCCACAACACCCCATGTCAGCACGTCTCGCACGATTCGAAATGCCGAACCGCCTCGTCAAAAACGAAGCCACGGCCACAGATACCTACGCTCAGTTCGTCGCCGAACCCTTTGATAAAGGTTACGGTCACACCATCGGCAACTCCCTCCGCCGCGTCCTGCTTTCCTCACTGGAAGGCGCCTCCATCACCTCCGTGAAGATTCGCGGCGTTGAGCACGAATTCTCCACCATCCCCGGCGTCGTCGAAGACGTGGTGCAGATCATCCTGAACCTGAAGAAGGTCCGCTTCCTCCATCACAGCGAAAGCAAGGAGCCACGCCTCCTTTCCATCACCTGCGAAAAAGACGGCTCCATCACCGCTGGCGACATCAAGGATGACAACCACTACGAAGTCATCAACAAGGACCTCGTCATCTGCCACCTCGACCGCAAGATCAAATTCGACTGCGAATTCGAAGTCCGCGTCGGCCGTGGTTTCGCCTCCTGGGAAGAGAACAAGCGTCCAGACATGCCCATTGGCGTGATCCCGATCGATTCCATCTACAGCCCGGTCACCCGTGTGAAGTACAACGTGGACAATACCCGCGTTGGCCAGAACACCGACTACGACAAGCTCGTGCTCGACATCTGGACCGACGGACGCATCACCCCGCATGATGCCCTCCTCCAGTCCGCCGCCATCCTGCGCCATCACCTCGACGTCTTCGTCAACTACGACGACAAAGCCGTCGAATTCGAAGCCGCCCCGGAAGCCCAGAGCGAGGAAAACGCCGAACTCCGCAAGCTGCTCAACATGAGCGTCAACGAGATCGAGCTCTCCGTCCGCGCTGCCAACTGCCTCAACAACGCCAACATCACCTCCGTGGGCCAGCTCGCCATGAAGAGCGAGGCAGAGATGCTGCGTTACCGCAACTTCGGCAAGAAGTCCCTCACCGAGATCAAAGAGAAGCTCGCCGAACTGGGTCTCTCTCTCGGCATGAAGTTCGACGCCGCGCTGCTTGAAGCCACCCCTGGTGGTGTCTCCCTCCTCGCCCGCAGCACCCTGCTGACCGACGACGATGAAGCCGACGCCATGGACTTCACCAAGCTGATCGACAGCAACATGCCCGACAGCGACGACGACGAGTAATTCCCCCCTCCCATTTACACCTTTAGAACTCCAGAAAAGACATGAACCACGGAAGAAAAGTTCCCAAGCTCCAGCGCGACGCCTCCCATCGTAAGGCCCTCCTGGCCAACCTCGCCTGCTCCCTCATCGAACACCGCCGCATCCGCACCACCCTGGCCAAGGCCAAGGCACTGCGCCCTTACGCGGAAAAGCTCGTGACCCTCGGCAAACGCGGCGACCTCCACGCCCGCCGTCAGGCCATTGGCACCCTGCATCAACCAGGCATCGTGAAGAAGCTCTTCGAAGAGATCGCCCCTGCCTCGAAAGAGCGCCAGGGCGGTTACACCCGCATCACCAAGCTCGGCCAACGCCGCAGCGACTCCGCCCCGATGGCCTTCATCGAGTGGGTGGACGCTTACGTGCCCAAAGCTGGCAAGGCCGTCGAAGCCGAAGTCGAAGTCGTCACCGCCGAAGCTGAAGAGGCCCCAGCCGCGCCAAAAAAGCGCGCGCCAAAAAAGGCCAAGGCTGAAGCAGCCGCTGAATAAACGGTAGAACAGTTTTCAACTCGTTCACTGACCCAGCGCGGATGCCCCAAAGGCATCCGCGCTTTTTTTGGCGCACCTCCCGGAAGCTCTCTGTCAGCTGCGCACTCCAAGTCCCGAAAAACAGGGTTCTGAATTCACAAATCCACCTTCGGCAGCAACGCCGCCATCGAATACGCCTTCGAGCCGACCCGGCAGTTACGGTAGAAACTAAAGCATTGAGCCAGTATCCGCATTCCTTTGGCAGAGGATCGGGCTACTGGAATCCAGAGCCCAACCGATCATTCGAATCTACAAAGGCTTCCCGTAAATGCTCTGGAACACCCGTGGAGAGTTGGGGTCGATGATCGTGATACCATCTTCACCAAAGCGGGCCGTGACCGTGGCCCCCTTCCCTTCCTGCATGTATTTCCAGTTCAGATCACGCACCTTTGCCGCTGCATCCACGATGGCGCAGGTAATGCGGGCTTCCTCCGCCGTCGGGTAAAGATGCGCCACCGAGTCACGACTGGCTCCGGCAAACTTCACCTGACAAATCGCCACTAACGCCACCGTGAGACTATCCACGCCGTAGCCGATGTAAGCCTTCGTGCCATCGTGGCGGAGGACATCGCGGGTGAAGTGGTTGTTGCTCGTGCGTGAGCCGCCGCCTGCATTCCACCAGCGGAAGCCGCGATACTGCTGATCGCTCTCCACCTTGCCATCAGCTCCTACGATCTCGTGCCCCTGATTCACCGGACCTTCGAAGTCCGCAGGCGTGACCCAGTTGTTGTGGAAGTTGATGCTCATGCCGTTGTCGAAATCGACACGCACCTGCACGGCGTCGTAGGCGTTGATGCCATCGCGGATGAGCCGCTTCTTCTGACCGACGGCTGTCAAACTCACCGGCTTGGATTTGTAGTAGCTCCAGATCAGATCCGTCCAATGCGGCCCCACATAGCTGAAGGGATCACTGCTCTCCACCCACTTGAAAGTGCTCGTGCTCACCTCCAGCGGCTCTTCGAGATAGGCCGTGCCGTAAAGAGGCGCTCCAATGCGGTTTTGGATGTCATCGCGGATACGGAGATGATCGGGGTCGTAGCGTTTGTGCATGTCCACGCCCACGATCAGGTTCTTCGCCTTCGCAGCGGCGATGATCTCGTCCGACTCCTGCGTCGTGAGGCACATCGGCTTCTCAGTGAGCACATGCACGCCCGCTGCCAGCGCGGCTAAAATCGGCTGCGTGTGCAGATGATCCGGCGTCGCCACGGCCATGACATCCAGGTCTGGAAAATCGCGCAGGATGTCATCCCAGGGTGCCTCACCATGGTAGCACTTCGGCTCACAGCCCGTGATCGCTTTGAAAGCCGCCGCCGACTTCTTCGCCGAGCCCTCCGAGCGCGTCGCCACCGCCACGAGATCAAACTTCACCGGTGCGAGCCCACGCGAATGCTCGTCCAGCCCCACCCGTGCAAGCTGCCCCGCGATACCGAAGCGCTGAAGATCCGCATAAGCACGGAGATGAACATCACCGCCGAACATACCGGCGCCGACGAGAGCGAGTTTGATGGTTTTGGGAGAGTCTGGGCTAGTGGGCATGGGTGGGAAGTATTTAGTAGAGAGTGTTTGGTCAGCACGGTCAATTCGCCGCCTCGATAAAGCTCAGCAGGTCGGCCATGTCCTGTACACTGAGGCCGCCTTCGAGGCCTTCGGGCATGAGGCTTTGGCCGGTGGAACTGCTTCCTTTGATATTGGCTCGCTGGAGTGTTACCGCCGCACCGCCCATCATCTTGAGGGACATGCTACTGGCATCGTCAGAGGTAATCACGCCCTGCACGGTCTGGCCTTCCTTCGTGTTCACCGTGTAGGCGATGTATTGGGAGGCGACTTCTTTATGCGGCTCCAGAATGGCGGTCAGCAAGGCATCGCGGCCCTTCGTTTTCACCGTGGTGAAGTTCGGCCCCACTTCGATGCCCATGCCATTGGCTTGATGGCAGGCCATGCAGCGGGAGATGTAATGGTTCTGGCCCGCTTTTGAATCGCCTTTCATGCCCACAGATGGCGCGAAGGTCTTCGCGACCTCTTCACGCGAAGGCGGGATGACCGACTTGAGTGCCGTCTTTGCCAGGGCAGCGACTTTGGCGTTCTTGTGCTTGATCAAATCCTGCACCTGCGACGCCGCGAGGTCGGTGGGAGCGGGGCCGGAGCCCATCGCCTCCAGCAAGGCGAGCGCTCCATCATCGCGTGAGAGCAATGTCGCGAGTGTCACCGTGCGTGCCTGCGGCTTAAAACCCTTCCAGGCAGTGAGCAACGAAGCCGTCGCTGCCATGCCAGCCAGCTCACTCAAAGCCTTCACGGCAGCGGCTTGCACGCGCTCGCTCTGATCGGCACCGAGACAGGCCGTCAGCGCTGCCTCACCCTGCTCCTTCGTGGCGAGCGAAAGCAGCTCGATGGCCTCGACCTTCGCGGCTTCAGTCGTCGTGCCTTGGGCCAAAGAGGCCGCTTGGGTAAACACGGCTGCCAGCTTGCCTTCCGCATCCACTTTCGCGATGGAGCTGCCTCCGCGACGAAGCCCTGTGGCGAAGGCTTTGATGCCTACCTGACGCACGGCCGGAGTCAGATCATCCGAGGACAGATGCTTCAACGCATCCTTGAGCGCCGCCTCGTCCCGCTGCTGGCCGATCATGCCAAACAAGGCTTCGGCGACAGCGGGCGTCAGGCCGGATGACTTCGTGCCTGTCATCTGATTCAGCAAGATGCCCGGCTGCGTGCCCGCACTGCTCAGCACCGCCGCCAGCATGAGCGGACTGCCAGAGGCTTGATCGAGCAGCTTCTTTTGCTGGCTCGCCAAAGAAAGCGCAGCGGTGGGTGTCGTGACTTCAAAGAACTGCGGCAGGACCATCCCGTAGGTGAAGCGGACGCGCGGTGACGCATCCTCGCTGGCACGCGCGATGTTTTCCAGCACCAGATGCTCCGCTTTGAAGCGAGCCGCCAGCACGACACCCTTTTCCCGCACCTGCGCGTCCTTGTCCGTGATCGCCTGAGTGATCACCGCCGAGTCGAGTGCCTTTAGCGAGGTCAGCGCATTCAACGCATGGATCTTCGCCAGATGGTTCTCGCCGCCGATCAGCGCCTTCAGCATCGGCACCGCCGCTTTGTCCTGCTTCTCATAAAGCAAGCGCTGCGCCGTGTCGCGATGCCAGCCGTTCGTGTGGCCGAGAGCCTTCACCAGTTCCTCGGTGCTCGCTTCCGCCAGCGTGACCTTCTGCCCTTTGCGCTCAGCGCCTTTGTCCGGCAAGATGCGCCAGATGCGACCGCGATCGTTGCCATTGTTGAGGTCGAGATGCTTCTTGATCTCATCCGGCACACTCCAGGGATGCTCGATGACCTCGCGATACATGTCGCAGACGTAGAGGCAGCCGTCGGGAGCATTGGCGAAGTTCACCACGCGCACCCAGGTGTCCTTGCTGGCGGCGAATTCAAAGCCTCGCTCGTCGGCGGGACGCTCGCCCACCAAATTGATGCCGTCTTCGGCATAACGGATCTGTTTGCGATGAATGAGCTGACCACCGGCATCGCCGCTGAAGCTGTTGTTCACGAACTCGGGCCCATAGGCATCGCCGCGATAGATCGTCGTGCCAGTTGCACCGGTGAAGTAGCCGCTCACGCGACCTCCGCCCTCGACCGCCCCCTTCACTACACCGGCGATGCGCCAGCGAGTGCGGATGATGCGCCAGGGCTCGTCCGGGCTCAGTCGGAAGACTTCCGCCGCTCCACCATCCACCGCGATGCTGCGTCGGCTCGGTGGCATGTCGTAGTAGGGATTGCGGGCGGAGTAGCGGTCATCGTAGAGCCAGTATTGGAGGTGATCCGAGTTCGAGCAGCCGAACTTCCGCCCGTAGTTGTCAAAGCTCATGCCATACTGCGCCCCACCGACCTCCAGCCCGAACTCATGGGTCAGCGGATCAAACCAGAAATCGCGTCCGCCCAGTTCCTGCTCGGGCAGATCGGGGCGCTTCAGGCACTTGATCTTCCCGCGATTGCCCCCGCCAGCCAGCACATGGATGCGATTGTCCTGGCCCCATTGGAAGCTGTTCATCAGCCCCTGCACGTTCAGGATTTTTAAACCCGTGCCAAAGCCCGTGTACACCTTCTCCCGCACCTCCGCCTTGCCATCGCCATCCTTGTCCTCAAAGCGCCAGATGTCCGGCGTCGCCCCCACATAAAGCCCGCCGTTCGCCCAAGTCAGGCCCGTGGGCCAGGGCAGGTCATCCGCGAAGACTTGCGACTTCTCGAAGAAGCCATCGCCATCCTTGTCCTCCAGCATCGAGATGCGCCCCAGATGCGGCGTCACATCGCGCATCTCGCTGTAGTCGATCATCTCGCAGGCAAACATGCGCCCGCGCTCATCAAAGCAGACCGCGATGGGGTCGCGCACCTGCGGCTCATTCGCCACCAACTCCAGCTTAAAGCCCTTCTTCACCTGCCAAGTGCCCGGCGCATCCTTCGGCTCCACCGCCGGATAGCGCGGCAGATCCTTCGCCGGATCGACATTCACCGCGTTCTTCGTTTCCCCATAGGCCTTCGCATAGGTCGTCTTCGTCTGGATGCCATCTTTCGGAGCCTGGGCAATCGCCAGCGGGGCGAGCAGGAGCAAAGGTAGAGTCAGGAAGGCAGGCGCGGCTTTCATAGTCAGGAGCATGGTTCATTACCAACGCGCCAACGCCCCCCGCCATCCAGCCCAAGGCAGCACGGCTTCCGGTATTTTTATAGCAGTGGAGCGCAACCTTCTGAATCCACAGGGCGTCCACAGGCGAACAATCAGCCTACTCGCCCCCCGCTCATCCATGCCCCGACAACGCATTGCCATCATCGGTTCCGGTATTTCCGGGCTGGGATGCGCCCATTTCCTCCATCAGCGCCACGACATCACCGTCTATGAAGCGGCGGACTACATCGGCGGCCACACAAACACGGTCACGGTGACGGAGGATGGTAAGGAACTACCGATTGATACGGGCTTCATGGTCTTCAATCACCAGACCTATCCCCTGCTCTGCCGCCTCTTTAAGGAGCTGGGCGTGGAGACGAAGCGCACAGATATGTCCTTCAGCCTCCGCCATCTTCCCACCGGGTATGAGTACAACGGCAAGAACCTAGACACCATCTTTGGACAGCGGAAGAATCTGGTGAGCCCCCGCTTCTGGAGCTTCCTGCTGAAGATCAAGCGCTTCAATGAAGAGACCGTGGAGGCGATGAATGACCCCAGTGTGGAGGGGCTGACGCTGAGGGAGTATGTGGCGGCACGGGGCTATGGGCAGGACTTCCTGGACCTGTACATCATCCCGATGGGCAGTGCGGTCTGGTCCACCCCACCGGAGCGGATGCTGGAGTTCCCCGCCAAGACGCTGATGCACTTCTGGTTTAACCACGGCTTCCTCGGCATGAAGACGCGCCACCCCTGGTGGACGGTGGTGGATGGCAGCCGTCAATACGTACGGAAGATGGTCCCGCCCTTCCGCGACAGCATCTGGCTGAATGCGCCGGTGGAGCAAGTGGATCGGCGGAATGGCAAGGCGGTGGTGTATGTCAAAGGCCATGCGCCAAAGACCTATGACAAGGTCATCATGGCCACCCACACTCCGACGACGCTGCGGATGCTGGCCGAACCAACAGAACTGGAGATGGAGATCCTGCCCGCCTTTCAGTATCAGCAGAATGTGGCCACGCTGCACACGGATGACCGCTTCATGCCGAAGACCAAGAAGTGCTGGGCGGCGTGGAACTACCACATCGAGTTTGACCAGCGGGGCGTGATCCAGCCGAGCACGCACTACTGGATGAACCTGCTGCAAGGCGTGTCTGAGAAGACGAACTACTTTGTCAGCATCAATGGCGAGGACGCCATCGCGCCCGAGAAAGTCATCAAGCGCATCCAGTATGAGCATCCACTCTTCGACGTGAAGGCCACCGCTGCCCAGAAGCGGGTGCCGGAGCTGAATCAGATCTCCCCCGATCAGACGACCTACTTCTGCGGTTCTTGGACGCGCTACGGCTTCCATGAAGACGGCTTCATGTCGGCCGTGAATGTCTGCCGTGACCTTCTCGGGGAGGAGCCGTGGTAGAATGAACTCGGCGCTCTACCGCTGCCGCGTGCTGCATCATCGGCTCAGGCCGAAGCAGCACCGCTTTGCGTATGGCGTCTTCTACTTATGGCTGGACCTAGATGAGCTGGACTCGCTCTCCGCGCGGCTGCGTGGCTTCAAGAGGAACCGCTGGAGTCTGTTCTCCTTCTACGACAGCGATCACATCATCAAAGACAGCCGCACGGCGAAGGCGAATGTGCTGCAAACCATGCAGGAAGCAGGTGTGGACACGACGAGGATCACTCGCGTGATGCTGCTGACCTTTCCCCGCGTGCTGGGTTATATCTTCAATCCGGTGTGCTTCTACTATGCCTTTGATGCCGCAGGCGATCCCGTGGCTGCTGTGGCGGAGGTGACGAACACGTTTCACGAGCAGAAGCCGTATGTGCTGACGGAGTTCGAAGCTGAGCATGATCGCTTCCGACTGGCGACACCAAAGCACTTCTATGTGTCACCCTTCTTCGGGCTGGAGCTGAAGTTTGACTTCAAGCTGAGGCTGCCGGGCGAGAAGCTGGAAATCCATGTCGATGACCAGGACGGGGACGAACGGGCGCTCATCACCACGCTGACGGGCGAGCGCCATGAGATGAACGATGCCAGCCTGTTGGCTGCCTTTTTCAAATACCCGCTCGTGACCCTGCGGGTGATTTTTCTTATCCACTGGCATGCTTTACGCCTCTGGATGAAGGGTCTGCACGTTTATCGAAAAGCGGATCAGCCAGAACTCCAGAGGGAGGTCTATCGTCCGCACCGCTCCATTCTCCCGACAAAGCCATGAACTCGTCCACGCTCACCCTTACCGATGAACTCGACACGCTGCAGCCTCTGGCACGGCGTGAGGGTTTTTATGAAAAGCTCGTCATGAAAACTCTGCGCAGCTTTCCCATCGGAGGCCTGCGCATGGTGCTGCCGGATGGCAGCAGCCAGTCACTGGGCGCTCAAGATGCCGAGCATGGCCTGGAGATGCGGGTGCGGAGCTGGGAGTTCTTCCGCCACTGCGCGTTGTTTGGCAATGTGGGCTTCGGTGAGGCCTATGTGGAAGGTGACTGGGACAGCGATGATGTGGCGGGAGTGATCTCGTGGTTCATCCAAAACATCCACGCCACACAGGGCAGCAAGGCTTCATCGACGCGTCTGGCAGGCACGAATCTGCTGAAGTTTTACAATCGTCTGCTGCATCGCCTGCGGCCAAACAGCGTGAAGACCAGCCGACGCAACATCGCGGAGCACTATGATCTGGGGAACGACTTTTACTCTCTGTGGCTGGATGAAACGATGACCTACTCGGCGGCGAAGTTTACGGAAGAAGGTCAGCCGCTGGCCCAGGCGCAGTGGAACAAGTATGAGGCCCTCTGCCAAAAGCTGGAGTTGAAGCCCACGGACCATGTTTTGGAGATCGGCTGTGGCTGGGGCGGCTTTTGCACCCACGCGGCACGCGAACATGGCTGCCGCGTGACGGCGGTGACGATCTCCCAGGAGCAGCACAAGTATGCCACGGAGCGTGTGAAGCGTGAGGGGCTGGATCACCTGATCGAGATCCGCCTTCAGGACTACCGGCACATCACCGGCCAGTTTGATAAGATCGCCTCCATCGAGATGCTGGAGGCCGTGGGCGATGCGTATGTGGATGGCTACTTTGCCAAATGCCACGAGGTGCTGAAGCCAAACGGCCTGCTCGCCTTCCAGGTCATCACCACGGCGGACTGCCGCTATGACAACCTCAAGAAGGGCGTGGACTGGATCCAGAAGCACATCTTCCCCGGCTCTCTGCTGCTGAGCATGGCCCGCATCAATGAAGCCGTGAACAAGACAGGCGACATGTTCCTCCACGGCCTCGAAGACCTCGGCGCAGGCTATGCCAAGACACTGCGTCTATGGTATGAGCGCTTCAACGCCAAGCTCGATGAGGTCAAAGAGCTCGGCTTTGACGACCGCTTCATCCGCAAGTGGAACCTCTACCTCCAATACTGCGAGGCCGCCTTCGCCACGCGGAACATCAGCGTTGTCCAAGCGGTCTATACCCGCCCGAACAACGGCGCGCTGCATCGGGTTTGGTAGTCCTTAGTCAGCTTCACCGCTACGCGATGATGAAGAGATCTCGAATGGAGCGGTGTGGAGGGGATCACGGACTCACTCCGTCTCCATCCAGACTCTGCTAGACTGGATGGGGGCGCTGCTGGCGGTACTCTCCGGGAGCAGGGAGTAGCCGTGACCACGTTTGGCACCACCCGCCTCGTAGTCGATCAGGATGCCCGCAAAGTTCGAGGTCACTGAGGGTGTGCCCTCTCGGAAGGTGCCGCTGAAGACTCCAGTAGCCGCATCCACTCTTAGAATAAAGGTCCGCGTATTAGCAGGCACTTTCACGGTGTTGGGCGCGGTGATCGTGAAGGGCTGCTGGAAGCCGGGGACACGACTGTCCGCAAAGTCGAGCTGCATGGCGGCTGGTGTGCTGGTCAGGCCGAGGTAGCTGTGGATGTTACCAGAGAGGTACTTGCCACCGAAAAGGTCGAGCGCATGTCTGGAGAAGCCAGCCTTGTAGCTCCGGTCCGCCTTGCTCAGAGGCTGGGCGATTTTGAACCAATCAAATGCAGATGTGGTGTCACTGACAATATCCAGGGTGGTGGGATTGATGACACACTGCCCCTGAAGGCTCCCAGTGTTGAGATACATCATGGCGTGCAAGGGCACGATGTGGTCGGCGGCCATAAAGCTGCTGAAGGTGAAACTGACACCGTCTGCCGTCTTGCCTGCCCACGTGGCTGTACCGTTCGCGGTGATGGTGACACTGGCATACCCATCTCCTTGCGGAAACATGGTCTCCAAAGGTGCCGCAGTGGTCTGGAGGGCCGCATTGTAGCGCCCCTGCTCTGCTGTGGGCACAGTAGTCGTCGTGGTCCACGTGTTTCGACGGGCGGTGAAGATGGCATCGTTCAGCGGAACCGTGGCGGTATGAATGGAAAGCGAATGCAGCGTGTCATGCAGGGCCAGGATGCTGGCGCTGGGGCCATGCCAGGCGAGCGCCGCGGGGTGGTCGTCAGGGCTGAGTTCCTCGGAAATAGTGGCGACCACACCACTGCGACTGATCTGACGAAGAACCTTGTCTGCCACAATCAGCGTGCCATCTCCACGCGTGGCGATACCACGAGGTGAGTTGAAGCGGGCATTGGCAGTGATGCCGTCATCCATGCCTGACACACCAGGCGAGCCAGCATAGGTGGAAACCAAACCATTGAGCATGATCCGGCGGACGACTTGGTTGCCGGTGTCCGTCAGGAAGAGATTCTTGATCACAGGGTCATACACGATGCTGGTGGGCGTATTCAGCCGACTGGTAGCTATCTGGCCGTCCTTGTGTCCGGGTGTATTCGCGAGGCCAGCGAGAGTGGTTACCACACCGGCCGGGGTGATCTTTCGCACGGTGTGATTGCCGCGATCGACCACGTAGAGATTGCCCGCCGGATCAAAGCAGACGCCGCAAGGAGAGGTGAAACGCGCAGCGGCGGCCAAGCCATTGGTGCTACCCGGCTGCCCCGCTGCCCCTGCAAAGGTGGTGACAGTGCCTTCGGGTGTCACTTTGCGAATGGTGGAGTTTCCAGTATCCGCCACAAACAGATTTCCAGCAGCGTCCAGGGCGAGGCCTTCAGGCGCGTTAAAGCTGGCGGCACTGCCCGTTCCATCCGCTGATCCTGCCGTCGTACTGCCAGCAAGGGTCGTGACGATCCCGAGCAGAGGGTCAATGGTGCGGATGGTATGATTTGCCGTGTCTGAAATGAAACCACTGCCATCCGCACGCAGCACGATGGCGGAGGGACTACGGAAACGCACGCTGCCATAGTCTCCATCAACGAGCCCCGGAGATGCAGGCTCACCCGCTTCAAACTGGCCCTGCGTCATCTTGGTGCGCGGGTCAATGATGACGCCCTCAATCCGATCCGTGCCTGTGGTGAAGTTCATGCGCATGTCCAGTGTGTCTAGCGTGGTGGGGCTGCGGAAAATCGTAACATCAGCATAGGGGTCACTGCCTGGGGAAACCTCGAGAGCGCCCCTGATCGTGTGCTTCTGACCCGCCAGCGTGGCTGAGCCAGTGATCACGCCCGTGGCGGCGACAGTGATCTGCACATGGCCACCGAGGCCGAAGTTGGAATGTGCCGAACGTGCAACGATTCCATTGAATGTCCCGATGAGGGAAGGGTCCAGCGCCTCGATGATCATGAAAAAATCAACAGCAGGTCCAGTGCCCCAGACATTGGTGGCACGTAGTGTGAGCTTGTTTGGGATGTAGTTTCCCGCGTTGTCTTTCTTGCTGGCAGCATTCGGCCTGCCGGAAATGCGGCCTGTGAGCGGATCAAGTTTCAGGCCAGTGGGCAAGCCAGCAACCGTGAAGCTTGTGGGTGAACCCGAGGCAGTCAGAAGCATGTCCAAGTTTTGGCCGACTGATACGGAGGCAGGCATGGGAATCGTGTCCATCACCGGCGGGTCGCCCAGCACACCGACTTCGATGTCTCCACAAGTCAGGCTAGGGTCATTGCCGGGTGTGTTCATGGTTACCACACAGGTGTAGGTGCCTGAATGCACGAAGTCAGCCTTCGTCAGTGTCATGACAGCCTTATCGGCATTGGCCACCACGGTGCCATTCGCCTGAGTTCCGTTCATCAGGGGCGCGCCTTCAAACTGCCACTCATAGCTCAGGCTCACCCCGACAGCCGTCGGGGCTGTGGCAATGCAGCGAAGGGTCAGCGTCGTGCCCCTTCTGACAGACTGCGTCGCGGCGGCAGGCGTCACAAGACCCAGGTAGCCTGCCTGTGAAGTCACGGGAAGGCTTTCGGCGTTATCTGCGACGACGATGTAAGAGCCGAGGTCGGAGCTGACGGTGGCAGGGAGCGTCAGACTCTCCTCAGTGGCGTTTGCGATGTTTAGCGTCCCCTTTCGCCACTGAAAGGTCATGGGCCGCCCGCCGCTGACGGTTGGGGCGAATGAAGCCGGCCCGCCCAGCAGAGCTAACACGTTTTGCGGCTGCACGGTAAAGGCTGGAGCCTCAGGATTCGGCACGAATAGCGCCGTGACCGTGGCAGACTTCAGCACCGGCGAAGTTGTAAAGGTCAGGCCACCCGTCTGCGCGTCCACTCCATTGACCCTCCATCGATCCAACATGTATCCAGGGCCGGGAGTTCCGGTGAAAGTGAAGGTGCCACCTTCAAGAATCGTCAATGGCGCGGCAGGACTGATGCTGCCGTCGCCTTCGCTCTCAGGTGTCAGCGTGTAGGAGGCGCGGATTCCCGTGCCGGTGATGGTGAACGAGTAAGGGTTCTGATCCGAATCGTCACTGGCGATGGTGACCACCGCCGTCCGCACTCCCAGGGCCGTCGGATCAAAGCGGATTCCAAAGCTGGCGCTGCCGCCGAAGGGCGAGATCGGCGTCACCGGCTGGGACTCGACGCTGAAGTCTCCGGGATTGGGGCCACCAATGACCACGGCCGGCGCACCGGTAAGGTTGAGTTTGAGCGAGCCTGGATTTCTCACCGTGTAAGTGCGGGTGATCACGCCCCCGCTCGTCGCTGCGTTGCCAAAATCTGTGTGATCGACCTCCGCCGGGGTTGCATCGCCATTGGCAATGAGTTCGTCATTTCCCCAGATCGAGATGACGGGATCCACAACGCCAATGGAAGTCCAGATCGCATCATTGTGAACTCCAGCGGCGAGGAGGCTGCCGTCCGCAGATCCTGCAAGCACGCTCCAGTCGTTATCGACCGCCTTCGGTGTCCATGTGTTGCCGCTGTCCACGGAAACGTAGATTCGTCCGGTGACACCGCCTTCCGCAGCAGCCATGTGGGTGCCGTCTCCAGACACCGTGATGCCTGTCCAGGCCCGGACGCTGTCTCGGGCTGTCCAGGTGACACCCGAGTCAGTGGAAACAAAAATCTCCGCTGAGCTGGCAAGGGCGGCGAGGACACGACCATCTGCTGAGCAGGCGATTCGTTTCCAAGCGCGCGCCGTTTCACGCGCCATCCACGTCACCCCGCTATCGGTCGAGGTATGGATCTGGCCTCCCTCGACAGCTGCCGCAAGCCGGGTGCCGTCTGAGGAGGAGGCGATGGTCCGCCAAGCACGCTGCTCTTCACGCGGAGCCCAGGTCATGCCATGGTCTGCCGAGGTGTGGATGAAGCCGCCGTGATCCACCGCGGCCAGATTCATCCCATCTGCCGAACAAGTGATGCCTGTCCAGTTCCTGGCATTTTCGACAGCTGTCCAGGTGGCCCCTGAATCGCTGGAAACATAGATCTGCCCGCCCTCCACCGTGGCCGCTAAGCGCGTTCCATCCGCAGAGCATGCGATGCCAGACCAGAGGCGGTTCGTTTCATGGGCAGTCCAAGTTAGGCCAGAGTCCGTGGAAAGGTGGATCTGCCCGCCATTCGTCGTGGCTGCCAATCGGCCCCCATCCGCTGAAACGGCCAGATGAGTCCAGACACGTGTGCCGGAGGCAGGCTGCGCCTCCCAGGATTCACCCGCAGGGCTGGTGAGGCGGCCTTCTCCTGCAATGGCAAAGGTAAAGGGTGACTCATCGTCATCATTCGGGGCCAGTCTGACCTCAGCAGTCTTCAGGCCCTCGCTCAGCGGGGAAAAACGAATGCTGAAAGTGGTGCTGCCCGTGCTGGCTGCCACTGGACTAGCAGGCTGGGCAATCACACTGAAGTGTGCGGCATCAGGTCCTGAGATCGCCACCCGATCACCCCCACCAACACCGGCGAGCGTCAATTCAGATGAGCCCAGGCTACGCACCGTGAAAGTGCGTACGAGACCACTGCCGCCAAGAGCCGCACGGCCAAAGTCTGTGTGGTCGGCGGTATCAGGCGTGGTGTCTCCTGAAGCGATGTTCACCCCATTCCCCACCACGGCGATTTCGGCATAATTGGGGCCGTAGAGGCGGACGATGCCATCCGCATCCGCACCGGTTCTTGCGCTCAGATCTCCCGAGATCACCCAGCCATCGGCTATAGCGGCAGCCCGTCCAGGGTCTCCGGTGTAAGTTTGCTGCACGGTGCCGGCAGGAGTGGAGGACCACTCGTACCGCCGGAGGGTGTTGTTTGACTGGGCAATGATCGTGTCACCTTCGATCGCAAGCGTGCTGCCGAATGTCACCGTGGTATCTCCTGGCAAAGTGCCCAGGGTGAAGGCGGGCACCAGGGGAGTAGCGGAGGCGAGATCATAAGCCATGACTTTTCTGACCAGGCTTCCGGCGTTGCCTGCCTGCATCACGGTGGCCAGCAGCCGGTCTCCATCCATCGCAATGCTGTCTCCAAATCCTGCGTCGATTGCCTGCACGGGAGAGGGGATGATCAAAGTGGGCGTTTCGGGAGTTGTTCCTGCGAGTTCATAAATGAACACCAGACCGGGGAATATCCGGTAATCTAGAGAGGTTGGTGCGGCCACCGCCAGGCGGCTTCCGCTTAGCGCGAGCGCCCACGCAAATTTACCCCGGCTGTATGGAGGTGGGTAGGAGATTCTGCGAATCGGCACTGTCGGCGTGGCGGACGACAAGTCATACACAATGACCTCTCCTTTTTGGTAGTACAAAGCCTGGTTTGAAACCACAAGAAGGCTGCCTTCAAGGTCCAGGCGGTAGCCGAACAGGTCGTTGCCTGAGCCCGGTGCGGGGTTGGGATTGACCAAAGTATGGATGGGCACCTGCGGCTGCGGACCCTCCAGGTCATAGACGTAGGCTTTGCCAACCCGATCCGTGGGGCCATCATCAAAATATGGCGCGGACACCACCAGGAGCCTGCCGCTGAGGGCTACCTGGAGGCCAAACTGGTCCTCCTCCCCAGGCTCCGGGCTCGTCAGCGTCAAAACCGGCACGTTGGGAGTACTGGATGTGCGGTCAAAGACATCGACACGGCCAGCCCGCAGTTCACCACGGTTGGCATCCGGTGCTCCGACCGCCATCCGGTTGCCATCGATGTCCACATCGCTTCCAAAGTCATCGTACACATTTTTCCGGGGGTAGATCCAGCGCGGGGCTGAACTGCCAACAAACCAGGTCGCCAGGGCGCCGGCCGTGGCCGCGTCATGGCTGTTCTTCGGAACGCCAACGATGGCGATGCTCGCATTCTGGTTCCACGCAGCCGTTGCACCAAAGGCCTCACCGTGGGCCGGGGAGCCGCTGACGTAGAGCTTTGGCGGTGTCGTGGCGGAGTTCAAGTTGTAATGGTATGCGCAGCCTAGCTGCTGGGCTCCGTTGCGGATGTCACCGGGGTTGCCCACGAGCAGATTGGGGTACCGCAGCGCAACGGAGGTGCCAAAACCTTCTCCCACAATCCCAGGCGCGGGATTCTCCAGGATACGGAAAGGCACCGCAGGGGTCGCACCTGTCAGAAGGTAGATGTAAACCCGCCCTTGATAGTTGGACGCTTCCGGTGCCCCTACCGCCAGAAAGCTGCCATCGAAGGAGAGGCTGGCGCCAAAATATTCGTTTTCCGTGGCGGCCGCCGGGCTCGTCAGTTCCAGCTGCATTGTTGGCGAGCTGGTGGTGTAGATGTAAACCTTGCCCTTCCTGCCGCCATTACCGGGATTTCCCACGGCCATCTGGTAGCCGGAAGAGATCGCCAGCGTCTGGCCGAAAAACCCTCCTTCTGCTGGCGCGGGATTCGGGATGGAGAACTGCAGAGGGGCGCCCGTGGCACGAAAACGATACCCGTGGACAATCCCCGTGGCGGCCGCCGCAGTGTCGATCCCTAGCGCGGACACGGCGGCAAAACCTGAGCTGCTGCTCATGGCCACGGCCGAGCCAAACTGCTCAAACCCCAACGGATTCGGATTCACCAGGGTCGCATAGGGTTTTGTGTCCGGGGCAAGCTTGTGAAAGCAGTAGGCATCACCTGCCAATGAGCTGCCATTGACCGCATTGTGTGGTGCACCGACGGTGAAGTAATCGTCATCGATCGCCACCGCATGGCCAAACCTGCCACCCTGGGGGGAATGCAGGTTGGGGTTGGGGTAGGTGGCACGCCGTGCGGTGATCGCAGCGGTGGGAAACTCATATAGCGTCACGGTGCCCTCCTCCCAGGAACCATCCAGTACGTTCGCCCTCGGTTCGCCCACGATCATGTCGTTTCCATCTGTGGCGATGGCGGCACCAAAGTCACCGTATTCATACCGCGCCACATGCGGGTTCTTGATCTCCCCGCGAAGCACTTCAGGAACTTGGGCAGGGGCCGAGCTAATCCAAATGGAGCATAGGGCGAGGGGCAGTGACAAAAGTCGTTTCATCCCCCTCGCATCCCCGGCCTGTGAAAACTTGTTTCACTCGCCCGCGACTTTTTTCACCGCAGGCAAATCCGGCACCACGAGTATGCAGCGGAAGCCGATGCAGCTCTCGCGCACGTTGGCCCGCTCAAAGCGGCGGTAGTCTTTGCGCATCTGCGGCTTGTAGCCGCCCTCCACCCAGGAGCCGCCGCGCAGGGTCATCTCGGCGGAGATGACATTCGGTGGGGACTCGCACCACTCCCACACATTCCCCCAGACATCGAAAAGGCCGGTGCTCACGGGTGGGAAGCGCCCCACGGGCGCGGCGCGGGGGAATTCATCATTATGCCCCGGCAGTGAAAGCCACGCCACAGGCCAGTTCGCATCGCGAGCCTCCGTGCCAGCATAGTTCGCGAAGTTCGGCGGCGGTGGCCAGCCTTGCCCCCAGGGATGCGGCGGGCCATTCATCGACTTGTGACGCCTCTCCACGACGAGTTCCGTTTCCGCCGGAAGGCCGGCCGCGAGGCTCCATTCGTCATCCGTGGGCAGGCGATAGTATTCATTGGCCGCCAGCCGACCCTGACGCTGCTCACGCCAGGTTAGCCACGCGCAAAATCGCCGCGCCATGTAGATGTTGATACCGCACGCCGCGGTGTCAGGCGTGTGCCCCAGGGCGAGCAATCCTGCGCTCACATCCAGCACGCTGTTTTCCTGCGATTCCCAGCCAGAAGGCCGCACATCCGTCAGGCGCACGCGAGTGACGGCCTCCACGCCGAAGGCCTTTTTCCACGCTTCCCACTCCAAACCCTGCCCAGCCACGGAGAGAAGAAAATCACTCATCCGCGTCTCATGCTGGCACACCAGGGCCCGCTCGATGCCCGGCACGGGAATGAAGCGCATGTCGAGGCTGTTTTTCCAGGGCTGCTCACGCGTCGTGGCCGCTGGATTGGCGAAACCTTTGGCATTCAGACTCGGCGGAGGTGGTGCAGGTGGCACCGGACGCGGAATAAGATAACCAATCACACCCGCAAGCACCACGGAGGCCGCGATCGCCGCCGCGAACTTCCAGCGATGCCGCCGCAAACGTGCCGCGAGTGCTCCTGCGCGAACTTCATCAAGCTCACGCAGTCTTTTGAGAATGACTTCAGCGGACTCCGGCCTCTTCGCAGGCTCTTCAGCGAGAAGTGATTCGATCAAAGCATCCGCCTCGCGTGGCAGATCACACTTTTCCGACACCCGTGTGAAGCGGCCCGCTGGCGGAGCACCCGTGAGCATCTCGTAAAGCATCACCCCCAGTGCATACAGATCCGCCGAGGTCGTTGCGGGTTCACCTCGCATCACTTCCGGGGCCAGGTAGTAAGGCGTGCCAAACGTGATGCCGTCTCGCGTCATCGTAACCTTTGCCTCCGCACTGATCTCACGAGCCAGCGAGAAATCCGCCAGCTTCACCGCGCCATCACGACCAATCAGCACATTCGCCGGCTTCAAATCACGATGCACGAGACCACGCTCATGCGCATGAGCGATGGCCTCCGCCACGCCTTGCACAATTTGCAGCGCACGCTCGACGGGCAGCCGCTGAGCCTGCATGAGCCGCTGCAAGTCGCAGCCTTCGACGAACTCCGTGATGACATAAAAACGTGCATCCGCCGTCTCGCCACAATCCAGCACCTGCACGATGCCCGGATGCTCCAGGCTGCGCAGCGCCGCTGCCTCAGCCTCCATGCGTGCGGCGCTTTCGAGGTCCTGCGTGCGGAAAACCTTCACCGCGCCGAGAGCATCATCCTCCAGCCTCACCGCACGCCACACGATTCCCTGCCCACCCGCACCCACTGGCTCCAGCACATCCCAACCGGGCAAAACAGGCCTTTCGCCCCGATTTTCCACCGCAGGAGGCGGCGCAAGATGACCCTCTAGCGATTTCGCCACGCAGCGCGGACACAGGCCTGCAAAACCATCGGCCGGGAGCTCGGCGTGGCATTCGGGACAGTGAGTGGTGGAAGTCATCGTAAGTTCATCCCCGGATGAATGGAGATTGTTTCACTGCGAATGTGCAATCACGCCGATGAGGTAACGCACCTCCTCATCCGCCTCCGCTGCGTTTTCCACCGTGGCGCTCACTTCCGCCTTCAGCATCTCCGCCAGGCGCTGTCGTGCCCGATGCACCGCCAGCCGAACCTGGGCTTCAGGAATGCCAAGCTGCTCCGCCACGGCCGGAGTATCCGCGATACCACCGGGCCGCAATAAGCCACCCTTGATCGCCTCGAACACCTCGCTGCGGCCTCGTTTTGCATAACTCTCTGCCACTTTCGACAAGGCCCGCCCCAGCACCGCCTGCGCCCACTCGCGATCATACGCCTGCTCCGCCAGCGAGCGCTCCGTCTCGGCGATCTCCGGCACCTCGTCGATGTTATCTGCCGTCACACCATCGCCTCGGCGCTGCGTGGATTGATTCCGCCAGTGATTCGTCAAAAAGTTCCCCGCCGCGTGCTTGATGAAGGTGCGAAGCTTCGAGAGATCTGGGCTCGCCCGCTCAAAGCCGCCATTCCGCAAAAAGGAAGCGAAGAACTCCTGCGTCACATCTGCCGTCTCCTCCTCACGGCATCCCAACGCCCGCAGATACCGCCGCACCGGCTCCCAATAGGTTTTACAAAGGGAATCCAGCGCTTCCTCCGCCGTCGGCACCGCCTCACCACCCTGCACCCGCCGCACCAGCGTCCAAGCGGTGGCGGGGAAGAGTGCGTGGGCTTTTTCGGTAACAGCCATCTTGCCCAGATAGACGAAACGCCGCATTTCAGCAATCCATCCGTGGCGTGACCTTCGTAATTCTGGCTCGTGATCCTCACCCTCCGTCTCTTCTTCATCATCGTGCTCGTCTCGATGCTCTGTGTCACGACGTGGGCGAGCAAGCAGATGGCGCTGTGGAAGATCCCGTATGAAACGTGGACGCATCCGTGGTTCATCGCGACTCTGTTTGATGCCTACTGGGGCTTCCTTACCTTCTGGTGCTGGGTGGTTTACAAAGAGGTGTCGTGGGTGGCACGCGGTGCCTGGTTGATCGCGATCCTGCTGCTCGGGAACATCGCCATGGCGGTGTATGCGCTGATCCAGCTCTTCAAAGTGCCGCTGAATGCCACGATGGAAGACGTACTGCTGCGGAGGACACAGGGATGAAAGCCAGGCTTCATCGCTGGTTTGTCCGGCCAATTGTGCAGCAACTCACCCAAGGTGTGACGCCGCCCAAAATTGCCCGAGCGATCTCCTGGGGTGTGACGTTGGGCATCTTCCCGATCATCGGTTCAAACACGCTGCTGACCTTGCTTGTCGGTGTGCCTTTGAAGCTGAATCAACCGGTGCTACAAGCCTTCAAGACGATCTCGTATCCGCTTCAGTGGAGTTTGCTGCTCATCTTCTACCGGGCGGGCGAGTGGCTCTTCAATGCGCCGCATGTGAGCATTCACATCCCGACGATGATGAAGCGCTTCTTTGACGAGCCGGGCCCTTTCTTCCGCGACTACGGCATGACCGCGCTGTATGGCATCGCGGTCTGGTGCTTGATCGCTCCGATCCTGCTGCGGGCACTCTCATGGATCACTGAACCCCTCATTGAGCGGCTTGCCAGACTCCGGCGGACCTCACCTGTGACTTCGATTTCATGATCATCTCTGCGCTCATCCTGCTGACCTTATTCCTCTTCACCTGGTGGCTCAGTGTGAGGCTGGACAACTACTCTTTCGTCGATGTGACGTGGTCGCTCTCCTTTGCGCCCGTGGTGGCTTGGTATGCTGTTTCAGGAGACGGCTGGTTACCTCGGCGGCTTGCAATCGCGGCTCTGGTGGGAGCTTGGAGTCTGCGGCTGGGCACCTACCTTTGGCGGCGAGTCGCCAGCCATCATCCGCATGAAGATGTGCGCTATGCTGTGCTGCGGGAAAAATGGCAGGCCAACCTGAAGCGGACGTTTCTCTTCTTCTTCCTAGCTCAGGCGGTGCTGGTCTGGCTGCTGATGCTGCCGGTGAGCATCATCACTCAGCAGGCTGAGCCCGGCTTCCAGGTGCTGGAGATCATCGGGCTGCTGCTGTGGCTCATGGCGCTGATCGGCGAAGGTGTGGCCGACGCACAGCTCGCACGTTTCCGCCGTGAGCACCCAGGCGGTGGCATCTGCCAGACAGGTCTGTGGTATTACTCCCGGCATCCGAATTACTTCTTCCAGTCGCTGCTTTGGTGGGGGCTCTTTCTCATGGCACTGCCTGCGCCCTGGGGCTGGACGGCCGTTGTAGCTCCGCTGGCGATGCTGCATTTCCTCCTGAACGTGACGGGCATCCCACTCACGGAAAAGCTCTCCCTCCAGAAGCGAGGCGATGCCTACCGCGAGTATCAGCGCACCACGAGCGCCTTTGTGCCCTGGCGGAGGAAGCCGTGATTCGACCGAATCGTCGCAACCCCACCTCAGAGCTCAAATGGGGGCGTTCGGCCTGTGAAACCTTTTCATCCCCGCATTTGACAGGCTGGAGTGGGCGTGTACTATCGGCCCCCCTTCCAAAAAAGGCATACCCGCTATGGCAAACGTCGAAGTCATCCTCAAAGAAAAAATCAAAGGTCTCGGTGCCGAGGCCGATGTCGTGAAAGTGAAGCGTGGCTTCGCTCGCAATTTCCTGGTTCCTCAGGGCAAGGCCTTCGAGGCCAGCGCAGGCAACCTCCGCCACCTGAATCATCTGAAAGCCGCACGCGCTGAGCGTGAGGCCAAAGAGCTTCAAGAAGCCGAGAAAATCGCCTCCAAGCTGAAGAAGCTGAAGCTCAAGCTCACCCTCCAGACCGGACAGGGTGGCAAAGCTTTCGGCTCCATCACCAACATGGACATCTCGAAAGCGGTGCTTGAGAGCAACGCCAAGGTTGAACTCGACCGCCACCAGATCCAGCTCGACAAGCCGATCAAGAGCACCGGCACTTTCGAAGTGCAGGTCAAGCTTCACGCTGACGTCACCTGTTTCCTCAAGCTCACAGTCACTGCCGCTGGTGGTGAAGGTGCTGCCGAGGAGTCCGACAGCGAAGAGTAGTCTCAAAACCCTTTTCAAAGCCGTGCCTGTCATTGGGCACGGCTTTTTTGTTGGCCCGAGGCAGAGCTCAATTCTTCCTCCACACGCAGAAAAGACGTGCATCACCACGTTGATTCAGGGCACTCTACGCCCCCTATGAAATCTGCCGTCTCCGCACTCTTTTTGACCGCCCTTTCCGTCACTGCCGCCGAACCTGTCACGATCAAGCTCTGGCCGCAGGGAGCTCCCGAGCAGCCCGGTGTGAAGATCGGCCCCGAGGAGGAAATTCAAAAGGGAGACGGCATCAAGCGCGTGACCAACGTGACTGATCCCACAATCACGATCTACAAACCCGAAAAGGCCAACGGCACCTCCGTCATCGTCTGCCCAGGCGGCGGCTACGGCATCCTGGCCATTGAGCACGAGGGCACGAAGGTGTGTGAATACCTGAACACCCTCGGTGTCACCAGCGTGCTCCTGAAGTATCGCGTGCCCCGCCGTGATCCTGTGAATCCAAGCCGCGAGCCACTCCAGGACGCCCAGCGCGCCATCGGCATCCTGCGCCATCGGGCGGCCGAATTTGGCCTGAAGCCTGACCGCATCGGCATCCTCGGTTTCTCCGCAGGTGGGCACCTCACCGTCATGGCCACACTTCATGCCAATGACCGCACCTACACTCAGGACAGCACTTTGGACGTGCCGGATGCCACCCCCAATTTCAGCATCCCCGTCTATCCCGCCTACCTCGTCAGTAAGGACGACACCTTCACCCTCCTGCCTGAGATCAAAGTGACGGACAAATCACCGCCCATGTGCTTGGTCCATGCCCATGACGACAAAGGTGTCACCAGCGCGAGTTCCAGCGCCCTTCTCTATCTCGAATACAAGAAGCTCAACCTCCCAGCCGAACTTCACATCTTCGCCAAAGGCGGTCACGGCTTCGGCATGAAGGAATCGGGGCTTCCCACTGCCTCCTGGCACATCCGGGTCGGTGAATGGATGAAAGCCATGGGCTGGCTGGAGTAATTCCCGCAGCTAAACATCGATCACCTTGCCTGAACTCTTGGCTGGAGGCGCTGCCTGGGCAGCTTTCCACTCCTTGTAGCGCTCTAACTCACGCTCGATGAGCTTCAGGCAAAAGGCGACCACTGTGGCATCGTCGAGGTAGCCGACGCCGATGATGACATCGGGAATCACGTCTGCCGGATTCAGAACGTAAAGCAGGGCAAGTGCCCCGGCGCTGATGACCCAGTAAGGCACCTCGCGGTAATTACCCGCCCAGTAGTCCTTCACGAGGGAAAGCACCACCTTGGCGCTCTCCATGACTTTACGGAGGCGCGGCAGCTTGTCTTCGATCTCCTTGGCACGCTGAGTGACCTTGGCGATGTCGATATCGTGCTGATTGTCCGAAGAGGGTGGCATGGCGGTGAGGCAGGTTCAGAAAGCTACTACCAGAACAGCAAAAAGCCCGCTCATTTCTGAGCGGGCTTTTTTTACACTTCTGGCGGAACGGACGGGACTTGAACCCGCAACCTCCAACGTGACAGGCTGGCGCTCTAACCAATTGAGCTACCGCTCCAGTATCCAGAATCGTGGGCCGCGATACTAGCGGCACATGGCGTGGAGGCAACTGGAAATTACTCTTTTCACACAAAAAAATCATGCCGCAGGGGCGGTCTCGATCTTCACGACGATGTCGTCGAAGAAAATCGGGGTCTGTGAATAGGGTGTGCCCCAGACTCCGGCTTTGCCCTGGCCCTTCAGACCTTTGTCCTCGGCTTTCACCGCAGCCTCGGCAGGTTCGGCAGCATCAGCTGGCCAGGCTTTGCCGGTGATGAGCCAGGCATCACCTTCACCACGCTTCACATCGAGCTTCAGCTTCAGCCAGGCGTCGCTCGTCCAGATGAATGGGACGCTGGCGATCACGACATCGGATTTCACGAGTTCGAGCTGCTTCTTCGCTGCATTCACGATAAGGCGATAGCCGCTCATGCCGTGGACGCTGACGCCGAACTTCGGCACGCTGCGCGCGCGCTTGCTGGCGAAGGCACGCGCCTCAATGCTGGACTCCCCTGCAGCGGAGGTGGCGACCTGGGCGCAGGCATCGGTGAGTTCGGCCCCTGGGTCGATGACGATGGCTTTGTTGCCATCCTTAGCGGTGATCTGGATCTTGCCTTCGACGATGAAGACTTCTTTGGGCACCTCCCCCTCGGGCCATTCATCGGCGTTGATCGTGAAGGTCTTCACCTCCCCGGCTTGAGCGAGGGCGGTGAGCATGAGGAGGCTGGCAATGAGGGGCTTTTTCATGAAGGCGATGCTAGGAGGGCGGAGGAAACGCGCAAGCGAGGGGAATCCTGCGCAGCATGATGGCTGTTTTGGGCGGGACGACCAGCGCCGACTCTCTCATTTTCCCGCTTTGACAATCAGGTCGGCGATCTTTTCCGCCGAGTTGCGCACGGCGATTTTGTTTGCCGCACGCTTCATCTCTTCGGACTTTTTGCTTTTGGTGAGGATGCCACGCACGGCATCGGCGAGGGAGTCGGCATTCAGATCCTTTTCGATGAGCATTTTTGAGGCACCCGCCTTGTCGAAGATCTCGGCATTGCGTGTCTGGTGGTCCTCTGCGGCAAAGGGATAAGGCACGAGCAGGCTCGGCACACCGAAGTAAGCCAGCTCTGACATGGAAGAGGCGCCACTGCGGGCGATGGCGAGATCCGCAGCCCGATACGCAAGGTCCATACGATGGCAGAAGGCGGCGAAGTGCTGGGGCAGCAGCGGATGCTTGGCATAGACATCACGGACTTCCTCGTAGTCGGTAGGACCGGCGATGTGGAGGACCTGGATGCCCATTTTTTCAAACTGCTCCAACGTCATGCCGACGACGCGGTTCACGCCGCGTGCGCCCTGGCTGCCGCCCATGATGAGCAGTGTTTTCTTCTTGGGATCGAGCTTGAAGAAGGCATGAGGGTCCTCCTTCGAGGTCTGGCGCATGGAACTGCGGATGGGCGTGCCGACGACGCGCACGTCTCCATGCTTGGGAAAGTGCGCTTTGCAGGCATCCAGCCCGCAGAGCACAGTGTCGGCATAGCGGGCATTGAGCCGGTTGGCCTTGCCTGGAATGGCGTTGCTCTCGTGGATGAGCGTGCGGCATTTTTCCTTCCGGCCGGCATAGAGCGGGGCAAAGGAGGTGAATCCGCCCATGCCGATGACGACACTGACCTGGTGATCCTGGATGATCTTTCGGCACTGCTTCATGCCTTTCCAGAGACCGGAGAGGAAGCCGATCATCTTCGGGGACCATGGCTTGGGCATGGCCAGGAAGGGCATTTTTTCGAAGCACAGCTCTTTGTGACCGGAGGCGGCGATGGAGTCGATCTTCTTTTCACTGATGAGCAGGGTCACGTCATGCCCACGGGCGCTGAGGACTTCGGCGACGGCAATGCCTGGAAAGAGATGGCCACCGGTGCCACCACAGGCGATCAGCACATGGATGGACTTGGGGTTGGATTTGGACTTCACGAAAAATCAGAGCTGGGGAGTCCAGCGGCGGTTCCGACGGATCACAGGAAGCTGATCCCACGTCAGATGCACGCCCTGGCGATGAATGTTGATCAGGATTCCCACGGCCACCATGGCCGCCAGCAGGCTCGATCCTCCGTACGAGACGAAGGGGAGTGGAAGTCCCTTGTTGGGCAGCAGAGCAGTGGTCACGCCCATGTTCAAGAGCGCTTCGAGTCCTAGGAGAAAAGTCAGTCCAAATCCGAGAAGCTTGCCAAAACGGTTCGGGGCATAGGCGCTGATGCACATTCCAGCAAAAATCATCACCACGAAGGCCACAATCGTGCCGATAACGCCCCAGAGGCCCAGTTCCTCTCCAACCATGGGGAAAATGAAGTCCGTGTGCGCCTCGGGCAGGTAGGAGAGCTTCATGCGGCCTTCACCGAGCCCGCGTCCCTCCATTCCACCGGAACCAAAGGCCAGCCAGGACACCCACTGCTGGAGACCGATGCCATCCTTGAATTTTTCGAGGTCGAAGATGGCCATCACACGCTCGAAGCGATTCGGGGCAAACTTGATGCCCACCGCCAAGGCCGCCAAAGAGAACCCGCCAATCGCCCCGAGAAAGCTGAAGCGTGTGCCTGCGACGAACATGATACCAGCACCGACTGTAGCCGCGACCACAGCGTTACCGAGATCGACCTCGCCACCGATGAGCAGAACCACGCCGCCGAGAATGGCACCGGGAAGCAGCAGGCCGTGCTTCAGCGTTCTCTCCAAGTCCTGATAGGTGGCAAACCAGCCTGCCATCGCCATGATAAGGGCGAGCTTGGCCAGCTCTGAAGGCTGCAAAGTCATCGAGCCTACGCCGATCCAACGCGCCGCCCCATTCACACGCTTTGCCAGGACCGCCTTGTAGCCGAGCCACTGCGAGAGATGCCATTCATAGCAGATGAGCAGCCCCAGCACAGCGATGCCCAGCACCCACCAGCGCCATTTGTACCAGCGGTTGTAATCAATCAGCGCCGTCACCACACAAGCAGCGATGGACAGTCCCACCCACATGACCTGCTTCCAAACCGTGACATACGCCTCCCCGCCACCTTCCTTGGTAAAGAAGCTCGTGCTCGCCAGCATCGTGATGCCAAGCCCGACGAGCAAGGCGACCGAGAGAATGAGGAAGAGGACAGAGCGTTTGGCCATGGTGATGGTTTGGCAGAGGTTAAAATCACTTCACGGGAATCACCAACTTCATACCTTCACGCAGCAATTCCGGCTTGGTAATCTTGTTCGCATCCTGGAGGGCTTTCACTGTCACACCTTGACGGCTGGCGATGCCATATAGCGTTTCATTGGGCTTCACAATGTAG
Organism: Prosthecobacter sp.; assembly: GCF_044378005.1. Taxonomy (GTDB): domain Bacteria; phylum Verrucomicrobiota; class Verrucomicrobiia; order Verrucomicrobiales; family Verrucomicrobiaceae; genus Prosthecobacter. Next base: position 46,935 of record NZ_JBILYB010000016.1, read on the forward strand.
GTCTTGGACTTTGCCGACGAAGCCTCGGTGGACTTCTTCTTCACCGCAGGCTTCTCGGCCACGGCAGGAGGAGTGTAGCGCTTCACAGGAATGGCCTTCGGCACATCGTCGTCAGCTTTGGCGATGATCCTCGGTGCTGGCTTAGGCTCAACTTTGGCTGGCGGTGCCTGCTCGACCTTTGGCGTCTCAGTCTTCGCCACAGGAGCGGGTGCGGGTGGGGTATCCTGCACGAGGGCTTCGGACTTCATCACTGGTTCACCCGTGGCTTCGGGAGTCACTGCGGCCGGAGGTGCGTCCTGGACGTTCGGAGCCACGAAGGAAACACCGTTGGTTCCAGGCGTCGGAGCCAGCTCATTGACGATGGTAGGCTGGAAGGAGAAGGTCTGCTCGCCAGGAACATTCAGAGCCATCGGCACTTCAGCCGCAGCAATGCTGGCATCCGGCGGAACAACCACAGGCAGCGCACCATCGGCACCGGCAACGCTCAGCCCGAGGGCCTTCACCACAGGTTGTTTCGGATAACGGATGATGCTGTTGGCTTCGAGCTGAGTGCCCTTGTCGAGCATGTTCATCTTGATGAGCACCTCTTCACTGACACCAAGCTTCTTCGCCACGCTGGCGATGCTGTCACCCGAGCGCCACTCATAGGTGGAGCAGTCTTCGATGGGTATCTGCGCTGCAATGTCTGCTGCATTCAATGCGGGTGGCGGAAGCGCACTCGCATTCGTCGCACTGCTTATGCTTTCAATGCTGACGGGAGCGCTTTCTTCTCCGTTAAGCCAGTCATAGACAATGATGCCGCCAATCACGACGACGTGAATGAGCAGCATGACAAAGAACATGCGTCCCATGCCCGAGTTTGGCTCGTGACGGTTCCACTCCTGGTCTTCGTTAACCATGGCAACGTTGTGTTTGTGTTTCTCACTCTTGGTGAGCTTCAGAATCAGTCTGTCGTTTTTCTTTTTCATGGTGTTGTCGGGTTCGTTGTTTGTGAAATCAGTTTTGTGCATTTACCGCTGTGCGGAATGCCTCTCCGCGCTGGCCGTAACCGGTGTACATGTCGAAGGAGGAGGTGCCGGGGCTTAGGATGATGCTGTCACCAGGCAGGGATAGCTCCGTGGCGATCTTCACCGCATCCGCCATGTCTGCCGCCATGCGGCAGGGGAGAAGATCGGCAAAGGTATCATGCAAGGGCTGCCTGATCTCACCGATGAGCACCATGGCGCGCACCTGACCATTCAGCGAGGCTCGCAGCGGCGTGTAATCGAGTCCCTTCTGCTTGCCTCCGGCGATCAGCACGATAGGACGGTCCATGGCACCGATGCAGGCTTCCAACGCGTGGAGATTCGTGGCCTTCGAGTCATTGATATACTCGCGGTCATTCAGCGCTCGCACGAGTTCACAGCGATGAGCTGGAGGCACATACCCGGCCACAGCAGCCAGCGCATCGGCATACGGCACACCATGAACATGACATGCCATCATCGCGGCGAGGATGTTTTCCATGTTATGCCGACCCCGCAGGCGGATGGCAGCGGCATCACCGATGCGCTGACCATCGACGAAGAATTCACCCTTCGAATAAACAGCATTCGCTTCCGCGCCATAGGCGGAGAACGTCAAACGTTTGGCCTTTCCCGACGAGACACATTCACCCGCCCTGACGATGGCGACATCTTCGGCGGTCACGTTTTCAAAGATGCGTGCTTTAGCGGCGAAGTACTCGGGCATCCCCGGATAGCGGTCGAGATGATCGGGAGCAAAGTTCAGCCACAGACTGGCCTTGGCCCGGAAGTTCTGAATGGTTTCGAGCTGGAAGCTGCTGATCTCCAAAGCCAGCACGTCATAGCTCTCGCCCGAGGCCACGACTTCGCTCAAAGAGATGCCGTGATTGCCACAGGGAATCGAGCGTTTGCCGCAGGCTTCAAAGATGTGTGCGATGAGCTCCGTGCAGGTGCTTTTGCCATTCGTGCCGGTGATGCCGACCATGGGCATGTCAGTCAGATTGAAGGCAAACTCCATTTCGCCTTCGAGAGTCACACCTGCATCCGTAAACTTCTTCGGCAGCGGCCATCCTGCATCCAGTCCGGGACTAATGATCACACGCTGGAACTCACCCGGCTTTATGAATAGATCACGAGCCGTCTTCCCTGAGATGGTGCGGAAGCTCTCGGCATGGAGCTTGTCGAGCGCTGACTGAAGTTTCACGGCATCGCCTTCATCAATCACGGTCACCTCTGCGCCATGCAGACGGGCCAGACGCGCAGCGCCGAGCCCGCTGCGTCCAGCACCGAGAATGGCGAAGTGTTGTCCTGTGAAGCGTGACATGATCAGCGAAGTTTCAGAGTCGCGAGCCCGAGCAGCGCGAAGAAGAGGGAGAGAATCCAGAAGCGGACGATGACCTGGTTTTCATGCCAGCCACCGAGTTCGAAGTGGTGGTGGATGGGGGCCATGCGGAAGACGCGTTTGCCGCGCTTTTTGAAGCTGATGACCTGGATGATCACACTCATGGCCTCCATGACGAAGACGCCACCAACGAGCGCCAGCACGATCTCCTGACGGCAGGCAATGGCCACACTGGCGATGCAACCGCCCAGGGCGAGCGAGCCTGTGTCACCCATAAACATCTTGGCCGGATGAGCATTGAACCAAAGGAAGCCCAGACATGCACCCGCCAGTGCCATGGCGACGATGGGAATCTCATTCGCGAGCGAGTGATGCGGCACGCCGAGGTAGCTGGAATAAAGAGCGCTGCCGGAGACATAGCCGAAAGCCGTGTAGGCAATAGCTGTCGTCAGCGAGCAACCGGTGGCGAGGCCATCCAAGCCATCTGTGAGATTCACCGCGTTCGATGCGCCCACGATGATCAGCGTAAAAAAGGCGACAGCAACGATGCTCATGTCGTTAATGATCGGGCCTTTGTAGAAGGGCAGGAAAAGCGCACGCAGAGTCGAATCACCGCCGAATTCAATGAAGGCCGAATGCCCAGCTTTACTCGCCGCATCCAGGGTGGCGTCCGTTGGCACGAGATAGCAAAAAACGAGCGCCGTGACGAGAGCTACACTCCCCTGCCACACAAGTTTGGTCCGTGCCGTCACACCTTTGGAGTTCTTCTTGCTGATCTTCAGGTAGTCATCATAGAACCCGAGTGCACCGAGACCAATGGTACAGAAGAGGATGTTCCAGACGAGGATGTTGTCCCACTTCGCCCACAGCAGCGTGGAGAAGACAACTGTGGCTAGGATGAGGATGCCCCCCATGGTTGGCGTGCCAGCTTTCTTACCATGCAGCTCGAAAAGTTTGTGAACTTCCTCCGCTGTACGAATAGGCTGCCCGATCTTCAGAGAGATGAGTTTGCGGATCAGCCGATCCCCAAACATGAGCGAAAGGAAGAACGCTGTGATCGCTGCGCCTCCAGCGCGGAAGGTGTGATACTTGAAGATGTTCAGCAGCTTGAAGACAAACGAGTCGTCGCTGATCCAATCAGCGGCTTCGAGCCAGTTTCTGAGTTCGTAGAGCCAGTAAATCATGAGTTCTGAAAGTGGTTGAGGACCTTCTCCATGCCCGTGGAGCGGCTGCCTTTGAGCAGCACTGCATCCCCCGCCTGAAGCGTGGTTTTCAAATGAGCGGCACAGGCTTCGTGAGACGCAAAGTTCTGCGTCTCAGCGAGTCCGGAAGCTTTGGCGGCTTCGCTGATCAGCGCGGCTTCATCGCCTACAGTGAAGACGGCATCAAGAGCCTGGGCGGCGGCGTGTCTGCCGACATCACGATGACCTTCGACCGCGTGAACACCCAGTTCACCCATGCGACCGAGCACGGCGATCTTGCGCCCTGAATTCTGCAATGCAGCGAGTGCAGATAACCCGGCCTTCATGGAGTCGGGATTGGCGTTGTAGGAGTCATCGATGAAGTGGATGCCACTCACTGATTTCGTCTCCATGCGTCCGCCGGTGAGCTTGGCGTTGCGCAATGCTTCGGCGATATCTGCCGGGGAGACGCCCTGCGCCCAGCCCATGCAGGCGGCGAGCGCGGCATTGCCGACCATGTGATCGCCAATGATGGGCAGGAAGGTCTCCACAACTTCGCCAGCGAAGTCGAGTTTGAAGGCTGTGCCTTCTGCATTCGAACGCAGATCAAAGGCACGCACATCACCAGCATTCGTGCCTGCACGAAAAACGGTGGCCTGACAATGACGGGCGATGAGATCGGTAAAGGGATCGTTCGCGTTCAGTACAACGACCCCTTCGCCATGCACGTTCGCTGGCAGCGTTCCCTTTTCCCAGCCGATGGCGTCCTGGGAACCAAGGTGCTCAATGTGGGCCATGCCGACATTGGTGACGATGGCTGCATCTGGAAGAGCGATATCGACGAGCACTTTGATCTCGCCTGCATGATTCATGCCCATCTCCACGACTCCACATTCATCACCATCCTCAAAGCTGAGCAGGGTGAGAGGCACACCGATGTGGTTGTTCAGATTCCCAAACGTGGAGCGGGTTTGGAGCTTGGCAGCCATGATGATGGCCGTAAGATCCTTGGTCGAGGTTTTGCCATTGCTGCCAGTCAGACCAATGATCACAGGCTGGTGCCAGGCACGATAACCGCGCGCCATGTTTTGCAGGCCAAGCAGCGTGTCACTGACCTCGATCATGGCGCAGGTGTCGGAATCGACTCCCCTGCCCCGCTCGACCAAAACGGCGGCGGCCCCTGCGGCGATGACCTGCGGGAGGAAATCGTGTGCATCAAATTTATCGCCCTTCAGAGCAACGAACACGTCTCCAGACGTAACCTTGCGCGAATCGGTGATCACACGAGTCACAGACACGTCTCCATTCGCGGACAGCGAACCGTCTGCGAATGTGGCGAGAGTCTGGAGATCAATGCTTTTCATCGGCGAGGTGGGGGCCGCCTTCCATCGGTTGGGTGTGCTGGCGGTCCGAAGCGATCATCGTCTCCGCGTGGGCGGCGGATAGGATCACGGGGCGTCATGTCTCCGCCATCGCGAGCGAGACGTTCGGCTTCTTTTTCAGCTTCACGTTCGGCACGCTCGGCATCGCGGTCTCCACTGATGCGGATGAGAAGCTGGCGGACGACGCGACGGTCATCGAAGTCATGCTTCACGCCCAGCACTTCCTGATACGCTTCGTGTCCCTTGCCGGCGACGAGGATGATGTCGCCATCCCGAGCGTTTTCGAGAGCAGCTTTGATGGCTTCGCGACGGTCCACGATGCTGGCATGATTCTTCGGACGAGCGAATCCTTTCACGGCATCAGCGATGATGGACTCGGGGACTTCACTGCGAGGGTTGTCGCTGGTGACGATGCAGATGTCGCTGCCTGACTCAGCCGCAGCGGCCATCTTCGGACGCTTCGAGCGGTCACGATCACCACCGCAGCCGAACACCGTGATGATTCGGCGTGGTCGCAGTGAGCGGAGAGTTTTGAGCACGTTCACAAGCGCATCTGGCGTGTGTGCATAGTCCACGAAGACCTGGAAGCGGCTGGTGTCACCCGTCACTCGTTCGAGACGACCTGGAACCTGCGGGGAATTTTTGAGGTGCGAGATGGTCTCACGAAGATTCAAACCAACAGAGTGTGCGGCGGCGAGAGCTCCGAGAACGTTGTAGATATTGAAGTCACCGATAAGTGGCAGGCGGACGAGGAAGGAGCGGCCTTTGACCTCAAGTTCAAAGGTGGAACCGGTCATGTCGTAGCGAGGATTCACGGCTCGGTAGTCGGCACCGACGCCAAAGCCGAACTTCGTGACGCGGCCTGTGCTTTCATAGCGCGTGATAAGCTTGCGCCCCCAGGCATCATCGAGGTTGATGACCATCTGCCCCTTTGGCTGTGAGGCGATGGTTTCAAACAGGCGAACCTTGGCAGCATAGTAGGCCTCCATCGTTCCGTGATAGTCGAGATGGTCCTGCGTGAGATTGGTGAAGACGCCTGCGGCGAAAGGCAGGCCATACGTGCGCTCCTGATCGAGCGCATGAGAGCTGACTTCCATGGCGCAAGCTTTGCAGCCGTTGTCACGCATCTGCGCGAGCAATCCCTGAATCTCCAAAGACTCCGGCGTGGTGTGTGTGGCAGGCACGAGTTTACCGCCGATGTCATAGATCACGGTGCCGAGTAGTCCGCAAAGCTTCTGCCCCTGATTGAGCAAATGGTGCATCAGGTAGGCCGTGGTGGTCTTTCCATTCGTGCCGGTGACACCGACAATGGCGATCTTTGCTGCTGGGAAGTTCTGTAAAGCCGCCGCGCCTTGAGCGAGAGCAATGCGCGTCTGCTTCACATGCACCCATGGGATCTTGCAGTCATTCGGCGGTGCCTGTTCGGCGATGATGGCGGAGGCACCTGATTCGATAGCCTTGGGAATGAAATCGTGTCCATCTGACTTGTTACCTCGCAGGGCGACAAAGGCAGTGCCTGGCGCGACCTTACGCGAATCGTAGGCGAGCATGCCGATATTCGTGTCCAGGCTTCCGCTGGTCACGGGTTTGTCAAAATGGGTGATGAGTTCGCGCAGGGTCATTCTTGATTTCCTCTTTCTTGAGCAAGCGGGCGTTGAGGACGCACCGAGAGCTGTTTCAATACCTCTGAGGCAATCTCGCCAAAGATCGGCGCGGCTACTTTGCCACCGCCGATGGCGGTCTTGTCCTCGCATTTGGGATAGTCGAGCACGACGATGCAGACGATCTTCGGATCTTTCGCAGGCGCAAAGCCCGCAAAGGATGTGATCCACTGCCCTTCGGGATAGCCGCCTTTATGCCGCTTCCCGTGGTCATCACGCCAGATGTGCTCGGAGTCATAGCGGCGTGAAGTGCCAGTCTTGCCGCCGGCTTCGAGCCCATCGAATTTAGCGCGCGAACCGGTGCCTTCTTCGACAACGAGTTCGAGCAGATCACGCATGGTTTTGGCCGTCTGGCCTTTGCAAACCTGCCGCACCACTTCTGGCGCGATGATCTCTTCTTTACGCCCGCCATCACTGACGATCCGGTCCACGAGGCGTGGTTTCATGAGGATGCCGCCATTGGCGATAGCACCGTAAGCCATGGCCATCTGGATGGGTGTGACGTTCACTTCGTAACCAATGGGGAAACGTGAGTGCGTGGCATTCGACCATGTCTTCTCGTTGATGTAGCCATCGCTTTCCCCATTCAGCTCAATGCCCGTGAGGTGGCCAAAGCCAAAGCGACGCACATAGTCGAGGAAGGTTTCCTGGCCGATGCGCTTGTACACCTTGAAGGTGCCGATGTTGCTGGAGAATTTGAAGACATCCGTCACGGGCACTGTGCCCTGTGACTTCAAATCGTGCAGCGGCACTTTGAAGACAGGATCAATGTAGTCGCCGAGTTCACAGTCGATATGTGTCCCCGTGGAGATTTTGCCGGAGTCGAGCGCGCCCGTGAAGGCCACGACCTTGAATGTGGAGCCGGGTTCATATGGCTCGTAGATGGCGAGGTTCTTCCAGTTCGTGGAGGCTGGAGTGTTACGATCATGATCTGGGCGGAAGCTCATGGCGAGCACGGAGCCTGTGCCGACTTCAGTGACGACGGCCATGATCTTGTTCGGTTTCCATTGGAGATTTGCCTGCTCGACGATGCGATCGACGGCATCCTGGATCTGCATGTCGATGGTGAGATGAATGTCACGTCCGTGGACGGGATCTTTGACCTCACCGCGATAGAGGGGGAGTTCACGACCATATTTGTCGTGCTCGACTTCGATGCTGCCGGGTGTGCCGCGCAGTGTTTGTTCCTGGGTTATTTCAACACCACGCACACCGCCTTTGCCATCCTCGACGCCACCAACAATGAGTGCGAGACGATTCTCCGTGGGGTAGTGGCGACGAATCGTGGACTTCACATACACTCCCTTGATGAACTGCTCATCAAGGAGCTTTTTCCACTCTTTGGCCTGGTCTTCGTTCATCTTCTCAGCCAAGACTTCGATCTGCTCTTTGGAGTGCAATTTGAGCAGCGCTTCATCAAAACTGATTCCGAGCTTTGGAGCAATGACCGTGGCGATGTGCTCCTGATACGCGGCAATGATCTGGACGTCACTCATCTCTCGGGTGAGGTCACGTACACCGACCTTGCGCACTTTTGAAAGTGCCAGCTTCACGGTGGGGGGCTCATTCAAATGCACGCGGTTGGTGCTGAGATCGAAGATCTCTTCATCATAGGCCAGGTAACGCCCGCTGTTGTCCTTGATGGAGCCGCGCTGCGCAGGCAGCGGACGGATCTCGCGAAACTTCGCAGAGGCCATCTCGGCGAGCGCTGGACCGCGTTTCAAATGCAGATCGTAGAGCCGCCAGACCACGGCGGAGAATCCGAGGGTGAGCAGGCACGTCGTCAGTAACATGCGCCTGACAAGCGGGCGGTCACGACGGATCTGGCGCTGGGTGGGAGTGGGCATCATGGCGGGGACGTCACTTCATTTTGAGCCACGGCTTTCGCGGCGGGGATGGGCTTGATCTGGATCAGCACCCGGGCCTCGGGGCTGGCATTGATCTTTTGCAGCCAGGTGCCCTTCGCCTGAAGGACGGGCTGCACGCGGGGGCCATCGAGCATCTGGTCGATCTTCCTCTCGAGGTTGGTGATCTCGATGTTCAGGAGCTTCATCTCCTGCTCCACCTGACGCTGCTGCTCAGCGAGTGCTGCGACACGATTTTTGTTCACCACGACGCTGAGTGCAGCCAGCAATACGCCACCACAAAGGATCAGGACTGCCGTGAGCACAGGCAGTCCGATCTTGTTGCGGTAGTGATTGCGTTTCATCACGGAAGTCGCTCGGCGGCGCGCAGGCGCGCGCTTCGGGCGCGGGGGTTCACTTGGAGTTCCTGCTCGCTGGCTTCGACGGGTTTCTTCGTCAGGAGTCGGAGGCAGTAGGCTGGATTCGGCTTCGGAGCGGGCCATTCGGGTCGGTCGAGGAAAGGGGCTGCGTAGTTATGAAAGGCCTGCTTTACGATGCGGTCTTCGATGCTGTGGAAACTGATGACCACGAGACGTCCGCCGGGTTTCAGCCACTTCGGTGCAGAGGCGAGGAACTCACGAAGGGCGGGCAGCTCGGAGTTCACCTCACAGCGCAGGGCTTGGAAGGTGAGTGTGGCAGGATGCTTCTTACCGGTCTTCGGACAAACGCGGGCGATCATCTCGGCGAGTTGCAGCGTGGTGGTAAAGGGCGTCTTCACTCGGTCCTGGCAGATGGCGCGGGCGATGCGGCGGGCGTTCTGCTCCTCTGCGTTTTCGCGAAGGAGACGTTCAATGTCCTCTTGCGCCCAGGTGTTGACAATGTCGCTCGCTTTCAGCGGCGCGTTCGTGTCCATGCGCATGTCGAGCGGGCCATCTTTGGCAAAGGAGAAGCCGCGCTCAGCGGCATCGAGATGGCGACTGCTGACTCCGATGTCGATGAGCATCCCATCCAGCCCGCCGACGCCAGCCTCAGTCAGCACGGCTGGGAAGTCGCGGAAGTTGCCTTTCAGCGCACAGAAGCGGTCAGAGTAGCCTTTGAGTCTCTCTTTGGCATGACCGAGCGCTTCATCATCCTGATCCATCGCCACGATGCGCGCGCCATGCTGGAGCAGCGCTTCTGTGTGACCGCCGCCGCCCAGCGTGCCATCGAAGATGAGCTTTCCGGGGGCCGGCTGGAGATATTCCAGCACTTCCTGCATCAGTACAGGCAGATGATAAAAGGGCAGTTCGCGCTGCGGGGTGACGTCTTCGGGCATTTCAGGTTCTTTTCCTCCTTGCTGGGAATTTCGTGGAGTGAGAGAGCCACGTCCCCAGGGCATGAGGTCATCCATCGCATCGGTCGCCCCAAACCACGGCCAGATGCCGACTTGAAGCCAGCTGGTGATCCCCCTCCAGCCGCTGATCAAGGGCGCGCCACATCCTGAATGCACTCGATGAAGAGTGGCAAATGGAGCACAGGCGGGAGACATGGCTTGAAGGGTGGTGAGAGGTGCGCTAAATGTCGGGAAGCATTAGAAGTTCCAAAATATAAATACTTTAGAGCCCCGTAATACATAATCGCGCCAGCCATATCAATCATAGAGTTGGGGATTTTTAAAGACCTGAACCCGCGCGTAAGCTGTTCATTATAACACTTTAAGCCATGAAGCTCAGGGCACCATACCGACATCAGGTGTGCCTTTTCTCGACTCAGTAATTGAAGAGTTCAGAGACCTTCCACTCACGCTTTTCTTCGTTGCCTTGAAGGGATACTGCCTTGTTCAAGGCCGCAGTCACACGGCGCTGCATGTGCTTGGTCAGACGACGGCCTTTGCGCGCACGCTGGACAGCTTTGTGTGTCAGCGGCTCTTCACAGGCGGCGACGATGTCATGATTCCCGAGGCTGTGCTCGGCGAGAATGGTATCCAGCGGCTGAGGGCCGAGGTTGCGGTCAGTGTCTTCGTGGGGGGCTTCGTTCATTCAGGATCCTGGAGGAGTTCTTCGAGTCGGCGGGCGACTTCTGCGTCTGTGGCAGACTTCAGGGCTTCCTGCAAGCTGCCTCGGGCCAGAGGGCCGAGTTCTCTCAGCGCGGTGGTGGCTGATTCTCGGGTTTTCCACTGCTCGTGACCGAGATCCTGAATGAGTTGGCCAATGCGGCGCATGAGTGAGTTGTCGGTGACGGGGATCGGATTCACAAGACGCCTGAGCTGTCGTGCGGGGATGTCCCAGACAAAACCACGTCCCTCCACTTTGATGCCTGCATTTTCGAGTGCCCCTCGCACCACTCCCCCGCCCCAGAGATCGGCTTCAAACACTCGATCGGGGCTGCTTTCATCCTCGCTGACATCCCGCAGTTCTCGAATGCTCGCGGGCGTGAGGGCCAGAGGTCCTGCCTCGGTCATCAAGGTAAGCGCCGCGTCAGTGATGCGCGCGACGAGTCGCTGCCCGCCGGTGAGATCGAGAAAGCTGGTCGCGGGTTCTGCATCTTCATCAGACGTGGTCGCGGCCAGCGGCGTGATGAGCCGACGCAGGTCCGCGAGATCCATGTCCTGCTCACCGAGAGTCAGCGTCTTGATTCGGCTTTTTTCAGCCTGTGGCAAAACACGGACTCTTGTGCCATCACGCAGACACAGCAGGCCGCCGAGCACCTCATCATCCGCTTTTTGCAAAGCAATGAGTTCGCTCCAGGGCACGCTCATCCTTCCCCACGGAGCACTCGCTTGAAAATCACCTTCTGGCTGGATGATGATCCGCTCGCCGTTCAGAAGTTCGATCAAAGGATGCGCCAATGGCAGCGCAGGCTCGGTGGACTTCGCCAGCACGAGGCGGTCCAACTTGGCGACCGGCAACTCCGCTCCGCTGAGAAGCGTGAAGCGCAGCTCCCCAGAGTCCAGAGTGCCCAGCAGCCGCTGCCCATCGCGCAGCCAGAGCCAAGACCGAGCATCATCGGTAAAGATCGGCCCCGCGATGGCGGCGATGTTGTCGAGTGCTGGAGTGACCTTGCCTCCCTCGCGTTGCAGAGCCAGGCCGGCCATCGTGACCTTGCCTTTTAAAAGCGAATCCTTGCCGAGCGCGAGCTGATCAGAGGCCCCAGGCGTGATGCCCCAGAACTCATTCGGGAAAAAATCTCTACCACCAAAACCATCCGCCGCCGATCCGAGGTTCGCCGCCGACTTGAGCACACTTTTTGGCAGGCCCTTCGCCAGACGAGCCAGAGCAAAAGGCGCACATGCCTTGCAGATCTCTTCCGCAGATGCCTTGGCCCCGAGCTGGATCTGGGCGATGCCGTGAACCAGCGTTTGCGACTGCCCGGCAGGAATCATGAACGTGTAGAACACAGAGATCTGATACTTGTTCTGCACACGCAGACGCAGCGGCAAAGCCGACTTCGGCGCACGGATGCTCAGAAAAAGTGCGGGCGCGCTGCGCTCCGAGTCACCAGGCAGTGCCAGGATGCCTGATTCCTGGGCTTCGAGCGTGTCCTTGATCACACGTCCGAGGTTGCTCGTGAGTTCACGCGCGGTGTTGTTCAGACCGTGGCGGATCTCGACGGAGAGTGTGACATCGCGGCTCGTTGTGTTGAAAAACTCGTCCACATACCGCAGGGCTCCCGCGCTCTCCATCACGGTGATACGCCGGGTGATGGCGATGCCGTTGAGCGGCTGCTGTGAAGACATGGAGATCTCCTTGCCATCGGGAGTCGTCAGCGGCTGCTGCGCATAAAACTGCTGGCTTCCCATCTGCAGCGTCATGCAGTTCCCGATCATGGAGGCACCGCCGCCATTGCGTTGAAGCGTGCCGTTTTGCTCGATGTACCATTCATGCCCCTTCGCATCCGTGATGACGCTTGGCTGATAAGGGAGCGAAGGCACCTGCTGCGCTCCGGCAGACGAAAGCAGGCATAGAATGAGAAAGAAAATCAGGAAAGTTCGGCTCATGATTTCGGAGCAGGTTCTTGGGTGGCAGGCTTGATGCCCTGGATCAGAGGCCAGGGCAGACGGAGCACCTCCGCACCGCGCTTCCAGAGCAGCGCAGCATCGCGAGGGCGTCCCATGTGTTTCCCCCCTTGATGGGTTGTGATCTCAAACACGGCGCCCAAGCCTGAAGCATCGACCTCCGGCAGACGACGCAACTCCACGACATCAGCGGCCTTCATTGTCACCACACCCTCCTTCGTTTGCCAGGAAAGGCTCGGTGCCCCCATCTCACCCGCGATCACAGAGCCGTCTTCGACTAACACAGAGGCTGCTGCAATCCTCGCAAGCTCTGGTGTCTTCCCTTCCAGCAAAGCCATGAGTAATGAAGGACTGCCCGCCCATGCCGCACACTCCGTCATCGGCAGCGCCGCACCGGCCAGCTCCAGCCATCCGCGCACACGGCTGCCATCGGCAAGCTGCACCACATGCTCCAGGGCTGGCGAGGGCAGGGCACGAATGCTTCGGATGTCTGACCACGCCAGCGCCATCTCGCCACCCAACCAACGGCAACGCAGCGGCAGGTCCGGCAGCTTCATCACTGGCAGCACCTGCCCCAGAGGCCCGTCAGTCATCCACGCCACCGGCTTTTCTGCGAGCCTTCCATCATGATCGGCGCGTCGCATCAGGATCTGCCCCGGATGCTCCGCCTTCAGCGTGATGGAGCCGAGGGCTTCACTCTCAAATCGTGCCGACTTCCAAGTCAGCAACCCACGCAGCACCGACCCATCGCGCAAAAACACCCGCACGGCCCGTGTCCCGTGCCCTGATTGAATCGCAGCGATGTCTGCCACCACGAGATCACGACCCTCAAGACTCAGCGCATCTGCTTTAAACTCGCCCTCGATCATCGCCCCGCCATCGAGCAGGAGATGATCCGTCTTCATCGATCTCTCTACTTTCAGTATAGCAGAGAACGAGTCGAGAAACGGCAGAGGCACATCCTGTGCCAGACACGGCATGCAGCCCCAGCCAAAGGCCAGGCCGAAAACGAAAGTCTGAATCTTCCCTGTGATCTGCATCCCCAAAACCATGCCGGAATGCGGCAATCCTGGCAAGGCAGCATCCATCCTGTGTTAAGGTTTTGTTTAGCCCGGCATGATCGAAAAACGGCTCTCCTAACAGACCCGCCCTTTTTTGTTAAGACCAGGTAAAGTCAGTGGGCAGATGGATCAAGGGCGCTCACCATGTCATCGAAATCAACCCTCCCGCATCACCGTGAAGACCCGCCCACTCTCCCACTTCTGCACTCTGAGCCTGCTGATGTTCGTCTCTGCAGCCACAGCCCAGACGGGCGTGCTCGATCTGACCACGCTGGCAAACTACGCCGCCCAGACCGTGCCAGGCTACATCATCAAGAACAACACCCCCGGCGGTGCCAACGCCAACCCCATCACGAATGCCGGGGCGACACTCGGACGCGTGTTGTTTTACGACAAACGCCTCTCCCGCAATGACACCATCTCCTGCGCCTCCTGCCATCGCCAGGCCTCCGGCTTCAGCGACCCTGCCACGGCCAGCACCGGAGTCGCGGGCACCACCGGGCGGCACTCCATGCGTCTGATTAACAGCCGCTTCGCTACGGAGGGGCGCTTCTTCTGGGATGAGCGGGCCACCTCGCTGGAAAACCAAACCACGCGCCCCATCCAGGATCATGTGGAGATGGGCTTCAGCGGCACCCTGGAAGACCCAAACTTCGCCAACCTCGTCACCAAGCTCTCGGCCATTGAGGAATACCGCGTGCTCTTCGCCGCTGTCTTTGGCAGCGCCACCATCACCGAAACCCGCGTCCAGCGCGCGCTCGCTCAATTCGTGCGCAGCATCCAGTCCTTTGACTCCAAGTATGATGCAGGCCGCGCCGTCGCGAATGACAACCAGCCCTTCCCCAATTTCACCGCCTCAGAAAACGCAGGCAAGCAGCTCTTCAACGCAGCTCCTGGAGGCCCTGGTGGAGGTGGGGCAGGCTGCGCGGGATGCCATCGCCCGCCCGAGTTCGATATCGATCCCAACAGCCTCAACAACGGCGTCATCACCGGCTTCGGCGGCACCGACCTCACCAACACCCGCTCCCCCAGTTTGCGTGATCTCGTGGGTCCTGGCGGATCATCGAATGGTGCCTTCATGCATGATGCCAGCAAGGCGACGCTCGCCGCAGTGATCGCCCATTACAGCGCCATCCCTAGCGACAACGCCAACCTCGACCCCCGCCTGCGTCGGCCTGGAGGCAACGTCCAAACCCTGCCCCTCAACCCGCAGCAGCGCAGCGATCTGGAGGCCTTCCTCCGCACCCTCACCGGCAGCGCCGTTTACACCGACCCGAAATGGTCCAGCCCCTTCAATGCTCAGGGCCAGCTCACCCTCATCGTCCTGCCCACCGTCGCCACAGATCTGCAAAACAACGGCTCTGGCTCTGCCACCCTCACCTCCAAAGGCGTGCCCGGCCTGCCCTACACCGTCGAAGCCTCCACCAACCTCAGCCAGTGGGACCCCGTGACAACCATCAATGCCAATGCCAACGGCACGCTCCAGCACACGGTGTCCACCGCCGGCACCACGCCGACGTTCTACCGCTTCATCTACACGCCTCCGAGCACATGATCGGGAGTGGGGAGCTTACTTCAGAGCTTCCTTTAAAACGCGGCCCTCCACGCCGGGGATCGTCACGCCGAGCAGTTCGGCCATCGTCGGAGCCACGTCGCGGTTGTCGATCTTCTCGATGCTGCCGCCGCTCTTCACCCCGGCTCCGCTGATGACAAAGCACCCGTACATGTCCGGGTGCGTTTGCAGGTAACCGTGCCCACCCTTTTGTTCGGGCAAGTCGGTGATGACCGCATTGTCCGCGAGTGAATCCGTGAAGCTGTAACCATCCTTCGCGGACAAAAAGAGGTCCGGCTCGCGCTTATCCTGCTCGGAAAGCAGATGCCCCACCACACGCTCGAAGTCTTTCCGCTCCACGATGCTCTCCACGCCCTCAATCGCCGCCAGCTTCGGCGTGATCTGCGCCAGGATGCTGTCGCGGTTCGCCTGATCCAGCACATAGACAAAGCACGCGCCGCCCTCCGCCATGGCAAAGACCTTTGAGGACTTGTCCAGCGTCTTGCCGAGCATCGTCTTTGTCAGCCCGTCCTGCCGGAGCAGCACATTCGGATTGATCAGCTTCTTGAAGGTGATGAAGCCGTGGTCCGTCGTGATGACAAAGGTCGTCTTGTCGCGGATGCCCGCCTCTTCCGTGGCACGTACGAGATCCGCCACGCGATTGTCCGAGTCATTCGCCGCCCAGTAAGCCTCCGGCACCTGCCGCCCATGCGCGTGCTCGAAGCTGTCCAGACTCACCAGATGCAGCGCCAGAAAGTTCGGCTTCTTCGTTTTGATGATGTGCTCCGCGAGCTGCGCATGCATGTAGTCGCGCTGCGCCTTGCCGGCATTGCCCAGCTTGCACCACTCCATCTGCTTCTCCACCGGGATGCCCAGCGCCTTTGCCTCCGCGATGAGCTGAGGCGTGCCGTATTTCTCAAACAGCTCCTGCTCAAACACATCCGGCACAGTCCAGTCCAGCGTCTTCGCGCCGCGTGAGGCGGGCCAGATCACCCCGCCGTGGTCATGCCCGCCTGCTTCACCACATCATAGATCGTCGGCGTCTTCACGATCTCCTCCTTGTTAAAGATGGGATCAGGGATCAGCGGGATCTTCTTCCACTCCGCGCGGCCCCAGTA
>NZ_JBILYB010000330.1:0-2536 GCF_044378005.1 Prosthecobacter sp.
GGAGCAGAAGTTCGCCGGCTGGGTCTATGAGGTCAGCGAATACACCGTGAACAACCTGCTCAAGAAGCGCAGCGAGATCGTGAAGCTCGAAGTGCCGAAGGCCGAAGAGCCCAAGCCCGCCGCAGCCACACCTCCCGCCGCTGCACCGGCAGCCAGCACGCCACCCGCCGCTGCTCCTGCACCTGCGCCCGCAGCCAGCAAGCCGATCAGCGTGACCACGCCTCCGATTTCCGTCCCTCCGGCTCCTGCAAAGCCTGAAGGCGATGCCAAGAAGTAAGCGGCCAGCCCTTCTCCCATTCAATCCCTGCGGCACCGGCTTACCCCGGTGCCGTTTTCTTTTCAGCCCAGGGCGCTGGGAACCTGCGTCTCCATGCATTGACAACTCCCGGCTGGCGTCCCACGCTCGCACCTCTTCTTTGCCATGCGCATCTGGATCCTCCGCCTCCTTCTCATTGCTGCCGTGATCGCCTCCGTGGCGTGGTTTCATCAGAGCCGCTCACAGCGTCCGCGCCGGGTGGATCTGGCCACTCAGGCTGGCCGTCTCATCACTGGCAATGGCACGGAGCCCGCCACGCTGGACCCGAGCATCGCCACCGGAGTGCCGGAGCATCACATCTTTGATGCGCTCTTCGAGGGGCTCGTGACGACGGGCATTGATGACCCGGATGCCAACGCGCCCGGCGTGGCCACGCACTGGGACACGACCGACTTCGTGACGTGGACCTTTCATCTGCGAAAAGACGCCCGCTGGAGCGATGGCACGCCGCTGACTGCACGGGACTTCGTCTGGTCCTTCCAGCGCATCCTGTCTCCTGAGCTGGGGGCGGAGTATGCGCAGATGCTCTCCCCGATGAAGGGCGCGGATGCGTTTAACCAGGGCAAGATCACCGACTTCTCGCAGGTCGGGGCGGAGGCTTTGGATGACCACACGCTGCGGATCACGCTGAATGGCCCCGCGCCTTACCTGCCATCCATGCTGAAGCACTATGCCTGGCATCCAGTGCCACGGCATGTCATCGAGCGTTTCGGGAAAATGACGGACCGTGATACCAAGTGGACACGCGCGGGGAATCTCGTCGGCAACGGACCCTTCAAGCTGAAGGAGTGGCGCTTTACCCACTCGATCACGGTGGAAAGAAACCCGCACTACTGGGATGCGGCGACGGTGAAGCTGAATGAGATCGTCTTCATCCCCATCGTCTCCGACTCCACGGAGGAGCGTGCCTTCCGCGACGGGCAGATCCACAAGACCGAGACGGTCCCGCTCTCCCTGATCCCCGAGTATCGGCAAAAGCATCCCGAACTCATGACGGAGTATGCCCTGCTCGGCACATACTTCTACCGCTTCAACACCACGAAGGCCCCGATGAACAACAAGCTCGTCCGCCGCGCGCTGGCTTTGGCGGTGGATCGCGAAGGGTTGGTGCGCAACATCCTGCGCGCCGGGCAGTTGCCGACCACGGGCTTCTGTCCGCCTGGATCAGGGCAGGGGTATTTGCCGCCGGACGTGCTGCGCTTTGACCCCGCCGAGGCACGGCGGCTGCTGGCGGAGGCGGGTTATCCCGAAGGCAACGGGTTTCCGAAAACGGAGATCCTCATCAACACGCTGGAATCCCACCGCACCATCGCGGAAGCCATCCAGGAGATGTGGAAGAAGCACCTCGGCATCCAGATCGGTGTGTTGAATCAGGACTGGGGCGTGTATCTCGACTCCCAAAAGAACCTCAAGTACGACATCAGTCGTGCAGGCTGGATCGGCGACTTCCTCGATCCCTTCACCTTCCTGAGCATCTGGCAGTCTGGCGATGGCAACAATCAGACCGGTTGGAGCAATCCAAGCTACGATTCACTCCTGCAAGCCTCCCTGCGTGAACGCGACACCGCGAAGCGTCTCGCCCTGCTCAAAGACGCTGAGAACCTCCTGCTCGATGAACTGCCCGTGCTGCCGATCTACTGGTACACGCGCAGTATCCTCGTGCGTCCCGAGGTGAAGGGACTCAAGCACTCGCTGCTGGAACACCACTGCTATAAAGCCATCTCACTCGCGCCGTGAGGCGCGAGTGAGAAGCTTGTGTGCGGCGGTTCAATCCTCACCGCTGGCTGCGGACAGCGCAGCGATGACGTTGATATCTTCCAGCGTGGTCGTGTCGCCCTTGATCAGTTCGCCGGAAGCGATCTGTTTCAGCAGGCGGCGCATGATCTTGCCAGAACGGGTTTTCGGCAGGGCAGCGGCGAAGCGGACTTCATCCGGGGTCGCTACAGGGCCGATGACTTTGCGGACGTGCTTCTTCAGCTCTTCGCCGAGTTCACGATTGGTGGTGATGCCTTCTTTGACGGTGACAAAGCAGACGACGCCTTGTCCCTTCATCTCGTCAGGACGACCGACGACTGCAGCCTCAGCGACAGAAGGATGGGAAACGAGTGCGCTCTCCACTTCGGCGGTGCCGAGGCGATGACCGGCCACGTTGAGCACGTCGTCGATGCGACCAATGATCCAGATGTAGCCGTCCTTGTCACGGCGGGCTCCGTCGCCGGC
>NZ_JBILYB010000303.1:0-3264 GCF_044378005.1 Prosthecobacter sp.
TGGAGCTTGGGTGGGGAGCTGAGACTTGTAGGGCCTGCACCGGGTATCTGCCCCTCACCCCAAGCCTCTACCCAGAAGGGGATCTAGGGCTGAAACCGGCGGTCTAGCTGGGGAGAGGGGGCCAGAATCGTCGGCAGCCCCCCTGGGTGTGAGCGACGAACCCGCCGGGTCTGGGGTCTGGCCCCATTACACACTCCTTTGGCGGGCTTCTGGGCTGACGTTTGATGCGGCGTACAGGGGCTTCCTTCGGAGCATTGGGGGAGGAGGGAGCTTACTGCGTGCTGGGTGAGTCGCTGGAGCAGCGTCTGCTTGCATGATGGAAACGCACCCTGTTCCGGCGATGCACCGGAAACCCCGGCTCGAACGAAAGAGGTCCGCCCCCTCACGGGATCGGACCTCTTGGATGACTTGAATTCCCTGCGCCGCGCCTAGGGCACGACGACCTTGGCGTGAGCCTGGACTCCGCCGCTGAAGTTCAGCAGCATGCTCAACTGCCCGTCCGTGAGGAAGGCCCGGCGGCCCAGGGCGCCTCCGGTGGTCGTGCCATTCAGCAGCGCCGTGATCGCGGCCACCGATCGTGGCGTGCCGCCGACATTGAGCACGTCGCCTTCACGCACGGCCAGCACGGTGTTGTGACTCGCGTTGACGACCCAGAGTCCGGTGTCGTTGGCCGTGGTCACGCCGCCGACTCCAGTCTTCATCGTGGCCTGGAACATCGGCTGCGCTGTGCCCGGCAGGGCGATCTGGCTGAGCTTCAAGAACGTGGCTCCTGCCACTCCGGGAGCAGCGCTGCCCTCACGCGCCACGAGGACGAGGCCGTTCGTGGCGTGCTGAGCCCACAGGCCGAGGTTGTTGACGTTGACGGTGACTCCGGTGCCGCGCACTTCGCCTTTGACGAGGAACTCATAATCCCCGCCGCCGAGCACGAGGTCGCTGAAGTCGCTGAACACGACTCCGGCGGCAGTTCCGGGAGCGGCGGCGTTTTCACGCAGTTGTAGCGTCAGCACGCCAGGGGTGGTATCCACAAAGACACCGACGTTGTTCGTGGTGCTGACTCCGGCCAGCGTGTTGGTCAGCATCTGGCTGATGAAGCCGTAGTAGCTGCCCGTGTTGTCAAAGCCGGGGCTGCGGAAGCTGCCCCACTTCGCCAACGGGATGACCGCCGGGGCGGCGTAGGTGTCGGCGAGCTGCTGGCTGGCTCCGTAGGTCACGTCGAAGCCGGTGTCACTGGTGCCATCGAAGCTGCCGACGATGACACCGAAAGTGCCGTCGGTGAAGGTCACATTGAAGGTGACAAGCATCTCACCCGAAGGAGCGACGCTAAGTTCTCTACCATGACCTGAGGAGGCATTGCCAGTCTCCAAGATGCTGAAGTTTTTCACGATTTTGGGGCTGCCATTGGCCGTGACGCTCTGGCCATTGCGCATCAATGGACGCAGGCCGGTGCTGGCATCCCAACCGAAGAGGACGATGCTTTTGTCCGCCAGCGTCCCCAGAAAGATAATGAGGTCACCGCCGATGGAGAAGTTTCCGATGCTCTTCAGATTGCTGCCCAAACCAATGTCCGTGCCTGTTCTGGCGACGAGACGAAGCGTGCCATCACTGGCGTTGCTGAACAGACAGCGGCTGTTGACGTTGGCGGTGATCCCGGTGCCGCGAACTTCACCAAGGAAGGCGACGTGGCCGGTCTCGTTGATGACGGGAGGCGCAAAGTTGAAGTGGTTCACGCCGGGGAGGGAAGGAGCTGCTTGCGTGTCTGTGGCGATAAGGGACAGCGGCTGGCCGCTCATCATGCCGGCGTGGAGGCTGGCGTCGGCGTGACGGATCTGCACGGCGGAGGCGAGCACGCCGCTGGAGTTGATCGCAGGAGAGCCCACAAAGTTATAAAGCGTGGAGCCAACCGGCCCCCCAAGAACAGGAGCGCCGGCGCTGCCAGGAACGGCGATGTTATTGCTGATCAGGACCAGCGGCGCACTACCGGCGGCGACGACGGTGCAGGAGATGGGGAAGTCGAAGACGGCTTCATCCGAGTCGTCACTGCTGATGACCACATTGCCGGAGTAGGTGGCGGAGGTGCCACTTTTGAGAGAAACCTGGAAGCCATAGGACCCGCCGGGAGCCAGCACGGTGCCAGCGGCATTCGTGGTGTAGCCGGAAGGCACGGTGATGCCTGAGATCGTGAGAGCGCTGGTGCCCGAATTGCGCACGAGGAAGCTGCGGAGGATGGCGACGTTCGGAGCCGTGCTGCCGAAGCCCACCGCCGTGGACTGACCATCCGACAGCTCTGGAGCCAGGCCGTGACTGCCGTTGTGGACGGCGATCTCGGGAGCTGAAGTGCTGATGAGGCTGAGGGTGAAGGGCTCTGCTGCGATGGCACCATCACTGTCAGTGGCCGTGATGGTCACGGGGCCGGAAAAGGGTGCAGGCACACCGGTGGAGTTCCAGCTCCAGGTGCCTGCGGCGTTGTTCTGTATGATGCTGCCAGCACTCGCCGTGAGCGTCACCGTGGCATTGCCATCGAGGTCGGCAAAGGTGCCGCCGATGGTGGCGGGCACGAGGTTTGTGCCACTGGTGGAAGCCTGGATGTCGAGCCGGAAGGCTGTGCCAGCACCGGCGGTGCCACCGTAGTCGGTGATGCCATAAAGGTTTCCGTCGCTGGCCTGCACGAGCGTCGAGAGTGGAGTGCCTCCATCGGGGCCATTGTCGAATGACACCAGGGTGTTGACGACCCCGGTTGGCGAGATCCGATAGAGGGTCCCGGTACCGAAGGCTCCTCCATCACTGGTCGTGCCGTAAAAGTTTCCGTCACTGGCCTGCATCAGTTCAGAGAGGAAGTTGGAGGTGGGGACACGCGTTGGAAAATCGCTCACCTTGGTCAGCACCCCTGCCGGTGTCATTTTGAAGAAAATACCGCTCTTGTTGGCTCCGCCCGACCCTGTCGTGCCATAAAAATTACCATCCACTCCCTTGGTCAAGCTGCGAGATGGGTTGGCGCTTTCGGTATCCTTGAAGTTCACCAGCACGGTAACGATGCCTGCAGGCGTGACTCGGAAGATCACTCCCCGGTCGTAAGGTCCGGTGTAGCTGAAGATGTTGATGGTCGTGCCATACAAGTTGCCAGCGCTGTCTTCGACCAGCGTCCCCGCCGGATTGCGCCCAGTGGTGTTTTGATCGAACAATGCCAGCGCGCTAACCACCCCCGCAGGAGTCATCTTGAAGATTGAACCCTGGTCTGAATTGCCACCATAAGTGCCTAGACCGTAG
>NZ_JBILYB010000155.1:0-13780 GCF_044378005.1 Prosthecobacter sp.
CTTTGAGCGGCCCCCACCATGCGAAGCGTTGTGTTTTCATCGGTCGCCTTATTTACACCACCCCTTCAACTTTGCCAATCGACAGGTTTTCAAACACGGCCTAGACCGTAGAAGTTACCGTCACTGGCTTCGAGCAGTCTTCCTTGAGGCTGCAAGCCGGTGGTGGCTGAATTGAGATCCGCCATTTTGGTGAAGACTCCGGCGGCAGTGAACTTGAAAATGGTGCCGCTGTTGAAGGTGCCACCGAGGTTGGTGGTGCCGTAGAAGTTGCCATCGCTGCCTTTGATCAAGCCACCTGCTGGGTTTGACCCATCAGCTCCGCCCGCGAAGTGTTTCAACACCGTGATCACCCCCGCGTACGTCATTTTGTAAACCGCACCCAAAGAGTTGGGCCCACCACTGTAGGTGACTCCGTACAGGAATCCATCGCCACCATCCAGGAGGCGGTCCTTGGGCGAATTGCCGTGCAGTGCGTTGTCAAAGTCCGCGATCTTGGCGAAGCCCTTGCCATCCATCGTGAGTTGCGGCACGGCGTTTGCACCTCTGCCGGTGATGGCGAAGCTGAACTGCGCCTGAGTCGTGTCGGCATTGCTATGGATGATGAGGTCGCCCGCCTTCACGCCGCTCGTCGTGGGCTCGAAGTAGACGGTGAAGAAGCCTGTGCCGCCCTCGAAGATGGTTCCAGGGATGGAGCTGATCCGCCCGCTCGAGCCATTCACCTCCACACGAAAACCAGTGGGAACCGTGATCGCGCTGATGTCGAGGCTGCCGGGGCCAGCATTCCCGATCATCAAAGGCAGGCTGGCAGAACTGCCCTGCACAACCGTGCCAAAGTCCACCGCTGGTGTCATCTGCCCGTCTGTTCGGGAGCCCTCCATCTGGACCGTGAGCGTGGGGCCGGCCAGCGCCGCCGCCTGAAGAAGAAAAACACTGAAGAAAGAGGCAAGACAGGCGGCGAGGGGATGCGATGACATCATGACGGAAACGAGGGAGTAATTGGCAGATTGAAGCTGCGGATGCAGTTTACGCATCCCTCTTTCCCGTATCTGCCTCAATCTCGATGTTCAAGCCTGCTTCCGTAACAAGTGCCGCCGCATACGGCCTCGGCCATTGGCTGCTGCTGACCCTGGTGCAGGTGGAAAATACCGGCTTCACCCATCTTCACTGGCTGCCATTCATGCAGACCCAGAATGCCATCGCCGCACTGCTCGTGGTGGGATTGGCCTGGGTTGCAGGTCGGGCTGGGTGGAGTCGTTGGGCATTCCTGACGGCCTATGTGCCGCTCACCATCTTGGTGATCCTGGACCCTGGTTATTTCCGCCTGTTTGGAGACCACTACCGGCTCTCACTGGCAGAAGGTGCCGTGGGGCTGGCTCCTTCGGCCCTGCTCAGTTCAGCAGCCGCTGCGATCATGGCGGCCTGGGGTGTGCTGGCCGTGAATGCCTTGCTGGCAGTGGTGTTGATGCGCTGGCTGAGATGCCGCAAGATCACCCCCGCTCATCCCATCGTCCCCGTTCTCGCCCTGGGGCTGGGGTTCATCTCACTGCCACAGCCGGTGAAAAACGCCGCCAGCCATCCGCTCTACCCGCTGATCCATGAAGCCTTCCTCCCGGCGGTGACGAGCACGCTGTCTCCGCAAACCGGCGATGACCTGCCCGTGGATGCCCGCGCCTCCACCTCCCCCGAACTTGCCTCCGCAGCAGCAAAGATCCGCGCGGCGTCACCGAAGCCAAACCTCGTGCTCATCGTCCTGGAGTCGGTGGGCTCGCAGGCACTCGTCCGCCACCTGCCCATGCTGCCACATCTCTTCGGGTTGAGCCGCAGCGCAGTGCTTCTGGATCATGTGTATGCGGTCTTTCCCAGCACGGCGCTCAATCACCTCGCCATCAACACCGGCGGTTATCATCTGACCTGGAACGCGCCTTCGGAGGTCTTTCGACACTCCTTCACCGGGCCGCTCATGGCGCGTGACTTTGCCAAGGCGGGCTATGCGACGGCGCTCTTCTCCAGCGAGCGGCTCGACGTGGAATCCATGGATGAATTTGAGCAGCGCGCCGGGTGGAGCACGCTCTACGACTTCGCCCGCGATGTGAAAAACCACCGCAGCGAGAACGTGCTGAGCTCCTGGAGCGCGAAGGAGGAATTCACGCTGAAGCAGATCGAGCCCTGGCTGGACACTCACCGCAACGGCCCCTTCCTGCTCAGCTACAT
This sequence comes from Prosthecobacter sp., assembly GCF_044378005.1. GTDB lineage: Bacteria > Verrucomicrobiota > Verrucomicrobiia > Verrucomicrobiales > Verrucomicrobiaceae > Prosthecobacter. The sequence continues at coordinate 2,212 of NZ_JBILYB010000155.1, forward strand.
GAATGGTGCCACCCACCACCCCTACTCCGCGCCACGAGACTTCCCCGGTGTCAGTGGCCAGGGCAATGCCGCCAGCTACCTGAGCGCCCTGCGCTACACGGATGGCATCATCGGCCAGCTCATGGCGATGCTGAAATCACGCGGACTCGACGGGAATACGATCATCGCCATCACTGGCGACCACGGCGAGGCCTTCGGCGAGCATCCAGGCAACTTCACCCACAAGAACGCCATCTACGAGGAGAACGTCCGTACCTTCCTTTTGATCTCTCATCCCTCGCTCGGCACCAGCTTCCACAGCGACAGGATCGGCAGCAGCGGCGACCTCTTTGCCACGCTCGCAGCGCTGGCCGGAGTCGAAGTGACAACACCCGGCCTGGATCTGCTGACCCGCGATCTTCCAGGCCGCGCGGTGTTCTTTTCTAAAAACGTCTTCCCCGAGCAATGGGGCCTGCGCGATGGACGGTGGAAATTCATCGAGACCATCCGCGAGCGTCAGGCTCAGCTCTACGACCTGAGCACCGACCCCGCCGAGCGGCGCGACCTCGCCGCTGCACATCCTGATCTAGTCACCCGCTTCAGCGGCCAGTGCGAGCGCTGGTATCTGCGCACTGATGCCGCCTGCACCGCCAGGTTCAATGGTTTCACCACCCCCTCCTTAAAGCCAGGCGATGTCCGCAGCTACGGGCTCAAGAGCCTGACCATCTCTGGCAGTCCACCAACGGCCCACACCGTGTGGATCGCCGATGGCAAGCCACACGACTTCTCCCTCGTCTGGCAACCACCCAGCGGCGAACCGATCCACACACGGATCAAACTCGCCCCCTACGACTACAAAACCTCGACCCCCTGCCCTGCCAAGACTCCAGGCGAGTGGACGGTGACCGTGGAAGGCTCGGGCCAGATCGTTCACTTTACGGTCCCTGACATACCTTGAGTCTGCTCCCCCAAGAAGGTTACTTCACCTCTTCAGGCCGCTGCGGTTTGATGCGGGACCACTCTTCCTTTTGCTCAGGCGTGAGGTCCTGATCGATCTCGGAGGTCGTGCGTTCGAGGATGTCCCAGATGCTGCGCAGGGCCTGGACTTTGAAGGTCATGAGTTCGGCGATGGTGGCATCGACCTTGGCTTCGAGTTTCGGGAGTTGCTCGGTCGTAGGTTCGAGCTTTTTTAGGTGATTCATGGCAGCCCACTTCATGAACTCGGGCTGCTCGGTCTTCTTTTTCCAGGCCTGATGCGCCAGGATGCCGAAGACGAAACCGATGCCGAGGCAGAAGCCGATGAGCAGGGTCATGAGGCAGCCGGCTTTGAAGCGTCGTGAGATCATCATGGCAGCAGGAGTTGAGGGGAAAGCGGCGCATCGACCCACGAAGGAGCCAGCGAAACGAAGTCCACCTGCCACGCGACGAGCGCCGCACTGGCGATGAAAAGAATGGCCGAAGTCAGCACGGCACGCAGCCCGAGCGCGGTGAGCAGATCCAGCCAGGGCTCGACGGGTGTGTTTTCAAAACGGGCCAGCACGCGCGTGGTGAAGCGGAAGGGCAGCTCGACTGGCTCTTCCGCGACACGGCGGGCGGCTTGGGCGGCGGTTTGCCAGCGTTGGTCGAAGTCGTTCATGAGTTCATGCATTGAGGTTCATTTCCTGCGCGATGTCCCGCAGCTTTCGCCGCGCCCGCATGGCTCGCATTTTCACCATGGGTCGGGTCCAGCCCGTGAGTTGAGCAATCTCCTGCGTGCTCTTTTCCTCCAGGTCGAGCAGCGTGAGCACGAGCCGGTCGGGTGGGGAAAGCTGGGCGAGCAAGCGGGTGACGATGGCCTTCGCCTCGCGATCCGGTGTGGGGGGTAGGTCGGCCTGACGATGCAGCAGATGATCGAGCCATTCGGTCTCCCCATCGCTCAGATCGGCCATGCGCCACTCGGGCCGTGCTTTCTCGGCGCGCAGGGCATCGAGGCAAGTGCGGACGGTGAGGCGGCTCACCCAGTGCTCGAAGGGCACGCCGGCACGCGGCTGGTAGCTGTCGAGCTTTTGCAGCAGCTTGAGAAAGACCTCCTGCATCAGATCTTCCTCGCTCTCGCGGCGCGGCAGATGATTGCGCACCCAGCGCCGCACGAGCGGGTGCAGATGCTCGATGAGCACCTGCGCCGATGACATATCCCCAGCGCGCACGCGCTGAAGGCAGTCCTGCACATCGAAACATTCGGGCATCACGATGGGCGGAGTTTATGGGGAGGACGAGACACACTGCCAGCCAAACGCGCGGTAAGTGGCCCTGGTAACACGCTTTCCCGGCAGGTGGCCCCATGAATTGACCTTGCGGGCGGGCGGCCTCTGCGGGACTCTCCGGGCCAACTGCCCACTCCCATGCTCAAAAAGAACTGGTATCTCTTCACCCCGCTGGCCCTCGTCGGACTCCCCGCGCTGATCCTGGCCTATTACATCTTCAGTTTCGGCTATCCCATGAGCGAGGCCGTGGAGGCCACCAGCCACTTCCTTCAATCCAAGACGCGCTATTCGCTGAAGTACTCGGACCGGAACTTCGCACGCATCAAGCCCAACATGAGAGGTGACCAGGTCTTCCAACTCGTGGGTGTGCCCTTCGAGCGCCGGGACAACGACTCCGAGTGGCTCTTCGCGCTGCCCCAGGGCACCACGAACTACTACCACGAGCGCAAAGTCATCTTCATCCGCGACAAGAACAACGTCCCACTGGTGAAAGAGACCGTGCGCGGCTTCCACGCCGACTGACTCCGCAGGCTCAATGACTCCCCCCATCACGCCGCCGCGCGCCCTGCCCTCTCTCCTCGGCCTCAAACCCGAGGAAGTGGCCGAGCTTGTGTCCAGCCTGGGTGAGCCCGCCTTCAGGGCGAAGCAGATCATCGAGTGGACCTACGCCAAGCGTGCCCCGACCATCGAGGCCATGTCCAGCCTCTCCAAACCGCTGCGGCAGGCTCTGGCGGAGCGCTATGTCACGCGCTGCATGACCATCGCCAAGGTCACCGGCTCCGAGGACACGACGCGGAAGTTTTTGCTCAAGCTCAACGACGGGCGCTACGTCGAGACCGTGCTCATCCCGGCGAATCCCGCGCTCTACGGCGGTGATTCCGACCGCCGCACGCTCTGCGTTTCCAGCCAGGTCGGCTGCGCCTACGACTGCAAATTCTGCGCCAGCGGACTCGCGGGCTTTACCCGCAATCTCACAGCGGCGGAGATCGTCGAGCAGATCGTGCAGGTCGAGGCTTATGCCGGTGAGCGTGTGGACAATCTCGTCTTCATGGGCATGGGCGAGCCACTGGCGAACTACTCCAACATGACCCGGGCCATCGAAATCCTGAATGCCGAATGGGGCATCGGCATCGGTGCGCGGCACATGACGGTGAGCACCAGCGGTCTCGCGCCGCAGATCCGCAAGCTGGCGGACTTTCCGATGCAGATCCGGCTCGCCATCTCCCTGCACGGTGCCAGCGACGAAGTCCGCAGCCGTATCATGCCGGTGAATCAAAAGCACGATCTCGCCGAGCTTTTCGACGCGCTGCAATACTGGCGCTCCAAGCGCAAGCAGCACATCACGCTCGAGTACATCCTCATCAAGGACGTGAACGACATGATCTCTCAGGCTAACCTCCTGGCCAAACGGGCACGATCCATCCACGCCAAGGTCAATCTCATCCCCTACAACACCGTCGATGGTCTTGCCTGGGAACGCCCGAGCGAAGCACAGCAGGATGCTTTCCATGCCGTGCTCACCGCCGCCGGAGTCACTGCCACCCTGCGCAGGGAGAAGGGGCACGACATCGCCGCCGCCTGCGGACAGCTTCGTCTGAAACAGGAAACCGCTGAAGGCATCATCGAGTCCCCCATTCCTGAAAAGCGCATCACGATCGGCGCGGGGGCGGCGGCATAACCAACGGCTTCATCGGGTCATTGGCGGTGAATTTGAGCTGCTCTTTCCGCGTGCCTGCGCTCACCAGCAGTAGGTTGAGCTGGTCTTTGAAAAGGTCGCACAGCACGGCGTGTCTTAGCGTGGATGTAGCGAGTTCCCCCACGATAGGAATCTCGAAGTGCAGCATCACTGCGGGATCACCGGCCTGCGCCAACTCACGTCCCACCCACTCGATCTTTGCCACTTTGCCCGCTGCATCTGTCACCACAAAGGTCTTGGCGAGGTAGGCTTGGATTTGAGCATCAAACTCGGCGGCGGGCGTTTTGTCGATGGACATCAACCGCTCCGACTGCCGCATCAAGGCCAGTTCAAGGTCGTCGATGAAAACCGTGAGGCTGACTTCGAGCTTCTTCGTCGTCGGATTGTATTCCGCCTCGGCGGTGGATTGATGGATCGAGTGCGCGTGCAGGCACGGAACGAGCAAAAAGACCGCGAGGGATGTAATGAGGCTACTTCTTCTCATCTGACTTCTTTGCGTCGTTCTTCTTCTCCGGCTTCGTTAGCTCACGCATCGGGTTCGGGGCCTTCTCGTCTTTGTAGAGCTGGAACTTGCTCTTCACGGGACGGCGGGGCCAGAAGTTGTTCTCCACATCGGTGTCCACAAGTTCATGGCGCGGGTCGAAGGTGACCGACTTCAGCTCCTTCTTCGTGAACAGGAGCTTGGAGGCTTTTTCCGTATTGAAGCGCCAGATCTCGGCGGGCAGCTTCATCTCCTCCGTGCTGCCGTCGGTGTAGTCGATCTTCAACATCACCGGTGTCACAAGCCCCCCGACGTTGCTCAGTTCGATGGCGTAGAAGTTGTGCTTCGTCTGCAGCAGCTTGGGATCGATCTCCGCCTCGTTGAGTTCCTTGATGAGCGATTCGAACTTCTTCTTCTCGCTCGGCAGCACGGTGGCTTCATCGAAGCTGTCGTAGAAGTCCTTCAGCTCAGGGAACCGGTCCACGCGCTTGGAAAGCGGGTAGTTGCGCTCCTTCGTCAGCGTCTTCGGCAGATCTTCCTTCTCCTGCTTCTTCTTGGGCTTCTCGATGGCTGGATCGCGCGTGTCGAGTTGCAGCCACTTCACTTCATCAATCGAGACATCGACATGATCGACGCTGTAAAACCAGCCGCGCCAGAACCAGTCGAGATCGACACCGCTCGCATCCTCCATCGTACGGAAAAAGTCGCTCGGCGTAGGCCGCTTGAACATCCAGCGCCGCGCATAGGTTTTGAAGGCGTGATCGAAGGCCTCCCGACCAAGGATGTGCTCGCGCAGTAGGTTCAGCGCGGCGGTGGGTTGGCCGTAGGCGTTCGGGCCGAGGTCGGCGATGGACTCGCTGTTCGTCATCACCGGCACGCGGTCGGTAAGTCGCATGTAGTCCACCATGCCTCGCTCATCACGCCGATGCTTCCAGTCGTTCTCCCATTCCTCCTCCGTGAGGTATTCCACGAACGAATTCAGCCCCTCGTCCATCCACGTCCACTGCCGTTCGTCGCTGTTCACGATCATGGGGAAGTAGTTGTGCCCGACTTCGTGAATCACCACGCCGATGAGCGCATACTTCGTGCGCTCGGGGTAGGTGCCATCCTTCTCTGGGCGTGGACCGTTGAAGCAGATCATCGGGTATTCCATGCCACCCACCGGCCCGTTCACCGACCATGCGACAGGATACGGATACGCGAACGTGTACTTCGAATACACCTGGATCGTGTGCGCGATGGCATGCGTCGAATACTTGTCCCACAGCGGCATGCCTTCCTTCGGGTAAAGTGACATCGCCATAACCGGCGGACGGAACATGCGGTCCGCGATGCCGCCCTTGCGCTCAGGCGTCGGTGGATGTGTCGCACCTTCCACCGCCATCGCGTCCCAGATGAATTTGCGCGACGAGGCGAAGGCAAAGTCACGCACATTGTCCGCCTGAAACACCCAGGTCTTCTTGCCCTTCGGTTTGCCTTTTTCCGCCGCCTTCGCTTCCTCCGGCGTGACGATGAAGATCGGCTTCTTCGTCTCTCCCTGCGCCTTCTTGAGCCGCTCGCGTTGTGTTTCGGTCAAAACGGCCTCCGCATTCTGCAAAGCACCCGTCGCGGCCACGAGATGATCATCTGGCACGGTGAGGCGCACGGTGTAGTTGCCGAACTCGAGCGTGAACTCGCCCGTGCCGAGGAACTGCTTGTTGATCCAACCCGCGTAGTCCGTGTAGGCCGCCATGCGCGGGAACCACTGCGCGATGGTGTAGATGCAGTTGCCGTCCTCCTTGAAGAACTCGTAGCCCGTGCGCGCATTGACGCGCTTGCAGTCATTGATCGGGTAGCTCCACGCGATCTTGAACACAAAGTCGGCTCCAGCGGCCAGCGGCTCCGGCAGATCGAGCCGCAGCATGGTCTTCACGATCGAATGCGGCAGCACCGCACCCTTTGTGTCCGTCAGCTTGCTGATCTTCATCTCACCATCGTAGTCCTCGTAGGCCAGCAGCCGGTCGAGCGCCGAGTAGGTGATCTTATCCGGATCAATCCCGCGCTTCGTGTTCGGCGCGGCCCGCGAGTCCGCATTGTGAGACAGATAATTCTGATCGAGCTGCACCCACAGATACTCCAGCGCATCCGGCGAGGCATTGTGATACGTCACGGTCGCCTCCGCCGTGATCGTGCGCTTCACATCATCCAGCTCCACGTTGATGTCGTAGTCCGCCCGGTTCTGCCAATAACCTGTCCCCGGTGCTCCGGATGCAATGCGCTGCGCCGAGGGGGTGGGGATCGAGGGATCAAGCTGCTGAAACTTGCCGACGGGAGCACCCGATTCGGCGGCAGCTTGCAAGACGGGCAAAAGAAGAAGCAAAAGGTGTTTCATCGCCCGCCATTGTTCCGACTCGCCAATGCTTGGCAATCCCTGAATGCAGCCGAAACGCGCTTGCTCAATCCCCCCGGCTCTGATTGCATCGCAGTATGAGCCCGCCCACCGATCCCCTCTCCCGCCGTGACGCCCTGAAGGCCACCATCGCCTCCATCGGGCTCAGCTCGCTCGCGTTTGAGCCTGCAAAAGCCGCTCCGGTTGCTGCGCCTGATGCACGACGTGGATCGACGAAGAAATACGACATGCTCAAGTCGATCAACCTCTGGGCCTTCCCGTATCCCGAGCGCATGACGCTGCGCGAGTGCCTGCAGCTCGCCAAAGACGCTGGCTTTGACGGCATCGAGCTGAACTACGACCTCGATAACGATCTCTCGCCGAAACACGGCACGGCGGACTATGTCAAAATTCGCAAGATGGCCGACGAGATCGGCATCCAGATCAGCGGGTTGTGCTCCTTCCTCTTCTGGCCGTATCCGCTGACGAGCAATGATCCCGCGAAACGCGCTCAAGGCATGGAACTCGCCGGAAAGATCGCGCAGTGTGCGCATGACCTCGGTGTCGAAAACGTGCTCGTCGTCCCTGGAGCCGTTCACATCCCGTGGCGCACGGATCACGAGCCGGTGGCGAATGATGTGTGCGATCAACGTGCCCGCGAAGCCGTTGGGCAGCTCGCGAAGCAGGCGGAAAAACTGAAAGTCTGCCTCAACATCGAAAACATCTTCTTCAACGGCTACCTCATGACACCGATGGAGATGAACGCCTTTGTGGACAGTTTCCACAGCGAGCACGTGCGCGTGCATTTCGACACGGGAAACATCAGCATGTTCCAGTTCCCGGAGCACTGGGCGAAGGTGCTCGGCAGCCGCACGAAGAACGTCCACCTGAAGGAGTTCACCAAAAAAGGCACCGACTTCAGCCTCGAAACCTTCCGCCCGCTGCTCGACGGCACCACGAACTGGCCCGCCGTCACCGACGCGCTCGCCGACACTGGCTACAAGGGCTTCCTGACCTTCGAGTACTTCCACCCGTATGCCCATTATCCCGAGGCGCTGATATATCAGACATCGGACTCCATGGACCGTATTCTTGGCCGCAAGGCATGATGCATCCCACAGGCCAGACATCTCATTCCCCGCAGTTCCAGACGACTCGCTGGACACTCATGGGGGGTGCATCTGAGTCATCAAAAAGAGATGCCGCGTGGGAACATCTCTGCCGGACATATTGGTATCCGGTGTACGCTTTCATCAGGCGACGCGGGGAGTCGGCGGAGGATGCGAGTGATCTGACGCAGGCGTTTTTTGCGAAACTGATCGAGCAGGACTGGCTGGCCCAGGTAGAGCGGCGGGAGGCGCGCTTTAGCACGCTCCTGGTCACGGTTTTGAAGAACTTCCTCATCAAGCAGCATCGCCGTGAGGTGGCGCAGAAGCGCGGCGGCGGTGAAAGCCCCGTGCCGCTGGATCTGGCGCAGGCGGAGAGCTGGTTTGGGGCGGAGCCGAGCACGGCGGAAACGCCGGAGACCTTGTTTGAGAAGCGCTGGGCTCATGCGGTGATGGAAGCGGCTTTGATCCGTCTGCGCGAGGAATGCGAGAGCACGGGCAAGGCCAAGGTGTTTGCCACATTGAGCCCGTTTTTGTCGCGAGATCCCTCAGCAGGTGATTACGAGACAGCGGGTGAAAAAATGGGCATTGCTGCCCGCAGTGTGGCCGTGGCGGTGCATCGGCTACGCGCGGATTATCGAGCGATGGTGCGCGAGGAGGTGGCCGCAGGCTTGCGTGATGACAGCATGGTCAAAGAAGAGATGCTGGCACTGGCAGCAGCGTTGGGACTTTGAAGGCTACAGCTTCCGCAGGCGATAAAACTCACGCGGGCCGGTGATGGGTTCGCTCCAGGTGTTGTCGATGGGCTGGGGATTCACGGGGGTCCAGTTTAGCAGATCGGGGCTGCTTTCGAGGATGTACCCGACGAGTCCGTCTGGCCATGCGAGGGTGATTTCACCTGCCTGGACGGTGGCAGCGGCGATCTCGGCCTCGGGAGCGCTGCCGCCTGCGGGATGGCTGCCAGCATCAAGGGGATCAGTGCCGTAGTTTTGCTCGGTGATGGCATTGAAGCCGTCGCCATCGTCATCGGTGTTGGGATTGTTGATGCCGAAGGCACGTTCCCAGGCATCGCTGAGGCCGTTTAAATTGGCATCGACGGCGGCGGCGGGTGTGACGGGGGGCAGCGCGGCAAAGGTGTAGGCGGCGGAGACGAGCGGGGAGCGTGCGCCGGTGGCGGGTTCGATGCTGTAGGCGGTGAGGCTGCCGCTGGCGGTGAGCGCGGGTGGGGATGCGGCACTGTAGGTGGACCATGCCGTGCTGCCTGGAAGGCGGTAATGGATGCTGGCGGTGGGCGAGGCGGTGCTGAGGCTGACTTTGAAGGAGGCTCCAACTTCGAGCGCGGCGTAAGCTCCAGCGGGGGGGGAGAATAGGAGGCTGGGACGAGGCACGGCGGCCACCGGGCCGAATCCGGCGAGGCAGGCCCCGGCGAGCAGTTGATTGCCGAGCGCGAAGCCTGGCGGGCCGGTGAGAGTGATGTTTTGCGCCCCACCAAGACCGCTGGCGGTGCCGCCATCGGTTTCGCCCTGGGAAACGAGGCTGGTGAGGGTGGTCCAGTTCAGGCGGCTCTGGCTGGCGATGAGCACGGCGCTGCTGGCGGTGAAGGGGTCGGCATTGAAGATGAAAATGTTTGGGCTGGCGGCGCGGGTGCGCAGTGGCGGGAGGGTGCCGGAGGCGACGACGACAGGGAGCTGGCCGGGGCCGGGCTGGGCGTAGCGCTGCCAGGTCTTTACCCGGCCGCCGGGGCCGCTGAGGAGCTGGAAATCGTCACCCGCAGTGGTGAGTCCGGCGAAGTCTTCGCCGGGGGGCATTGTGAGGGTCATGAGTTCTTCGGCGGAGGGGGTGGGCGCATCCAGCAGGCGGTAGAGATGCACTTCGTTCGGTGCGGAGGCGAAACGGATGGCGACGAGGCAGCGCAACGCGGGATAGGCCGGATCGGTGAATGGGACGGCATCCAGGCCGACGGCTTGCTCGGGCATGGTGAAGGTGGTGGTCTGCGCGACGCTGGTGGGCAGGGTGAATCCGGGTGCGCCCGCGCTGCTGACGATGCGGTGTTGGGTGAGGGTGAGGCTGGTTTTGGCGATGGAAAAAAGCTCGCCCGGCACAGCGGTCCAGTGGACGCCGGCGGGATGCGGGCCGGTGACGTCGAAACCGCCAGCGATGATGCCACTGCGATCCATTCGATCCACGCGCAAGGTGCCGCCGCGAGTGCTGACGAGCACGGGCAGGCCGGTGGCGGGGCTGAGCGGGATGAATTGTGCGCCGACTGGCAGATCGAGCACTGGCGTGTTGAAAAGTGTGGCTCCAGACACAGCGAGCGCGGCGAGCTGATGCGGATCAGGCGCATCACCAAGACTGCCGAGGGTGATGACATCTTCCACGACTGCTCCAGCAACATGCCCGGTGGAAAGGCGGACGAGGGCGTGTGGGCCGACGACGGGGCTGCTGAGCGTCTGCGGGCTGCCGCCGGGGCTGACGAGCTGGACGGCATTCCAGGCGGCGGAGCTGGTGGCGATGGCGTCCACGGTGCCGCTCCGCAGGGTGGTGAGGCCGGTGATGGCAGACATGCCGGTGGGCAGCTCCGTCCAGGTCAAGGAGGCTCCGTTTTTCAGCCCCAGGCGGGCGAGGCCGGTGGCTTTGTCGACGACGAGGAGATCCGTGCCATCGGACGGTGTCTGAAAGCGGCCCGTGGTGATGAATTCGTGCGCTGTTTCGGTGATCCAATCTGGCGCGGCACTGGCGGTGACGGTGCAGGCCAGGAAAAGGCAGGTGAGGAAGGGTTTCATGGCGTGTGAGGCTTCAGTTCGGGCCGTAGAAACCGGCGTCGATGGTTTGGGTGATCTCGCCATCTTTGCCGAAGCAGACGAGGTAGTAGTGGTAGCGGGCACCTTCGACCACGCCCTGGGTATCGAGCAGCCAGAGGTGCGGGGTGGGGATGGGGGAGCCGGCGGTTTGAATGGCAAAGAAGGGGTCCGCCAGGAGGGCACCCGTGCGACCCGCGTAGGTGGTGGCTGCCCAGGCGATTTTTTTCACCAATGGCGAGACCTGAAGGGTGTCTCCCGCGACCATGGGGAAGAGGGTGTTGGCGACTTGCTGCCGGTACATGACCACGCCCAGGACCTGGGTGGTTTTGTTGCCGATGGGTGCCAGGACATGGGCGTTGGGGTCATGGCGGTTAAAGTTAGTGCTGCCGGGCGTGGGGGCGAAGATGTAGGCCCCGCCTTGCTCAAAGAGCTCATCGTTTGGATTCGCATCCAGGATCGAAGCGATCCGCACACCCACGGGCCGCGTGCCGTTCAGCTCGGCAGGCCACAGCACGGGGTCGAGCTCGGCGGCCTCGATGCCTGGGGCGAGTGTGACCTCGGTCTGCGGGCGCTTGGGCCAGGGTACGGCGGGTTCCGGCGGTGCGGGCTCCCAGGTGAAGTCATACCAGGCGCTGGCCGGTCCTCGGCCTTGACCTCCGGCGATGCTGCCACGCACGGCCTGGACGGAGACGCTATACGTCGCGCCGACCTGAATATCGAACTCGGCGGTGAAGGGTGGATTGGCGGGCAGGCCGTTGCCGATGGGCGGGGTGACGAAGGTCTGGGTTTTGACCAGTTTTTTGTAATACACCAAATTTCCGGAGGCCAGGTTCAGGGCGGAGAGGCCGCTGTCGTTGTTGCTGGGGCCGGGTGTGGCGGCCTGTGTCGTGGGGGT
>NZ_JBILYB010000298.1:0-3332 GCF_044378005.1 Prosthecobacter sp.
GCGATGACAACTTTCATTTGCGGCGCATCGAGATCGCGCCGGAGTGAGGAGATGAGGTTGGTGAGGTGTTGCTGGTATTCTTTCGCCAGCTCGGGCACACGGGCGTCGGACTCGCCCTGCATCCAGAGGAGGGCGGCCGGTTTGATGTCGCCGCCGGGAAAAGCCGTCTTCCACGCGGCGACAAGCTGAGCGTAGGCATGTCCGGCGCGCTGGTCGTGGCCGAGGTTCAAGCGGTCGATGCGAGCGCGGTCATGCTCAGCTTGCCAGACCAGTTGTGAAGTGCCGCCGTGCGCGGCCTTGAAGAGCACGATCTGGCGCCCGGGCATGGCGCGCGCCAAGGCGTGTGCCAGCGTGACCTCTGAACCAATCCTGCCGCTGGCGAGCGGCTGCGGACGGCCCCAGTTCATGAGAGTGACATTCGCAGGCGGTGTGCGCCACTCCGGGGAAAGTTGACCAGCCTGGCCAACGCCTACCATGTTCGACTGGCCAGAAAGGATGAGCACGAGCGGTGGCTCCGCACTGCGCAGCGCGGCCAGCGGTGCGAGCAGCAGGGCTGTGAGCAGGGCGGTGAGTAAGGGGAGAGCGGGTTGCATCGGATTTACTTGGTTCCGGAGTGGGTCTTGAAGTGGCGGTCGGTGAAGTTGAGATATTGCTGCCAGTCGTAACTGGTGATGTCGTGTGGGCCGCTGCGCAGATGATAACCGACCGAATCACCCACGGGCCTCTCTGGAGCCGGCATTTCCGACACGTCGAGGCCGTGCAGACCGAACAGGCGATAAACCGGCTCCGCATGCAGCGCGGACAGAAACTCGCCGCGTGGGTCCGCCCAGCGGTCTTCGGTGGCGCTGGCGACATAGACTGGGCGGGGGGCGATCAGGGCGATGAGTTCGTGCTGGTCCACGGGCAGCGCGGCTTCGTTGCCGGCAAACCGGCGGTAGTTCCGGCAGAACCAGATCTCCGGCGAATGAGTCACCGCCTCGCCGAAAATCCGCCGGGCCAATGCCGCCCCGCCAGCACCGGAGTTGTTCGAGATGGCGATGGCAAAGCGTTCATCCTGCGCCGCCGCCCACAGCGCGGTCTTGCCGGTGCGCGAGTGGCCGATCACCGCCACCTTCTTTGCGTCGATTGAGCCGACGGTTTCAAGATAATCCAAGGCGCGGCTCAAGCCCCAGGCCCACGCGCCGAGGGTGCCCCAGTCGTCCTCCGCGCGTTCGGCGCGGCCTGCTTGGCGCAGCGCATATCCACGCACGCCCTGCCGCCACGCGTCCGGCTTCCCAAAGGTGCCGGAGCCATGTTTGTCCTGCTCGACGTCCGCACCCGCGAAGGTCACGAGCGCGTAGCCGCGTTTCAAAATCATCTCCACCGGCCAGCGACTGGCGTTCTCGCCGCGTTGGGTCTTCGTGTCGCGCGAGGGTCTGATGGCGGGATCGTCATGAACGCCTTGATTGCCGTAGTTGAGGCTGAGAAAGGCGGGCACGGGCTTCGCGATGGCGTTAGGGATGAGCAGCAACAGGTCCATCCGAGGCGCATCGGCCTCCGGGAAGAGACGGATCGTCACCTGCTGTCGTGTCGCGAGGCCGCCGAGCGCGTGGGCGTCCGTTTCGGTGATCTCGTATCGAGGCTCCATCTTCAGTTCTGGCATCCGGCCATAGACGTTCTCAGCGAAGGCGCGCAGGATCTCCGACCGACGCTTTTCCCGCCACCTTTTCGTATCTTCGACCGCCTGCCCATCAAAACACACGAGGGCCTCCGGCAACGTGTAGGAGGGCACTTTCGACTCGTCGTAGTTCGTGTCCGGCGGATCGGCGGAATGCAGCGCGGCGAGTGGCGCGAGCAGCAGGGCGGTGAAGAGGGGGAGTGTGTGTTTCATGCTACTTTTTTTCGAGACTCATCGCCGACATATCCCATTCCTCCAGAGACCTCATTTTCGCACTGCCGATCCGTGCGAAAAACGCCACGCCGAAGCTCCCCCCTGACCCCGGCTCGCCATGGCCGCCAGAGTTCGTGGATGATGGCGAATTTTTCAGTGAGCGATTGAGATGTATGGTGTGCTTTCAACGTGAGAACGGATATTCATTGATCCAATGGAAGCCACGCGAGATGAGCGGGAACTTGGTGTCGGGAATGCGGTGCAGTTTTACTTCCACGGGTTTGCCATCGCTCGTGCCGGTGAGCACGAGTTGATCTGGCTTGGGGCGCGCGAAGGTCAGCACGGCGGAGGGTGGCGGGTCCTTCTTTTTGTCGAAGGCCGTGAGGGTGAGGGTGTGTTTGGTTTCATCGATTTTGCATTGCTGCCAGCGAGCCTTGGAAAGCTCCGCCATCGGCGTGATGACTCCGATAATGCTTGCATCGCTGCCTGGAAATTGGACGCCCTCGATGATGAGGTGATTCCATCTTTGCTTGTCCGTGGAGAGGGGCGGAAGCACTTGAGCTTCGCGTTTGAACTCATCAACGAGCCAGATGCCATGCAGCGGTGCTTTGGGCGCACCTGTTAGTTTTGGCAGCCACATTGGCGTGGTGTTGAGAATCACCATCGTCACGTAGAGCACAAGCACGACAACTTTTGAAACCAGTGCCGCAGTATTGGCCCCACGAGACTTAAAGTGCGGTGGAAAGATCTTCTCTTCGACGGGTTGATGCAGGATGAAGAAGTGCCACAGGCGCTTCAAATCAGGTGCGAGCAATAGCAAACTAAGCAGGAACAGTCTCGATGAGAACAGCTTTACGGGCACATCGTAGCAGAAGTTTAGAACCACCACATGTGCCATCACGCCCGCACAGATCAGGGCACCGAGCATCGTGGTGCGACGAAACAGCAACAGGCAGGCGGACAATACCTCGGCGAATCCGGTGAACATCGTATAAGCCGGAGACGCGGCCATGAAGCGCCATAGCAGACCCATGGGAGATTGCTCGCCGATGGGCTGTAGCATCTCCGCCAATCGCAGTGAACCGAACTGAATGGGCACCAGCTTGTTGATGCCATAGCTAAGCAACGTCAGCGCCAGATAGCCGCGCACCACCAGGCGCAGCAGTTCGTTCAGGTAAACGTAGGCTGCGCGTTTCCGATCCAGCAGTGTCCACAGCACTGTGATGCCGACAGACAGGCCCACCCAGCAAGCAAGCTCGACGTAGTTGAAGGTGGTATCACCGCTGCCATTTGGCAGCACCGTGATCTTCACCTGGAAGACCTGCTGCCCGATCCACTTCACCAAGCGCTCCCATTGCCCGCCGATCCGGCTGAGGCCCGTCAGTTGCCCGAACAAACCAAACGGCTCGAGGATGGCGAGCAGGAGGAAAGAAAACAGAAACCGAAAGCCGATGCGCTTCGG